>JBBRLB010000063.1:0-35225 GCA_038231575.1 Opitutales bacterium | reverse complement strand
TATCTCAACGACAAGGTGCCGGAGACCGACGAGGAGGCGAGCTACGCGGAAGTCGCGATTAATGTCTACGAGATGCAGCGTTTCTGTTCGGAAGGTTTGTTCGAAGTCGACGCTGCGATCGCGAAGCCGCTTTCGCTCAATGAATATGTCCTGCTCCGCTCCGACGAGGGCAAGACGATGCCGGCACGCTATTATGGCGACGGCTTGGTGCGCCGTCTGAAGATTCCGGATTTCGTGAAGGCGCCGGGTGGCATTCCGGTCCGGGCGCGGAATCTCGAGCAGCAATACTTCATGGATGCCCTGCTCGACGACAGCATCCATCTGCTCACGTGCTTCGGCAAGGCCGGCACGGGAAAAACGCTGCTCTCCGTCGCCTGTGCGCTCCACCAGACGCACGACGATCACTCGCGTTACGACGGCCTGTCGATCTCGCGGCCGGTGATCGCGCTCGGCAAGGACATCGGGTTTCTTCCTGGCACGCTCGAGGAGAAAATGCGGCCATGGCTCCAGCCCTACCACGACGCGCTTGAGGTGCTCATCCCGTCGAAGCCGCCGAAGGATCCGCAGTTCGCGGCGAAGAAAGTTTCCAAGAAAAAGCACAAGCACCGCGACGAACAGTTTCTCCCCACGATGAGTGCGCCGCAGCCGGCGCACAACGGCCACAATGGTTTCGGCCATGGCAACGCCGCGCCCGTCAAACCCTACGAGCGGCTGTTGAAGAGCGGGCTGGTCGAAATCGAGGCGCTCGCATTTATCCGCGGCCGCTCGATCGCGCGGCGCTTTTTCATCCTCGACGAGGCGCAGCAGCTCACGCCGCATGAGGTGAAGACCGTGATCACGCGCATCAGCGAAGGCTCAAAGATCGTCCTGATCGGCGATCCGGCGCAGATCGACAATCCTTACGTCGACGCGCGCAGCAACGGCCTCGTCTATTGCCACAATCGCATGAAGGGGCAGGCGATTCACGCGCACGTGAAGCTGATGAAGGGCGAGCGCTCGAAGCTCGCCGAACTCGCGGCGGACTTGCTGTGAACGGGTAGGTCAGGTCGATGCCTCACCCGCCCGGTGGATTTCGCAAAAGGGTCAGGTGAACCACCTGACCGGCCCGCCAGAGGCGGAGGAGCTTCACGCCGTGGCGCGTTTCGCCAGCAGACTCGTCTCGCCGCGGCGTTGCGCGGCGAACTCCATCGCGTAGGCAAAGACGCCGGTGAACAGCAGATCGCTCGCGAGGGTGTTGCGGAAAAACCAAATCGTCGGCGGGAATTCCGGGCGGCCGACCGTCATCGCCTGCCACCAGCCAGCGGCGGTTTTCACGTAATACGGATCGTGCAGCCACGCGTCGGTGTTGGTCGCGAGATAGAAGAACAGCGAGCAGCCGAGTGCGCCGCCGAGGAGCGTCAGCCAGTTTTTGCCGGAGGCGACCAGCGCCCCGATCGGCAGCGCGAATGCGAAGCACAGGAGGCGCGTCGCCACGCTGGGCCACAGCCACGTTTCGTGAAACACGTTCGAGTAATAGGGATCGAGGTAGAGGTCGGAAATCATCAGGGCGGCAAACGGCACGAGCCACAGGCGCTTTTGGCGAAAGTAAACCGCGCCGCAAAACGACAGCGCCATCAGGGGCGCGAAATTAGACAGGGCGGGAATGTGGGCGCCGATGGCGCGCCAAGCGGCGGCCAGCACGATCATGACGAGGGCAGGAAGCATGGTGTTGGTTTGGTTGGAATCAGCGGCGATGACAAGGGCGGCGTTCGTCAGTTCTGGTGCAACTGTAGCATCAGAGTGGCACCGGCTTCCCGCCAACGAATCCTGCCGCTGGAAGCCGCAACCACTACTGCTCGGCTTCGCGCGCCAGCAGCCAAAGCAGATCGGAAAGCCGGTTGATAAATTGACGGACCTCCGGGCGCACGCGCCGGCCGGTGGCGGGCAGACCGGCGATGCGGCGCTCCGCCCGGCGCGCGGCCACGCGGGCGAGATCGAAGGCGGCGGCGCGGGCGTTGGCGCCGGGTGTCGCCCAGCCGTCGAACTTCAGGCTGCGCGCCTCGAGTTCCGCGACCGCGGCGTCGAGCCGCGCGACATCGGCCGCGGAAAGCTTTTCGAATTTCGATTTGGCGTAACGCGCCGCGTCTTTTTCCCCGCACGCGATTTCGCCCATCAGCGCGACCAGATTTTTCTGCACCGTGCGCAGCAGCGTGCGGATCTTTGTGCCGCGCGCACCACGTGGGAGCAGGGGCTGCACGGCGCCGAGCGCGGCGTTGAGTTCGTCGCACGTTCCGACCGCCTCCACCTGTGGGTGATCCTTCGGCACGCGCTGGCCGTAGAGCAGGCCCGTCGTGCCGTCGTCACCGGTGCGGGTGGCGATCGAGCGAGTCATGCGGGGCGGTTCACGCGATTTTCCGCGCGGCGAGTTGCGCCCGGAGGCAGAGTTCGGCGGCCTTGAAGGCGTGGGCCTGCGTCATCGCGTTCTCGGTGCGGTTGAGGCAGTCGAGAATGAGCTGGCCGAAGTAACGGAAGCCGACCTGACCGGTGACGTTCACGTGGCGCTCGCCCTTGTCGTCGACGAGATAGACGTTGTCGCCGGTCTTTTCGCGGCCGACATCGACGTATTTGCGCAGCTCAATGTAACCCTTGGTGCCGAGGATAACCGTGCGGCCGTCGCCCCAGGTGCTGAGCCCATCGGGCGTGAACCAGTCCACGCGGATGTAATTCGAAGTGCCGTTGTCGCCGAGGAGCGACGCTTCCCCGAAGTCCTCGAACTCGGGCGTGTCGGGGTTTGCGTAGTTCGCGACGGCGGCTTGCGTGACGGTGGCGTCGGTCGCGCCGGTGTAAGTGAGAAACTGTTCGAACTGGTGGCTACCAATGTCGGTGAGAATGCCGCCGTATTTCGCCTTCTGAAAAAACCACGCCGGCCGGCCCGCCTTGCCGAGCCGGTGCGGCCCGAGCCCGATGACTTGGATGACGCGGCCGATCGCACCGCCGGCCACGAGATCGGTGGCATGCATCGCGGACTCGACGTGCAGCCGCTCGGAAAAATACACCATGTATTTTCGGCCGGTGCGCGCGACCGCGGCCTTGGCCTGGTCGAGCTGGGCGAGGGTGGTAAAGGGGGTCTTGTCGGTGAAATAATCCTTGCCGGCCTCCATCACGCGGCAGCCGAGCGGCCCGCGATCGCAGGGCACGGCGGCGGCGGCGAGCAGTTTCACGGTGGAGTCGGCGAGGATTTCGTCCACGTCACGTGCGACCTTCGCCTGCGGAAACTTCGCGCGGAACGCCTCCACCTTTTTGGGATCGGGATCGTAGACCCATTTCAACTCGGCGCCGGCCTCCAGCAGGCCGTTGCATTGGCCGTAAATGTGGCCATGGTCGAGGTGCGCGGCGGCGAACGCAAATTCGCCGGGCTTCACGACCGGGCTGGGCTTGCCTTGCGGCGCATAGTTCATCCCGTCCGATTTCTGGCTCATGAGTTGGTTTTAGATTTTGCGGCGTCGCGGGTTTCTTTCGCCAGCGTCTTCACAGCCTCGTCGAGGCTGGCGCGGACTTTTTTCTCCATGCGATCGATGAAGAGCACGCCGTTGAGATGGTCGGTTTCATGCTGGATGCAACGCGCGAACAAGCCGTCGCACTCCAGCACGTGGGGCACGCCGCGCTCGTCTTTAAATTTCACCGCAATTCCGTCCGGCCGCATCACGTCGCCGCGAATGTGGGGGAAGGACAGGCAGCCCTCCTCGTAGGGTAGGTCCGGGGTGCCGCGGGCGACGGTGACCATCGGGTTGGCGATCACCAGCGGCATGAACAGCTCAAGCGGCGGGCGTGCGCCGTCGATTTCCCAGCGAAAATCGATCTCGGCGTCCCGCAGATCGACGACGCAAAGCTGGAGCGCGCGGCCGATCTGCTGGGCGGCGAGGCCGATGCCGCTGGCCTGGTGCATGGTCTCGATCATTTCGCCGGCCAACGCGGCAAGTTCGGCGTCGAAGACCTTGATGGGCGCGCCTTTCTTGCGTAAAATGGGATCGTTATAGCGAACAATGGGCAAAGACATCGGTCGGAGAGAGGGCAGCGTGGGTTTGCATCCGCGCTCCCGCAAACATAATACTTTTTTCGATGAGCGTTCCCGCCGCCGTCCCCCGTCCGTCGTTTGCCGCCTTTGCTTTGGTGCTCGGTGGTTTGGTCGTGGCGTTCGCAGCGTGGTCGATTCCGGCCAATTTGAAATCGACCAACCCGGCGTTGCTGCGCGCCGCCGGGAAAGACACGGCGACGCTGGGCGGCTTTGGGCGTGACTTGGTGGACTTGGAAAAAATCGGCCCCGCCGCCCTCGTCCTCGCGGCCGCGCGCGCGACCGACGATCCCCGGGCGCCCGCGCTCGGCGCGGCCATCGAAGCCTTTGCCCACCGCCAGCCCGCGCTGATGGCGTGGGGCGGCTGGGATCCGTTTCTCGATCCGCTGTTCAATCTGCGGGTCGATTCGGGCCATCGCGGGAGCACGCCGGTGCTCACGTTTTTGATTCCGGAAAAAGCCCGCGACAAAGTCCGCGCGTCGCTCGCCAATTCCGGTTCCAACGGCGTGCAGTCGCTCCTGAAGCTGCGCGACCTCACTGCCACCGGCCGGTTCGTGCCCGCTGCGCGCGCTGGCGGCCAGCCGCTTGATACGCTCATCCTGCTGACGGCGCTGCTCTATCAGGGCGAGCGCTTCGCGCCTCCGCTGCAGCGCGAACTGCGCGCGTTTACCGACACCGCCGTCGAGAAGAAACAACTGGGCGAACTCGAGCCGTTTTTTCTCGATCTGCTTTCGCTTGGGCGCCGGCTCGACTGGACGCAACTCAGCGAACTCCTGCGCCGCACCGACAGCTCGAAGACCGTCGGGGAATTTGCGCATCTGGCGCGCGTCGCGCCGGACCAGCTGCCGATCATTTATTCCGCGGCGCTGTTTTCCGATTCGGCGGATCGCGTGGCGGGCTACCTGATTCAATTCGGCAAAAGCGGTCTCGCCGATCTGCAGCTCGCGCTGGCGAACGGCCAGGGCGCGGTCAAACAACTGCTCACGCGCCAGGTGCCCGTGAATCGCGGGGCCAGCGGCGCTTTGGGCGCGATGGCATCGTTTTCCCTGCTGCATCCGCAGCTTACGCTCTTCCTCAAGTATCTCGGCTACGCGCTTGGCGCGTGGCTAGTGCTGCGCGGGCTCGACCGTGCCGTCGTCGGCCCCCTCGAACGCACTCTCGCGCTGCCCTCGCTCACGCACCTGCGCAGCGGCGTGCTGTCCGTGGTGTTTGCCGGCCTGCTGGTCGTCGCCACCGAACCCTTTCTCCTGCACGCCGCGCCCCCTTCCGAATACCAACTTCGCTTGCGCCTGCCGGTGCTGGTCGCCAACGCCGAACTTCCTGCTCCCGAAAAATCTCAACCCGCCACCACTATGGACTCCTCCACGCTCCTCTCCATCGGTCTGTTTGCCGCGCTGCAGATCACGATGTATTTCATCTGCCTCGTGAAGATCCGCGAGGTCGGCCGTCAGCCCGTGCCGCCGCTCGTGAAACTCAAGCTGATGGAGAACGAGGAGAACCTGTTCGACGGCGGGCTCTACGTCGGCATCGCCGGCACCGCGACCGCGCTCGTCCTGCAGGTTATGCGGGTCATCGAGCCCAACCTGCTCGCGGCCTATGCCTCGAATCTCTTTGGCATCATCTGTGTGGCCCTCGTGAAAATCCGCCACGTGCGCGATTTCAAACGGCAGCTCATCCTCGAGGCCCAGGCCGAGTCGAAGTTGACGTGACGTCATGAACAAGACGCTCCTCCTCATCATCTGCGATTTTCTCCTGCTGAATCTCCTCGCGCTCACCCGCTGGGAGAAAGCGGAGCCGCCGCGCCTGACGCAGGCGCCCGTGCCCGAGCTCGCCGCCAACGCCGTCACCAAAGATCAGGATCTGGTCGAGACGATGCGCCAGTCGCTGGCCGACGAATCGACGCAACGCAACCAGCTCGCCCAGAAACTCGCCGCCAACGACGCCGCGCTCGCCGCCCGCGAACAAAGCCTCACCGCGGCGCTGGCCGAGAAAAACGCGCTCGCCACCGAGAAGAGCACGCTGGCGAGTTCGCTCACCGAGTCGCAGCGCAGCCTCGCCGATCTCGGCAAGCGCGTGGCCGCCGCGACGCAGGAGGTGACCATGACGAAGGAGCAGCTCGCGCAGCTCCACCGCGATCTCGCCGACAAGCAGGCGGAGGCGGACCGTAATCGATCGGCGCTCGCGGCGCGCCAAAAGGATCTCGAGGACGCGAACAAGAAAATCAACGGCCTCTACACGATGGTCGCGGTGGCCGAAGAGCAGAAAAAGAATTTCGAGAATTCGGCCAAGGAACTCCAGGTCCAGGTCCAGACCGAGCGCCAGGAGCGCGCCAAGGTCCAGGAAACCGCCACGCAACTCGCGCAGGGCGTCGGCCAGCTTGCGGAAAAATCCGGCGAGCTCACCACCGAGATCCGCAGCAACCGCCCGATCAACGCGAACGTCATCTTCAACGATTTCCTCGCGAACCGCGTGAGCACGACGTTCTCGGCGACGCGCAAAGGGATCTTCAGTCCGAACGTCCGCACCAAGGAAGCGCCGACCGTGCTGATCACGGACGGCCGCCAAATCTACGCGCTCCTGCACGTGGCCGACACGGTGTTCTCGTTGAGCGAGGTCGGCGATAACTGGGAGAAGTTCGCCATCGAGTTCGCGCGCCCGCCCTTCTATCGCAGCGCCGCCGCCAATCTCCAATTCCTCGCGCACGATCCGCGCGTGCTCGTGATTCCGGTGGAGGCGTCGCAGGCCGCGGCGCTGGGCGCCAAGGTTTATCCGCTGGCGAGCGAGCCGTTCAAGTTTCCCGAGGCGGTGCTCATCAGCGCCAGCGGGAAAGGCTATGGCGAAGTCGGTTTCAAGCTGGATGCCTCGGAGCCGAATTTCGTGCGGGTCGACAACCGGTTTTTTAAACGGCTCTTCGGTGACTTCGCGCCCTCGCGTGGCGATTTGGTTTTCAGCAAGACCGGGGAGTTGCTGGGCATCATGGTGAATAGCGACTATTGCGCGCTGCTCAAGGATTTCACGCCAGTCCGCACGCTGCGGACGGGCAACGACATCCTCGCGCAGCAAACCGGTGCATTGCTCGATGACTTGGGTAACCGCGTGCGTTCTTTGCCGCAAAAATTGCAGTGAGCGACCAATCGACGGCGAGCGCCCGGCTCAGGGCTTGGTCGCGGACGGATCGAGCGCGCGCAACTTCGCGAGATTTTCTCGGGCGGCGGCGAAGTCCGGTTTCAGGCGCAGCGTGGTTTCGTAGTGGCTGATCGCGTCGGAGGTGTGGCCCGTCAGGGCGAGCATCGTGCCGAGGTTGAAGTGCACGTCGGGTGAATCCGGGTAAGCGAGTAGCGTGGCCTCATAATGCGGAATCGCGTCGGCAAAGCGATTGGCGCCGGCGAGCAGGTTGGCAAAAGCGAAATGCACCGGCGCGAGATTGGGATCGAGGCGCAACGCTTCCTGGTAGTGCGCGACGGCTTCGGGGGCGCGTCCCGCGGCGACCAGGGCATTCCCCAGCCCGCCGTGAGCGACGGCGAGCGTGGGCGCGAGCGCCACGGCGCGCGCCAGGGCGATAATGGCCTCCGCGGTGCGACCGAGACCGAGCAGGGCGTTGCCGAGATTGTAATGCGTGCTGGCAACGTTGGGCTCCAGCCGGGTCGAGGCGCGATAGTGGGCGATGGCTTCGTCGACGTGTCCGGTGTCTTGCAGCACCGTCGCGAGATTGTTGTGCGCCTTGGCATCGTTGGAATCGAGCGTGAGCGCGGTGTTCAGCTCGGCGATGGCGGCGGGCAGTTCGTTTTGACGCAGCAACACTTCGCCGAGCGCCGCGTGCGCGCGGGAATTGTTCGGCCGCTTCGCGAGCGTATCGCGCCAGAGGCTGGCCGCGGTCTGATAGTCGGCGTTGCGCTGGTGCGTGAGAAAACTGCCGAGGGCGGCGAGGGCGGCGAGCGCGAGGAGGGCATTTCGCCCCCAGCGCGCGCCAGCGGCGAACGCGACCGCCGCGATCAGCGCCGCCAGCGGCAGATACATCCGGTGCTCGGCCATCGGCTGCCCGGCAATCGGAATAAAACTCGAGGTCGGCGCGAGCAGGAGAAAAAACCACGCCCCGACAAAACCGACCATGGGTCGCCGCCAGAGTGCGACTGCCACCAACGCGATCAACGCGCCGATGACCACCGCCGGCCCGATCAAATCGGAAACCGTCGCAGGAAGCTCCGGGCCGTAATCGAAGATCAAGGGCGAGGGCCAGACGGCGAGGCGCAGATAGTGGAGGAGGGCGCCGCATTCGATCAGCGCGTAGCGCCACCACGTGACGGTTTCATACGTGACACCGCGGTGCGTGATGCCCGACAGATGAAAGACGAGGATGATCCACGTCGAAGCCAGCCCGAGATAGAGCCACCGGCGCAGCCGCCACGCCGCGCGAAAACTTCCCGCCACAAACGTCCGATCGAAGAGGAACGCCATCAGCGGCGCGGTGACCATGACTTCCTTCGTCGCCATGCCGCACGCGCAGGCGATGACGGCGACGGCAAACCAGCGGGACGATGGGGTTTCGGCCAGACGGATCAACGCGTAGAGGGTGAGCAGATAGCACAGACCCATGAGCGACTCGGTGCGTTGCGAGAGATAAGTGACCGCCTCCGTTTGCAGCGGGTGCAGCAACCACCCCAAGGCCACGACCAGCGCGAGCGGCGCGCGGATGTCTTCGGGGACGAGATGAGCGAGCGTGCGTTCGGCCAGGATTCGCCGCAGGAGGCCAAACAACACCAGCGCCGCGAGGAGGTGAATCCCGAGATTGACGAGGTGGTAACCGCGCACCGCGATGCCGCCGGCCGCGTAGTTGAGCGCAAACGAGAGATTGGCGAGCGGTCGGCCGCCGACGCCGGTGTCCTCGGGCGGTGAGAGCACATCGCTCAACGGCCACAGATGGCGCAGCGACGGGTTTTCGACGAGGGAAACCGTGTCATCGAGCAGGAACGGAACGGAAAAACTGTTCGCATAAGCCGCGAAGCCGGCGGCGACCAGCACAAGTCCGCCCAGCAATTTCCACCGCGAGGTGGACGTTTCGTGCGGCGCCAAGGACTCCATGGCCGAGATTGAAAGCGGGCCACGGCAGCGAGGAAACCTGTTTCTGCGCCGGCGAGACGGGAAAAGACGTTGCGGAAAAAACCGGCGGGGCCACGCTCCCGGGTCATGCGTTACCCCCGAGCATGTGTTGCCGGCCTGATGTTGGCCGGCGCAATTCTGCGCGCGGACGAAAGCTGGAAGCCGCTCTGGAACGGAAAGGATCTCGCTGGGTGGGACATGTTTCTCGCGGTGCCGGATGCCGCGTGGGATGTCTCCGGGTTGAAGCGCGACGCGAGCGGAAAATACCTCGAACCGATCGGCTTGAACCGCGATCCGTTGCACGTTTTCACAATTGAGAATGTCGATGGGCGCCCGGCGATTCATGTGTCGGGCCAGGGCTTCGGGACGATCACGACGAAGGAGTCGTTCGGCAATTTTCACCTGCGCCTGCAAGTAAAGTGGGGCGAGAAAAAGTGGCCGCCGAAACTGACGGCCGCGCGTGACTGCGGGCTGCTTTATTTCTGTCACGGCCCGCTCGGCGTGGAACACGGCCAATGGCCGCGCTCGGTGGAGTTTCAAATCCAGGAGCACGATATGGGCGATCTCTACGCGCTGATGACGAAGGTCACGGTCAACGCACGTCGCGAAGGCCGGCTGTGGCTCTACGATCCGAAAGGCGAGCCGACGCTCTTCGAGCAGAAGGCACCGATCAGCAACCGCTGCGTGAAACTCGGCGATCCGGAAAATCCAAACGGCGAGTGGAACACGCTCGACCTGATCTGCCTCGGGGCCGACAGCATCCACATCGTGAACGGCGTGGTCGTGATGCGGCTGCACGGCGCGCAACGGATCGACGGGCCGGCGCCCACGCCGCTCACTGTGGGACAAATCAGCCTGCAAACGGAGGGCGCGGAAGTTTTCTATCGCGACGTGATGGTGCAGCCGATCACGGCGGTGCCGGCGGAGTGGGCGGAGCGATAGGCGCGAGCGCGTGCCACGCGGCGGCCAGGCATTGCACGAAAAGCCGGTGGATTTTCATTGGTCCGTGAGTGGACGGCAGCGTGGGAGTCGTAGCCGCGTCCCAGCCAATAATCACCACGCGGCCGGCGATGAGGTCAGGAGAGACTTGTCCTTCGAGGAGGGCGCTGAATGAGAGAGGCTGCAGGGTTTCCAGCCGATTGAGCGTGCCGTGAAACACGTTTTTTTGATCCACCGCGATCGACTGGTTCCCGATGTCGATGCGTTGATTCCCCACGACCTGCGCCGAAGCGTCGAGCGCCAGTTCCAGACAGCTGAGCACGATCGATTTGAACGGCTCGCCGCGATATCTCTCGATGAGCGGGATCGTGGGGCTGTCGAAATCCGCGAAGCCGACACCCGCCGCCGTTTCGAGCAATTGGGGCAAAGGAATCCAGCCCAGTTGCCCGCTGATGGCGGCTTTGGGCTTGCCGCCCGCGTAGTGGAAGCGCGCAGGCAAGGGTTGGCTCGTGCCCTCGCTCGCGACGAGTCGGGCCTGCAGCAGCACCGGTATTTTCGTCATCGCCGCGGCGAGGGCCGCATCGCCCGTCGGAGACTTCGGTTCGTCGAAAAAGAATTTCAAGACCACGCCCTTGGCGTGCATCCGGGCGCAGGCTTCCACGCCCTTCGCATAGACCGCCCGATCGTAGGGAAACGGGCCGAGTTTCTTCTCGGTGGCATCATCGATCACGACGAAGGCAAAGCCCTCACTGAAATTTCGGGCATGGGCCGTGGTCGCAAGGAGCGCCACGAGGACAAGAGGGCGTAGCTTCACGGGCGTTTAGTGTCTCGTTTCGGCCGAGCCGCCGGCCGCAGCCGTGCGCTGATCGCCTTCGCCGAGTTTGCGGCGGAAGAGATTTAGCGCGAGGCCGTAACATTGGAGCGCGAGTTCGGGGTCGTAGCGGAGGCCCTCGTCGCGGAGGAAGGCGTGGGCGCCGTTGAACTCGTGCCACGTGAAATGCGTTCCTGCCGCTTCGAGCGCGGCGTGGATTTTCACGCGGCCGTCGAGCGGAACATGCGGATCCTGGCGGCCCCAGATCATCAGGAGCTCGCCTTTGATCTCGGGGATGCGGTCGAGCGAGTTGTCGTTCATGCCCTGACCGAGGCCGCGTTTGTGGATGTCGGTCGCGTAGAAGCAGACGGCAGCCGAGACCTCGGGATTCATGGCGGCGCGGAAGGAAAGATGTCCGCCGATACAGATGCCGATCACGCCAAGGCGGCCGGTGCAGTGCTCGTAACTTTTCAGAAAGGCGATGGCGGCGCGCGCATCCGTGTCGTAGTTGGCGAGCGGTTTGGTGGTCTTGAGCACATTGCCGCGGTCGGCGCCGGCTTGATCATAGGCGAGGACGGTGCCGGCGGGTTCGAACTCGTGGTAGATTTCCGGCGCGGCGACGACGAAACCGTGGCCGGCGAGCAGCGCCGCGGTGCGGCGGATAGGCGCGGTGACTTGGAAAATCTCGGAGTAGAGCAAGAGGCCCGGATAGCGTCCGGGCGCAGTCGGGCGATAAACGTAAGTGCGCATCGGCCCCGACGGCGTCGGAAGATCGAGGGATTCAGGTTCGCGGATGGTCATGGGAGAATGAAATGGCTGGGGAGTTTAACCAAGGAAGACACGGATAAACACAGATAAGATTCGAACCGCGGGAGCTAGTCATTCTGGGCGCGGCGAAGCATCCATTTGGATCTTGGTTCTCTGTTTCGTTTCGAACGGCCGGCTGGATTCTTCGCTGCACTCAGAATGACAATCCCCCTAGGGCACGCGGCGGATGCGCAGCGCGATGTAGGGCTTGCCCGGAAATGTGACGGATTTTTTGGCGGCGTCTTCGAACACGTAGTTGTCGCGCTTCTTCGTCGTAAATATTCCCGGCACTGGCGTCACGGTCATGGCCCACGTGTCGAGGATCTCGACTTGAAATTTCAGATCGTCCTTCAGGCCGTCCTTGTAGAGGGCGAAGGTCCAATTTGTCGGCGCGTCTTTGCCGAAATAAATGAGATAATATTCGCCCGCCTTGCCGGCGGTGCGTTCGTCCTGCCACTTGTCGATCATGTCGATGCCGGGCGTGGGAGACGCCTCCATCACCTGGCGGAGAAACGCAAGGCGCGCGGGGCTCTGGCCTTTGAGCACGCCGCCTTTCGACCACCACAGGATTTCATCGGCGCTCGTGTAAGTTTCGCCGTGGCCGACGTAGGTGCCGGCGATGAGGCCGTTCCAAAAACGAAAAACCATTTCCTCGGCGGAGAGTTGGCCCCAGCGCGACGGAATGTTGCCTTCGTATTTCACCTCGTCGAAGACGATCGGCTTGCGGTAGGTGTCGCGGTAGAGGACGGCGCGCTCGGGATCCACGACGGCGGCGCCGTTTTGGATGCTGACATGCGTGACCCACGGCTGGGTGTGGTTGTAGATTTTCGTGCCGTTGTGGATGGAGCGGAGATGCGCGGAGGGATCGGAGGTTTGGACGATTTGGAAATATCGGTCCCAGTCGGATTCGGTTTTCTCCTTCATAAAATCATACTCATTGGCCATCGACCACCAGACGTTGCGGTAGGCCGCGAGCCGCGCGACGACATAGCGTAGGTAACGATCGTCGCTCGCGGCATCCATGCGATCGAAGCCCCAGCGGCCCTTGTCGTAGGGATGAAACAAAATCAGGTCGGCCTCGATGCCAAGATCGCGGAGCTGGGCGATGCGTTTTTCGAGGTGCGCGAAAAACGCGGGGTTGAAACGCGTGGTGTCCCATTTCGTCGGGGGCGTGCCCTCGAAGGCGTAGAAGAGCGGCTCGTTCTTGTTCCATTCGTAGTTTTTCGGGAAAAGGCACATCCGGATTTTGTTGAACGGCGAATTCGCGAGCGTCTGCAGCGTTTGCTCCTCGAGCGCGTCGCCTTGCGAGGTCCACGCATAACACGTGGTGCCGATCTGGCGGAACGGCGTGCCGTCGGCGTAGGCGAAGTGAAACGTGTTCGCGACACGGACGGGGCCGTGGTTCGAGGCGGACGGCGCGATGGCAGTGAACGCGCCGGTCTTGCCGTCGAGTTCCTGGCGGTTGCTGCGCGTGGTGAAGCTCCAGTCGCCGACCGTTTCGGGCATGAAGCGCACGCGGTAGGTGCCGTTGCCGTCGTAGAAGCCGGTGACGTCGTGCGTGGCGGCGCCTTGCGTGAAGGTGGCGGTGAGCGAGACGTCGACGAAAGGATTGCCGTCGGCGGGACCGGCGAGGACGGTTTCGAACAGGCCCCAGCGTTCGACCGCGGCGTGAGATTGGGCGATCGCGAGCGGCGCGCAGAGGAACGAGACGAGGAGGATGAAGCGGCGCATAAAGATGGGGGGTAAACAAGATGCCGGTGGGAGAGCGGCGCTACTCCCAGAACGGATGGATTGCCGCGTCGCGGCGCTCCTCGCAATGACAATGAAAAAGGCCCGCCGAAGCGGGCCTTGAAGAAGGAGCAGTGGTGAGGCTGAACTCGGGCGGGAGGGCCCGGGCCAGCGGGATTACCAGGCGCCGCGGACGCCGAGTTCGTAGATCGGATCGCCGTATTCCGCGTGGTTCGACGGGAGCATGTTCGTCGAGGTCACGATCGGGCGGGCGAAGACATTCCGCATTTGGAAGTAGGGCGTGAACTTGCGGCTGTATTTGTAGTCGAGGCGGACGTCGACCAGTTCGCGGGGCGCCTGGTAGACGTATTCGAAATCGTAGCGGTTCACGGAGACGTCGCTATACTTGACCGTGAGACGGTTCGCGGCCTTCAGGACTTTGCCGGTGTAGTTTGATGTCACGGTCACGCCGAGTTTGCCGATGCTGTAGTTGAGCGTGATGTTGAACGCGCGCTTCACGGCGGCGATTTCGAGATTCTTGTTCACCGTCTGGAGGAGCGCGGCGTTGAGGTTCGGATCGGTGACCGTGTTGTTGAGCACGCGTTTGGTCTTGATCGGATCGATGCTGAGCAGCGTGGCATTCATCTGGAGGCCGAGGGTGTTGAACGGCTTCGGCAGGAACGAAAAATTCTGCGAGTAGCCGAGTTCGACGCCGTTGTAGCTGCCTTTGTCCGGGATGTTGAACTTGTAGGAGACGTCGTATTGGTCCACCGGCGAGCCGAGGGTGTTGGTGGCAATACCGAGACTCGCGGCCGTGCCGGTGTCGAGGGTCTGGCGGGAATCGATGATTTGATTCTTAAACGTCTTCTTGAAAACCGACGCCGAGACGAAACCCGAGCGGTTGAAATAATATTCCACGCCGGCATCCCAGTTCAACACGGTGAACGGCTCGAGGTTCGGGTTGAACACGGCGATGTTGCCGCGCGCGGTCGAGGTCGGCTCGGTGACGGTCGGGAGACCCGGCAGCAGATCGCTGTAGTCCGGCAGACCGATGGACTTCGCGACGCCGAAGCGGAGGAGGAGGTTCTTCGAGACGTCGTATTTCGCGTTGAGCGAGGGGAACCAGCTCTTGTCCGAGAACTTGCCGGTGACGATGCGGGGCAGCGTCGAGAGGCGGTTCTCGATGTCGATCTGGCGATCTTCGTAGCGCAGGCCGGCGACGAGGAGGAGATTTTGCACCGGCCGCACATCGAAGCGGACATAGCCGGCCGGGGTCGCTTCGTCGAAGCGCGCGATGGTGTCGCTCGCCGGCGTGTAGGGCAGATAGCTGAGGCCGCCGAGCGCCTCGTAGGCGCGGTAGACGCTGGGGAAGTTATATGCGGGCAGACCGTAGCCGATGCCGTGATTCGAGAAGTTCGTATCGACGAGGTTCATCAGTTGCGTGCCGTTCACGGGCGGAGCGAACGCGGTCTTGTTGAACACGCGGTTGTCGATGTTGCGCGTCGTGTAATCGATGCGGCCGCCGACTTTGACCGTGACCGGGATCGAGGTGCCGAGGGGCTTCTTGTAGTCGAGTGAAGCGCCGTCGCGCGTGTCGACGCCCGTCTGCGGGCGGCTGCGGATTTGCGTGACGTTGAAACCTTGCGACAGATCGCGCAGGTTGACGGTGCCGCCGGTGCTATCGAGGATCGAGTAGGTTGGCGCGATGGCGCCGACGTTGGTGAAGTTCACCGTGAGGCCGGTGCGGGTCGCCGTGATGTCGGAATACCACGAGCCCGTGGTGTCGCGATATTTGCTGTAAGCCTGGCTCCAGTAGAGGCTGCCCTCGAGCTTGGCGCCGTCGCCAAAATTGTGGGTGAGATTCGCGCCGCCATTCCACGTGACGCCGGATTTCCAGCGGTTGATTTGTTGGAAAGCGACGCTGCCGGATCCGGCGACGCCGCTATAGGTGCCGTTGCCGTAGGTGGCGGTGCCGGTCGTGCTCAACGCGGGGCGAGTGCCCGGGGTGACGGTGATGACGCGATCGGTGAAGATGAGGTCGTAGAAATTCCAACCGGCGTTGATCGAGAGCTTGGTCTGATCGTCGATCTTGTAGTCGACCTGACCGGAGATCGTCTGGCGGCGGGTATCCTTTTGCTCGTTTTGGAGATTCCAATTGTTGATCCACGGATTGGTGGGAAGGCCGCCGCTCGCGGGGTTGTATTGCCACGAGTAGGAGGAGCGGGGGTAGTCGTTGAACAGCTGGGAATTCTTGTAGCTGAGATTGAAGCCAAGATTCTCGCGGAGACGGGTGGCATAATTGAGATCGACGCCCGGCAGAATCTTGCGCGTGCGCTCCTGCCCCCAGCCTTCGGACTTGTGGAGATAGAGATCGTCGCCCGTCGCCTGCAGGTAGGTGCGGTAGGTGAAGAGGCTGCCCTGGCGATCGAAGGCGCTCTTCGTGACGAGATTGATCGAGCCGCCGGTGCTGGTCGCGGGCATCTCGGGGGTGAGGGTTTTGAAGACCTCGATGGTCTCGACGTTGTTGATCGCGACCTGTTCGAATTCGAAGCGGCGGTTGAGATTGCCCGACGTCGCGGAAGCGAGCGGGTTGCCGTTCATCGTGACGTTGGTGAACGCCGTGCTCATGCCGCGCAGCGTGGCGGCGCGGGCATCGTTCGCGTTGTAGTCGATGCCGACGCCGGGGAGAAACTTGATGTATTCCGCGGCGTTGCCCTCCGCGATGTCGCCATATTGGTCACCGGCGGCGACGACCTTGGTGTTGTCAGAGGCACGCTGGAGCGCGATCGCCTGCGCCATGCCTTCCTTCGTGCCGGCGACCTTGAACTCGGACAGCGTGATGATCTCCGAGGCACCCGGCGCGCCGAGGCGGATGGGAGCGCTCGCGATCTGGCCGGCGACGATGTTGACCGGGGCGCTCTTGGTTTCGAGGCCGGGATAGGAAACGGTGACGGTGTGCGGGCCGGCCGGGACGTTGGTCAGCGTGAACGCGCCATCGCGCGCGGTGCTGGCGTGAAGAGAAGTGCCATCGACGGAGACGTCGGCGCCTTCGAGATATTTTCCGGTGGAGGAGTCAACGACGGAGCCGGTGACGGCGCCGCCTTGTTGGGCGTGGAGCGGAGCGGCCGAGAGCGCCAGCAGGAGGGCGCACAGGCCGGCGCCGAGCCAGCGGGCGAGGGATTGCGAGATACGAATGTTTTTTGGTGTAGTCATGACAGGGAACGCTAACGAGGGTTGGAATCCCTGCGGCCCTTCTCGATCGATCGCGCGTGGCGTTGGATGGGAGTCCTTCGCGACTGCTCCACGCACAGGAATGCGGGGGCCGGGCAACCGAACGGGGGAAAGCAACAGGGGCTGATGAAGGGTTTCGGGCCGACGGCGTCAGTCAAATCTAAACGGACACGTGTCCGCCCCGTGTGCGCATGACAGTCAGGCAAAAAACGCCGCGGCGCGGAGGCCCGGCTGGGCGGGTCCGAATCGAAACGCGATCGCGCCGATGGCTTACTTCTTTTCCGCGTCCCAAGCCTGGGCTTTCACGAATTGATCGAGCGTGACCTTTGGTGCGTAGGTGGCGGGCACCAATTGGAACTTCGCGAGGTAGCGCAGCGCGCTCTGCACCGATTTCGCCTCGTCCTTTTTCGCGTCCAGCGCGGGGCCGGAAAGGGTTTTCAGGCTGGCGACGTAGGCGGAGGCCTGGCTCTCGACCTTGGCGGCGGTGGCGGGGTCGTTTTCGTAGACGAGGGATTCCGCCAGGCGCAGCATCTGCGCCGTGCCGGAAAGTCTGGCGGCATCGGCGCGGACGCTCGCGGCGATCTCCTTGCGCTTCGCCGTGGTGGCGTCGGCGTTGAGGTAGCCGTTAGTGCCGCCATCGACGGAGCGCGCGGGCAACGGACGCAGCCAGATGTTGCGGAAGCGAACCGGATTGCCGTGGTCCTGCAGTTTCAGGTGACCTTTTTCCGGAAACGCGCCGGCGAACGTCCGCTTCATGTGTCCACCCCGGCCTTCGAGCGGCGTGTGATCCTGCATGAGGACGCCGTTGCAGAAGACCGTCACGTAACCCGGGTCGAGCACCTGACCGTCACGATAAACGGGCCGGCGGAAAACAATGTCGATCACTTGAAACTGGCCGGGCGGACGAAGCGCGTTCGCGAACGGCGGATTGGTGCCATAAACCGCCGCCGCGAAACCGTCGGAATAGGTCGGGTTGTCGTAGTTATCGAGCACCTGGACTTCGGGACCGTCGGCGGTGCCCTTGAGGCCCAGCAAAAAGATGCCGCTGTTGCCCCGGCCCTGACTGTCGCCCTTGACGTTTTTCGGCGCGGCCCACTCGACGTGGAGCTGGATGTCGCCGAATTCTTCCTTCGTGCGGATGTAGCCGGATTTCGGCACGCACTCGAGGGCGCCATCGTTGACGACCCATTTCGTCGGCGCGCTGGGCTCGGTGGCCTTGGTGTCGGCCTCCCATTTGTCGAGTGACGCGGCGGTGCCGTCGAAGAGGACCACGGCATCGGACGGAGGATTGCCGGGCTGTTCGAGCGAACTGAACGTGCCCGGTTCAACGCGCACCGGCTGCGGACGATTCTGATCGTGAATGGCCCACGGGTGGTGCGCATCCGGCGGATCGCCGTAGAAGGGGTTGCCGGTCGAAGGGGCGGCGCGGCCGACGGACGAGAGCGCGGCGAGCACGCACGTGGCGGTGAAGGTGGGGAGGAGTTTCATGGCATCCAGCAAGCGAGAGGTGAGGGGAGCCTCGCGGGGCGCGAGGGCGTTCGCTCCCGAGCCAAGCCGGTGCGCGGACGGTGGCAAATGGTTTTCGACGTCAGCCCGACGAATCTCTCCACTCGCCCTCTCGCCGCCGCCGCCATGAAACGCCCGCCCAACCTTCTCTGGATCGTCACCACGCAGTGGCGGGCGCAGGCATGCGGCTACGCGGACGATCCGAATGCGCGCACGCCATGCCTCGATGCGCTCGCGAGGGAGAGCGTGAATTATGCGCAAGCGGTGACGCCGCATCCCTTCGGGCCGTTTGCGCGGGCGGCGCTGCTCACCGGCGTGCCCTCACCGCAAAACGGCGTGCGCGATTATTTCGATCCGCTGCCGGCGGGTGCGCGCACGATTGCGCACGAACTGCACGACCGCGGCTACGCGACGGCGTTCTTCGGTAAATGGCATCTGGCGAAACGCGATCCCACTGCGCCGCTCGTGGGTGAAGCCCACGCCAAGATGATCGTGCCGCCGGAGGCGCGTGGCGGATTTGAATTCTGGGAAGGATTTGAGAGCGGTTTCCTGCTCAACGATCCGTGGCTGCATGGCTCGCGCCTGGAGCGCCCGCAGAAATTTGCCGGCTATCAGAGCGACGTCGTGGGCGGACGCGCGGCGGATTGGCTTCGCGAGCAAGATCCCAACGCCAAAATCCCAAAGCCAAACAAGACTCAACCTTGGTTCGCGGTCGTGAGTCTGGAGGCGCCGCATCCGCCTTATGATGCACCGGCGGCGGGGATCACGGCGCGCGATCCGCTTGAGATTATTTTACCCTCCAATGTGCCCCGTGGCGGTGAGGCGGAAGCGAAGGCGCGCCGCGAACTCGCGGGCTATTATGCGCACATCGAGGCGACCGATCGCGCGATCGGTCGGCTGCTCGCGGGGGTGACTCGCGAGGATACGATCGTCGTCTTCACGAGCGTGCACGGTGACCTGCACGGCGCACACGGACTGTTTCGCAAAGGCTGGCCACAGGAGGAATCGATCCGCGTCCCGCTGCTCGTGCGCACGCCTGGCGAGACACCGCGTTGCGACGGTTCCGCGATTTCGCTGCTGAATCTTCCCGAACTCACGCTCGCCAAAATCGAAAGGCGAGAATCCAAAATCGAAAATAAATTCGCCCGCATCTCAATGCCGAGCGTGGTCGCGCTGCCGCACCAATGCGATCGGGTCTGGCGCGGCGCGCGCACGCCGACGCGCAAGCTGGTGCTCAACGCGGATGGTTCACCCTGGCTGTTCTTCGATCTCGCGGGCGATCCCCTGGAGCTGAAGAACCTTGCCGGCGATCCGGCCCACGCGGCGGAAATTGCACGGCTCCGCGCGCAGTGGGCGCCGATCTAGCGCAGCGGAGAGAGCGAGCCGTCGGTCCCCTGCCGCTTGGCGCGATAAGCCACCACCAGATCGCGGCGGAACATGATCGTCCAGAGAAAAGGAATCATGGCCGCCAAGGCGCCAAAGCTCAGGCTGAACAAGCCGCCCTTGCCCTTGAACCAGAAACCGATGCCCAGATGAGCGAGCGCGAGCACCGGGAAAAACATCAGCGCCGAGCGCGAGCCCAGCGCGATCGGCAGCGCGAGCGCGATCGCGAACACCGCGACCATCGGCGAAATGCCGGCGAGGAGCAGGCCGATGACGAAGGCGAACGGCGCGTTCACCGCGTCTTTCTCGCGGCACACAATTGTCTGGATGAACATGGCCAGGATCCGGATCCCGCCCTGGAGGCAGAGCACCTCGTATTTGGCGAAACCGCGCGGATTTGCCACCCCGTGCAGCGATTCGAGCAGCAGCCACGTGCCGAGCGCCGCGCGCACCAGGTCGATCGAGTGCATCCCGTGAGCCAGCGCACGCAGCCAGTAGCCATCCCAGTCGCGCGTGACATCCCGGTAGCGGACCTTCTCCCCGCCGTTGAACAGATCGCCGGGGGTGAGCAGCAGCACGATTGCCGGCAAAAATTTGAGCCAGTCGATCGTCATGGCATCGGCGCGGAAAAGGGCGACATTCGCGTCACTGTGGCGATTTGGGTCGATACGTAAAGCCGCGTGTGGCGATCGCCGGCGCGGGCGGGCCGAAAAAACCGCGAAATTCAGGCAACCGTCGCGATCGGAATCACCCGATGGTCGCTCCAGTTTAGCCTAGGAAGTATCCTTTTCATGGGCGGTCCCCGCACGGCCAGGAAAAAATGTTCCGCGAGTGCTTCCTGCCCCACCCAGTGGTCGCGGGCACTTTGATTTTGGCGGGTTCCCGGACGCGATTCCCGATGTGCGCGACGTCAACCCCACGGCGTGGCCCGGGGTTCGGTGACGTCCCTAATCTCATCGGCCGGGATTTCGATGAGGTCATCCATCGCCTTTCGCCGAAAACCTACGCGGACGAAATCGTCCCGTTGTTCCGCCATGCTTCGGCATGGACTCCAATCAGACGCGGTCCCATGCGGCGGGAGGTGACGAGCATCTCACAAGCCCGTGAGCATCGATTCGCTCGACCGCGCGCTCGCGCGCCTGCTCGAACGATCGAAGCGCGGCGGGGCGGGCAACGCGCGGTGAGGCGCGGGAAGATTTACAACCGCGGAAAATCGCGCCGAGGCCGGCGGGCGGGCCGGGCGTTTATCCGATCACCTGCGGGGCCGTGGGCTTCGCGGTGCTTTCGCCGAATTGGCGGCGGATGGCGGCGGCGATCTCGTGCATCTTCACGGGCTTGGTAATGTAGTCGTCCATGCCGGCGGCGAGGCAGGCCTCGCGGTCGCCCTGCATGGCATTGGCGGTGAGCGCGATGATCTTGGGCTGGCGATCGGCGGGCAGGCGCGCGCGGATCTGGCGGCTGGCCTCGAGCCCGTCCATTTCGGGCATCTGGAGATCCATCAGCACAAGATCAAAGCGGCGGTTTTCCAGCGCGCTGAGGACCTCGATGCCGTTGGCGACGGCCTGGGCGCGATAACCGAGGCGCTCCATGAAACGCAGCGCGACCTTCTGGTTGACGGCGTTGTCCTCGGCGAGCAGCACCTCGAGCGGGAATTCCTCGGCGATGGGGCGCTCGGATTTTTTTGCGGCGGCGGCGGCCGCGGCGGCGAGGGGATTGAAAAGCGTGGCGATCGCGTGGGTGAGCGCGGTGGTGCGCAGCGGCTTCGAGATGCTGGCGAACGGCAGGCCGTCGTCCGGGGACGAAGGCGCGAGGTGGCCGAAGGGAAACATCACCAGCCGCGGGCACCGGAGTTTCGCGAGGGTGGGGAGCGGCGAGGGCCGGCCGTCTTCGCCGCCGTCGAGCAGGATGAGCCCGGGCGATTGACCCCGGGTGGCGGCGAGGGCGGCGGCGACGCTGTCCACCACGGTGCACGGCGCGCCCCATTTTTCGAAGAGCGCCTGCAAGCGCGCCTGCGTGACCGGGTGCGGTTCGATGCAGAGCACGCCGGTGGTGCGCAACGCGGCTGGCAGTGGCGGCAAGCCGAGATCGGCGAGGACCGGCGCCGGCTCCGTCTGGATCGTGAAGATGAATTCGGAACCGGTGCCCGCGGTGCTTTGCACGCGGATCGCGCCGCCCATGAGTTCGCAGAGCCGCTGGCAGATCGCGAGACCGAGGCCGGTGCCGCCGTATTTGCGCGTGGTCGAGGAATCGACCTGCGAAAACGCCTTGAACAGCCGCCCCAAGCGATCGGCGGGGATGCCGATACCGGTGTCGCGCACGGTGAACTCGAGCATGGTGTGCGCCGGATCGACGGGCAGCACGGGGGCGAAACCGAGCGGATCGGGTTCGCGGACGACGCGGCGCACCTCGAGCGCGATGCTGCCGCTCGGCGTGAACTTCACGGCGTTGTTGACCAGGTTGACGAGGACCTGGCGCAGGCGCGTGACGTCGCCCATGATCCACGCCGGCACGTCGGTCGCGATGTGGTAAACCAGATCGAGTTTCTTCGACGAGGATTGCAGGGCGAAAAGATCGAGGGCTTCCTCGACGCAGAGCGCGAGTTCGAACGGCGCGCGCTCAAGCTCCATTTTGCCCGACTCGATTTTCGAGAAATCGAGAATGTCGTTGATGATCGTGAGGAGCGCCTCGCCGGACGTGCGGATGGTGTTGATGTAGTCGCGCTGCTCGGCGTTGAGCGAGGTCTCCATCAGCAGGCTCGTCATGCCGATGACGCCGTTCATCGGCGTGCGGATTTCGTGCGACATCGACGCGAGGAACTCGCTCTTCGCCTTCGAGGCGTCGTCGGCCTCCGTCTTCGCGCGGCGGAGCTGGACCTCGGTGTCGACCCGCGCGGTGATGTCCGTCTCGACGGCGATGAAATTCTCCACGCGGCCATCGCTGCCGAGCACGGGCTGGATTTCGAGATGCAGGTGATATTTGCGGCCGGACTTGGAGTAGTTGACGACGTCGGTGCTGATGCCGTGGCCCTTGGCCATCGCCGCGCGGATGCGGACGACGGTGCGCGCGTTCGTGTCCGGCCCGATCATGAAGTGCGCGGGGTTTTTGCCGACGACCTCGTCGAGCGAATATTCCATCACGCGGCAGAACGCCTCATTGGCCCACTCGATCCGGCCGTCGGGCGCGCCGATCAGCACGGGGTTGTCGGTCTTGGAGGCGACGAGCGAAAGCTTGCGCGCCTCGGCCTGCGATTCGCGCAACGCGAGCTCGGCCTCACGGCGGGCGGTGATGTCCTGCACGGTGCCGATAATGCGCGTGGGCCGGCCGTCGGGCGCGGTCGCGACGGATTTCGACCGCGTGTAAACCCAGCGCCAGTCGCCGCTGCGCGCGCGCACGCGATATTCCGGCTCGATGAATGTCGCGATGCCGCTGAGCTGCGACTCGATCCGGCGGCGGTAAAGCGGCAGATCGTCGGGGTGGATGAGCGACTGCCACGCCTCGACGGTGGACGGCATGCGGCCGTGTTCGAAGCCGAGCATCGCCCACAGGCCGGGACTGTAATAAACTTGACCCGCCGCGACGCTCCACTCGAAGATGCCGATCTGCGTGGAATCGAGCGCGAGGCGCAGGCGTTCGTCGGACACCTTCAGCCGTGCCTCGATGCGGCGGCGCTCTTCGTTTTCCGCGAAGAGGCGTTTGCTCGAAAGCTCCGCGGCGCGCTGGCCGGCGCGCGCGCTGCGCGCGAGATGCACGCTGAGGCCGAGCAGCAGCGTGATGCCGATGCCGGCGGCGAGCGCGAGTTGCGGCAGGTCGCGGCGATCCTGCTCGAGGGCGGTGATGGAGGGCGTGAGGCTCACGCCCACGTTGCGATCGGCGATCGTGTAGGTGTGTTGATAAGCGTCCTCGTCGCTGCGGCGCGCATCCGCGGCGATCGAGTTGTAGACGTTCTTCCCGCCGATCGAGACCTCGATGTGGTAATTGGAATCGATCGAGTCGAGGCCCTGGCCCTGCCGCAGCTCGGCGATTTTTTTGAAGAGCGCTTTGTAGATGAATGCTGCCGCGATGTAGCCGGCGTTCTTTTTTCCACCACGCGTGAAGGGCGCATAGATCACGGCGCCCGTTTCCACCGCCCCGGCCGGCGTGAAAATATTCGTCGTGCGCGAGAGCGCGGCACCGCCCGTATCGTTCGCCTTCAGGATCGCCTCGCGGCGCTCCTCGACGGAAAAATGATCGAAGCCGGTGGTGCTGGGATTCGTGGGATACGTCCACACCGTTCGGTGGCTGCCGTCGACGTAAGCGATCGAAATGCAGCCCACCTGGCTGGAATTCTTGCTCGGATCGGCCGACGAGGACATCTGGGTCGCGGCGGTGGCCGGCCAGTTGGTCTCGAGTTCCGTGCTGTCACCCCAGTGGCGCGCCAGGGTTTCAAACTGCCGGGCCTGCTCGTCGAGCGTGCCCTTCAAGGAGAACGCAAAAAAATCCGTGACGATGCGCGTGCGCTCGCGGACGGAGACGCGGTCGCGCTCGCGCAAGCCCACCGACAGAATCACGGTGAGCGTGAGGCAGCCGATCACGGCCGGCATGGGCGACCAAGCCGGCGGCCCGCCCTCGGCCTTGACGCTGTCGCGCCACGCGAGAAACAGCACCGCAAAGCCGGCGAGCATGAGCGCGACGGCCTCCATCGGCGCGGTGGCCGTCACCGTGCCCCAGCGATAAACGGGCGGCAGCGCCGCGGCATAACCCAGCAAGGTCGAGAATCCCACCGACGTGATCAGCGAGCCCGCGACGGCCTCGGCGAACAGGCGCGCGCGCGCGGCGCGCTGCGTGCCGCGCCACGCGAGCGCGAGGCCGGCGAGCACGAGACAGAACGCCACCATGGCGGACATCCGGCCAGGGCTCTCCGTTTGCGAGAGCACGTGATCGGTGACGATCAGTTCATCGATGAAGAATCCCTGGTGCAGGAGATATTCGGCGAGCGTGACGACGCCGATGGCGGCCGGGATGAGCGCGAGCTGGCACCATTGCCGGTGGCCGAACTCGAGCGCGAACAAAACGAGTCCCAGCAGCACCATCGCTGCTGCGACGTTGGCCTTCATCTCCGGCAGGCCGGGGAAGGGCTGCAGCAGTTCGTCGATTCGCAGCAGCCAGCCGATCAGACCGGTGGCGCCCAACACCGTGATCGCCGTCGCCAAGCCAAGCGAAGAACGCTCCGACCAGGAGCGTCTCGGCAATGTGGGCAGCGAATCCATAAGGTGTTCCCCCCAAGAAAACGGCCGCCGCCCCGTGGGGCAATTCGTTTCCCGTCGAGAGCGTAGAAACCGTCTGAGCGGCGCAAACCCTTCGCCGGCGTGGCGTTTGACGGGCCGATGGGTGCTGGTTTACCCGCTTAAGGCTTGGCGCGGGGCACGGGAACGGCGAGCGGCCCTTCCCCGGGAGGCACCGGCGGCGTTTCGCCGGACCCGAACGAGCGCAGCAGATTGGTCGGGCCCATCGCGAACGCCCATTGCGGTTTTTCGAGCGAGCCGGTGAGCACGACCTCGAAGACGTTCGAAAACGGGGTGAGCACCGCGCCAATGGCGCTTTTCAGAATGTTGGCGCTTTCCTGGAACGGGAGGAGCTTCGCTTTGAAGTCGAGTTCGCGCCGGTCGAGCGC
Organism: Opitutales bacterium; assembly: GCA_038231575.1. Taxonomy (GTDB): domain Bacteria; phylum Verrucomicrobiota; class Verrucomicrobiia; order Opitutales; family Opitutaceae; genus CAITWF01. The sequence continues at coordinate 10,022 of JBBRLB010000063.1, read as the reverse complement.
GTAATTGCCGTGCGCTTCGATCGCGGAGTTGGCGCCGCGGAGATTGAACTCGGAGAACGCGAGCTTCGCGCCGTCGATTTTAAATTTTGCCGTGGCCGCGGTGAAGCGGAGCGCAGTGAACTTCAGTAATTCCGATAGCTGGCCGAGCAGCGGCACTTCGCCGAGGCCGGCGCCCTGCAGCGTGGCGTTGCCCTCGCCATGGTAGCTGAACGGATCCGCGTAGCGGCCCTCGGCGGATGCCGTGAGATCGAGGCGGACATTGGCTTTTTCCTGCACGAATTTGCCGGGCGGCGGCGGCGGCAGGCCGTGAATTTTCGCCGCGTAATCCTGCAGAATCGCGGCCGCGCGGCCCAGGCTCGTGTCTTTCACCGCGAGCTCCGCACTCAAACGGCGGTCGGCGCCGCGGCCGGTGAGCTTCACGCGGCCCGTCGCCACGCCGCCGGCGAATCCCGCGTGCAGATTGTCGATCGCGACATCGTCGTCGCGAATCGCGGCGGTGAACGCGATGTTCTCGAGCGGAAACTCGTGCAGGTGGAAGGCGCCGGCAGAACGCGCCTCGATCGTGATCGTCTGGTGCGCGCCGCCGGGCGCCGCCGGCCCATCGATCCGGCCGGCGAGTTTCAACGCGGGCGGCTGCGCAAATGCGAACGGCGCCAGCACGCTCGCACCGCCCGGCCCCATCATCTGAACCGCGACCGCCGGATCGATCGTCGAGGCGACGTTGAACTGCAGGCTGCGCCACGCGAACGTCTCCGGATCGGTCGCGTAGGTAAACGTGCCGCGCACCGCCCCGGTGCCGCTCGTCGCCCAAAATTCCGGGGCGTCGTAAAACGCCGGCCGGACAAACAGCCGCGCGCGCGCGAAATCGAGCTTCGTGCCGCGAATGACCGGGCCGATGGTTTCGACGCTGATAAAATTGCTCGAGTAACGGCTCTCGCCCCAGCGGCCCTGGATGTCGACGCTCGCGCGCGGTGGCGCAACCGGCAGGGCGAAATCGTTGAAAAAATTCGGCCACCACGGACCGAACCAGCCGGAAATGTCGAGCGGCCGGAGCTGGCCGGCGAGGAGAAAGCGAAAGTCCCGCGTCCCGAGATCATGATCGTAGCTGCCGCGCGCAAAATTCTCGCCGATCCGCGCCCAGGCCTCGGGCGCATGCAAATGCCGGCCGTCGAACTCGACCACCGCGCGGCCCTCCTCCATCTGCACGTGATAAGCTTCGATGCCCTGAATGACCGTGCGCGCGGACACTTTTTCGAATTTCCAGCCGGGCCCGATCGTGACGAGGCCGCCGGTGCACTCGAGCGCCTTGAAATTGAAAAAGCGCCGCGCGTCCGTGTGCACCCGCGCGCTGATCGGGCCCATCACCGCGGGCGAGATCGCGCCGTCGAAGTGCACGGTCGCGGTCTCGGCCTTGAAGTCGGCGCTCCCGCGGATGGCCAGCGGCTCACCCATGATCCGCGCCACGATGTCGCCGTCGATCTGGGGCAGCGGGCCGGGCGTGAGGCGCGCGGCGACAGTGGTCGCATAAAAATCCGCGGCGGTAAGCGCCTCGGCGCTGAGTTCGAGTTCGCGCGGCACGAAGCTGACCTGCGCGGGCCGCAGCGTGCCGCGGATCGACGCGCGCACGCGGTGGGCGCGGGCGTCGAACGGCAGCACTAGATCGTCGGCGGTGAACTCGAGGCGCGCGGCGACCGGCGCATCGCCGAGCAGCGGGAATTTCGTGACGATGCGGAGGCCGCCGATTTGCAGCGGCAGGGGCGAGGTGAGTTTCCAGCCGCGGGCTGAGAGCGTGACGTTGGCGATGACCGCGCGCGACTCCGATGGTGATAGATCGAGGTGAAGCTCCGGTTGATCGAGCGTGGCGAGCTGGGTCCGGGCGGCTTCGAGCTGGCGGCAGAGCGCGGTGAAATTCTTCGCCAGAAAGTCGGCGCCCGGCAGCGGGGCGGACCGCGCCGTGCTCGCGGCGGGCAGGTAAACCGAGCCCCGGGCGCTGACGGACACCCCGGCGATGTGCGCGGAAAATTGCGCGACGGTAAGCGCGTGATCGCCGGGCACCAACAGGGCGTCGAGATCGCGCAGGATTTCCTCCGCCGCGCCGGAGCGCGAGAGCATCGCGGGGATGGCGAGGCTCGCGCCGGTCACGCGCACTTCGCGCGGCTCGAATTTTCCGGCCGCCAGCGCCCAGGGATCGAGGCGGGTGTAGAGGCCGTGCGCGCTGAAAACCGGCTCGGCAAACGCGGGAAGGAAAAGCCGTGCGTCCTCGATCAACACCCGGCCGGTCGGATCGAAGGAGGTGCGGCCGAAGGTGACGCGCACGCCCGATGCCGCGAGGCGGTCCTCGAAGGTGCGCAGGACGAAAGCCGGCACCTCGAGCTCGTGGTGCGTCGCGATGTAAATCTGCACCACGAGCAGGAGCGCGAGCGTGAGCCAGAGAGTCCAGACCGCAAACGCGACCACGCCCGCGCCGCAGAAACGCAGGCCGCGCGAAAGAAGTTGCAACGGGCGGCTCATGGGGGGAGGCCCGTCATCCCCTCAATCAGCCTCAGGCAGGCTCGGGGCGAAGGTGAAGGATCGCGGTGATCACACGTGAAGGAAAACAGCGATGCTTCCGCCTTTGCCAAGGCTCCGGCGGACACGTCGCATTCGCTCAGCATGACGGTTGACGAAATTATTTCTTCGGTTCGGCGATTTCCGGCGGCGGGCCGGGATCGCGGTAGACGATCGCCCACAGCGCATCGAGGAGCGGCTGTTCGATTTCGAACACGGCGTCGAGTTCCGCGGAGCCCGCGAGCGTCTGCGCGCCGCCCCCGCGCTCGGTGAAGAGGAGGGTCTTGACGCTGGTCTGCTCGCCGCCCGCGCCGCCCGGCAGCGCGACGGTGTAGTCGAGCTTGTAGCGCCACGGGCGCTCGTCGCCGGCCACGAAGATTTTTTCGGTGAAGCTGTCCTGCGGAAAACTTTTGGCCCGCAGGCTGCGCAACGCCGCGACGATCGTTTCGACGGCGGTGCGGTGGGGGAGGGCGGCGGGGACGTGCCCGCCCGCGTCGAGCGGCGTATCGAGCAGCACTTGATTGCCGATGAGATCGGTGAGCTTCAGCGCGGTGACGTGCGCGACGGCGGGGAGCGCGGGCAACTGGCGTTCGCGCCACGCGCGGGCCTCGATCGGCAGCTCGTCGTCGAGGATCGCGCGATCGATGGTGTAGATCGAGGAGCCCGGGTTCGCGGGTCCGACGAGCGCATAGACGACGCGTTGCGCATCGGTGCCGAGCGAGAGCGTGAGCGGCGGTGTGCCGGGTCCGAACGTGAGCGTAACTTCGCGTGCGGGGCGTTTGAAGCCCCAGTTCTCGAGATCGGCGCTGGTCGAGGCCTCCGTCTGGAAATTTTTGGCGGCAAGCAACGCGAGCTGATCGAGGAGGCGCTGCACGGCAGCGCGATCGGCGGGGAGCGTCTGCGGGCCTTGCGCCGCGGCGCCGCGGCGGACGATTTGCCACGAGGCGGGCGCGTCGGGCGCGCTGCCGGCGGGCGGCTCGAGGCGCTGGAGCGTGAGCGGCGGCTGGCCGGCGAGAAGGGGCTGCGCGAGTGTGAGGGCGGTGACGGCGCGCGGATCGAAATCGAGGATGCGGCGCTCGCGGAGCACGAGCAGGGCGTTGCGGAGCGAATCGAGGAGCGCCGCGGGCACCGCCACCGTGAAGAGCGCCGGCCGGCGATCGAGTTGCGCGTAGTATTCGATGTCGGGCGCGGTGGCGGCGCCGGCGGTGATCGCGGTGGAACCGAGCGGCTCCCCGAGAAACAGTTTCTCGCTGCGGTTGTTGCCTTCGAGGGTGACGGTGAGCGTCGGCGCGGCGGACGGCAGCGTGGCGGGCGGATTCGGCGGATTGAAGGTTTTCGGATGGAGCGCGTTGAGGCCGCCAATGGCGACCTCGAGCGCGGTCTTGTTGGCGTTGGCGATGATGTTGTCGAACCGCCAGCGATCTGTTTCGCGGCGGATGCGGACGCGCACGCCGGCGGACTGCACGCCGAGAGCGCGTGCTTCAAAAACCGGAATCGTGATCAGGGAATCGGCGCGGAGCGAATCGAGCGAGAGCGAGAGCGCGTCGAGGACGGCGCGGCCCACGACGTGCACGCGTTTGCCATCGGGCGAGAGCACGTAAAGGCGCGTGCCGTCCTTCGTGGCGTCGCCGATCGAGAGCTTCGCGTTGATGGGGGAAGAGGCGTCGCCCGAGGTGAATTCGATCGTCAGGCGCGGTTTCTCGAGCCCGAAGTCGGCCAGTTTCTGATCGTTTTGCGCGAGGGCGGCGACCTCGAAGCTCGTGACGTGGTCGAGCAATTGCAGCTCGTGGATCAGGCTGCTGACGGCGTGCGGATTGGCGGGCCACTCCATGGGCGCCGTCAGCCACCACGCCTCACCGCGACGCGTGAGCGTGAATGAGCCGCCGCCGCCCGGCGCGGTGCTGGTGACGGCCAGCGCACGGATGTCGGCCGCCTCGGCGCCGAGGACGCGGCGGCGCGCCTCGAGCGACGCGCGCTCGGTGCGCCAGCTGCGCTCAAACTTGAAGATGAAAAAGAACAGCGCGACGTTCAGGAAAATGAGGACGAGCGTGACTTTGGTGCGCATGGGAGAGGGAGCAGTCCGCGATCAGCGTTCAGCGGTCAGCAGGCACGGGGTGAAGTGAGGCATGAGATTGTTTTTGAAAGCTGAGCGCCGATCGCTACGACCGCCGCGTCCAATAAACCAGCAGGCCGAGCACGGCGGCGGCCGCGGGGAGGGCGAAGAGGAGGGTGTAGCGGAGCTTGAGGAGATTGCCGGCGCTGAGCGAGAGTTGGAAACGCTCGATGGGCCGCGCGGGAATGCTGAGTTGGCTATCGCGGTCGACGGACCAGTTCACCGCACTGAGAAAGACGTTCCAGTTGCCCGCGACGGCGAGGCGGGTGTTCGCGATCAGATCGCCGGTGCCGAAGACGACGAGCCGGCCGCCGCGGACGCTGAATGGCAGCTTGTCGCGAACGCCGACGCGCTCGGACGCGACGACGACACCGAGGGCGTTGGGCGGCGACATGCCCGCGAGCGGATGGATGTTGCCGGCGTTTTTGGGATTGGGCACGCGGCCGAGGCGATAGCCGGTTTCGCCCCACGCGGTCGGCGAGGTGGCGGCGAGCGCGACGGTTGTGAGTCCGCTGCCGATCTTGCTGCCGGGATCGGGCCGCACGCTGCGCGTGAGCCCGAAGCGCAACCAGAGTCCCTGATCGAACAGCGACTGCGTGATCGGGTGCGGCAAAAAGGACCGGATAATGAGGTCGTTGTCCTCGGTGAGATTGTCCAGACCGGTATCGCAAATGAGGTCGTCATCGACGAGCACCCCCCAGTCGAGCAGCAGATCATCCAGCCCGAGGGTGATGGCGCTGATCCCCGGCGCGAGAAGCATGATCAGCCGCCCGGCGTTGGCCCCGAGGTATTGGCGGAGGAGTTCCTGCTCGGCGGCGCTGAAGCGGGTCTGCGGCGCCACGTCGACGACCAGCGCCGCCTCGGCGGGAATTTTGCGCGTGACCGTGAGATCGATGATCTCGACATCGAAATGGCGGGCCCGGAGGGCCTCGCGGACGGCGGAGAGACCGGTCTTGGCATCAACTTGGTCGGGGCTGAGCTCGCCGTGGCCGACGAGAAAGTAGATTTTTTGGCGGATGGGATTCGAGACGTCGAGAATCGCGGAGGTCAGGATCTGTTCGCCCTGAAAACTCTCGCGCTCTTTCTTTTTGTTGAAGCGGTAGAGTTCGTCGACGTGCAACACGCGCGGCCGATCGCCGCAGAAGAGCACGAGGGCGTTGGTCTGGGCGATGCCCAGTTCCTCGGCGCGCCGGCGGTTCTGGTAGACGTCGAGGAATTCGATCGTGATGCGGCCGTCGCGGCCGCCGCCCGGATCGTGGTTGCCCTCGGTGGCGGAGGCGTATTCGCGGAGCAAGCCCCGCACCTCGGGATATTCCGCGCTGTCGCCAATCGTGGCGACGATCCGCACGGGCCGTTCGAGGTGGAGGTAGGACAGCGTCTCGGGCGACAGCGAGTAACTGTGGTGCTGCGTGAGATCGAAGCGCAGCGGGTGATCGCGGGCGAGGTAGTTGAGGCCGGCGAGGAACGTCAGCAGCAGCGTGCCCTGCAGCACGAGATGAAACGTGCGGAGCCAGCGGACGGTGCGGAAGCTGTGCGCGTCGGCCATGTCAGCTGTGCAGGACTTTCGCCTCGACGGCGAAGATGCTGAAGACGAGCGCGAGGACCGTGCCGCTCGCGTAGAACAGCAACTGGCGCGTGTCGATTACGCCGCGGGTGAAATCGTCGTAATGCGAAAAAATCTGCGCGTAGTCGACCGCTTCCTTGAGCGGCCGGAGTGACTCGCGCTCGAGAAACGACACGCCGGCCAGGTAGCGTCCGCCGAGAATCAGCAGCGCCAGCAACACGAACGAGAGAATACCCGCGACGGACTGGCTGCGCGACAGCGAACTCGTGAGCACGCCGATCGCGACGAAGAGCAGGCCCGACACCGCGATGAACGTGTAGCCGCCGATGAGCGGCCCCGCATCGAGTAGCCGCGGATCGCCGGCGAAGCGTTTCAGGATGTAGAAGAGCCCGCCGGTCGAGCCCCACAGAATCATGTAGAGAAAATAGGCGGCGCCGAATTTCCCGAGCACGACCTCGGTGGTCGTCACCGGCGTGGTGAGCAGCGTCTCAATCGTGCCGAGGCGGCGTTCCTCGGCGAGGCACTTCATCGTGAGGAGCGGCACCATGAAAAACACCGGCAGGAAAAACAGGGAGAAGAACACCTGCGCCGGCGAGGAGTCCTGCGCGGCGGTGCTGTAGTTCTCGAGGATGCCCACGAAGATGAATCCCATGAACCCGAGAAACGCCGTCGCCGCGATGTAGGTGCCGGGGCTGACGAGCAGCATCCGGATTTCATGGCTGAGGAGCGTGAAGAAATGTTTCATGCGGCGGGTTTTTTGGCGGCGCGCGGTGCGGCGACCACATCCCAACTGCGCCGCGTCGCCGCCAGGAAGACATCCTCGAGCGTCGGCTGCGTGCGCGTGAGCGCGCGGACGCGGTAGCTTTTCGCGAGGAGCGTGTTGAGGAGCAGTTCGCCGAGTTCGTCGTCGCGCCCGGTGGTGAGCCCGAGGGTGTGGAAGCCGGCGGCGTCGGGTTCGGATTGATCGGTCAGGCTGAGCGTCGGCTCGATCGCGGTGAGGATGCCGGGCAGGGCGGTGAGGTCGCCCGCGATCTGCAGGCGATAGAGCGAGTGGCCGAGAATTTCGCGGCGCAGATCGGCGGGCGTGCCCTGCGCGACGACGCGGCCTTGGTTGATGATGAGCACGCGATCGCAGGTCATCTCGATCTCGGGCAGAATGTGCGACGAGATCAAGACGGTCATGCGGCCGCGCAAACTCGCAATGAGATCGCGGACGATGAGGATCTGGTGCGGGTCGAGCCCGATCGTCGGCTCGTCCATGATGATCACCGGCGGCTCGGCGAGGATCGCCTCCGCGATGCCGACCCGCTGGCGAAACCCCTTGGAGAGCTGGCCGATGATTTTGTGGCGGACGCGTTTCAGATCGCTCAACTCGAGGACCTCGTCGATGCGAGGGCCGAGTTTGCGGCGCGGGACTTCCTTCAAGCGGCCGCGAAAATAAAGGTATTCGGACACCCGCATGTCCTCGGGCAGCGGATTATTTTCCGGCATGTAGCCGATGCGGCGCTTGGCGTCGTCCGGCTGGGTGGCGACGGGCACGCCACAGATGTGCACGCTGCCGGAGGTCGCGGGCAGATAGCCCGTGAGGATGCGCATCGTGGTGGACTTGCCGGCGCCGTTGGGGCCGAGGAAACCGATGATTTCGCCGCGCGCGACCGTGAAGCTGATATCGCTGACCGCGGTGACCCCGGCGTAGGTCTTGACGAGGTGCGAAACCTCAATGGCGGGCGGAAGCGGATCGGACATGCGAAATGAGACTCTCAACCCTCGCGCCGGGTCCCTCAACTCTCAACTTGTCTTCTCGAGCGTGACTTCCCCGGCGCGGAAACGGAGCGTGCGCCCCTGCGGATCCCGCAGCAGCAACGCGCCCTCGTCGTCGAGGCCGGTGACCATGCCGGGGTGGCGCCGCCCGCCCTCGAGGAGGACGATGGATTTACCGCGCAGCACATCGTAGCGGTGCCAGAGATCGGCGAAGGTGCGGAGGTAGGTGCCGTCGGCGAAATTGTCGTAGGCGAGGAGCACGCGGCCGAGGAGCGCGGCGGTGAGGCGGTTGAAGTCGAGCGGTGCGCCGGTGACTTCGGCCAGCGAGACCGCGCGCCGCGCGAGTTCGGCGGGCCAGCCCTCGGCGGGGGCGTTGATGTTGAGCCCGAGTCCAAACACGAGATCGCGGATCTGGTCGGCGTCGACGCGCGCCTCGGTCAGGATGCCGCCGGCCTTGCGGCCATCAAAGAGAATGTCGTTGGGCCATTTCAGGCCGGGCGTCACCTTGGCGAAGTTGGCGAGCAGTTCGCAGAGGTTCAGGCCCATCCACAGGGTGAACGCCGCCATCTTGTCCGGCGCGACCCGCGGGCGGAAGGCGACGCTGAGGTAAAGGTTGCCGTTGGCCTCGCTGTGCCACGGGCGGCCGAGCCGGCCGCGGCCCCGCGTCTGGCGGCAGGCGATGACGGCGAACGGCGCCGCGCGGCCGGCGGCGAGCTGGCGCGCGGCTTCGTCGTTGGTGCTGTCGGTCTCATCGAGCACGACGAGGGTAAATCCGCGGGGCCGCACCTTGAGCTGCGTCTCGATCAACGCGGCATGCGGTCCGGGCGGACGCGCGAGCAACCGGTAGCCGAGGGCGCGGCGCGCTTCGAACGCGAAACCGGCCGCGCGCAGTTTTTCCATCTGCTGCCACACCGCGACGCGGCTGACGCCGAGTTTGGCGGCGAGCGTCGAGCCGGAAAGCCAGTTGGGTTCGCGGGCCAGGAGTTCGCGAATGATCAGGTGCTCGGCGGTGGGCATGGGGAAAAGGCGGGCGACGGGAGAGAGGGTGGTTGAAATGAAAAGCGGGTCGCGCACATTGGCGCAAATGTCATTTGCGGAATTCCAGCAGTCGGTGGCACGGGATGTGGCGCCGCCGGCGAATGCGAGCGGGGCGTTGCAGGCGCTATGGCACGATGCGCGCGGCGATTGGGATCAGGCGCACACGTGCGCGCAGGAAGACGGCGGACGCGAGAGCGCGTGGGTGCACGCCTACCTGCATCGCAAGGAAGGCGATCTGGCGAATGCCGGGTATTGGTATGCCCGCGCCGGCCGGCCAAAACCCGCCGCGGAAGTCACGCTCGAGGCGGAGTGGGCTGCGATCGTGCGAGCGTTGCTGGGGAATTGAGAGGCGGAATTTTGGCCGCAAAAAGGCGCAAGAAGCGCAAAAAAGAACGAGGAAGACACGATTCAGAATCCCAAAAGCCATGAACGCTCCGCCACTTTCAGATTCCTGGTTTCCTGGCTTCTGAATTAATTTGCCGACGTATTTTTTGCGCCTCCTGGGCTTCTTTGCGGCTAAATCTCTTCGCGTTCATTCGCCTGATTTGCGGGCTTCACTGCAGGACTGAAAATCAGATCTTCGGTCCCTTCATTTCCTTCTGTTCAAATTCTGAAGGATCGGGATTCGGACGAGCGAGACCGGCGCAATGCTTCAAACCACGCAGGCAAACGGGATGAAGATCGGGGTGGCGGAAAAGATCGGTCCGAGGATGCGACGGGAAATGCGGTCAGCTTGGCCGCGCGGCGTATTTTTTCCGCCATGCGGCGACGCCGAGCGCGCACGCGCCGAAGAGCGCGGCAGACGTCGACGGCTCGGGGATCGCGCTGGCGGTGAAGTTGAGATCGAGATTGTTGCCGTTGGCGGCGAGGGACCACGACCCGCCGGCGAGGCTGTTGGCGAAGCCGCTGGTGTTGAGGGTGAACTTCGAGGTGTCGAAGCCGATGATGCCGCCGCTCGCGGTCGCGACCGTGTAGCTCGAATTGATCGCGGAGTTGAAG
>JBBRLB010000062.1:0-35666 GCA_038231575.1 Opitutales bacterium | reverse complement strand
GTGGCCGTTCAGTGGAGCGGTGTCGGCGGCGGCGCGAGCATGGCGATAGGGAGCGCGGCGATAACGGCAGGGCGAGAAGGCGCAGTTTTCGCACGGCGTCGCACGCGAGGCCGCGCGCGCGCGCGCGGAACGGGCGGTGAGCCCAAACACGCCGAGCAGCGATTTCTTCGGGCGCAACATCCCGCTCGACAGCACCTCGAGCTTTTCCGGAAACGGTTCCCTCGCGCCGCGCGTGATGAGATCGAAGAGTTTGTTTTGATCGGCGACATCCCAGCCCGAGTAGCCGGGGCTGTAGTGGGGCACGGCGATCAGCCCGTCGCGCTCCGCCAGATCGCAGATGCGGCCGCTCGTGGTGGCGACGATGCGCTCAACCACGGCGGAGGCGAAAATCTCGAGGAAAAAATACTCATCCGGTTTGGCGGACTCCCAGAGTTCGCGGGCGTGTTCCTCGGCGGCGCGGCCGGCGCTCACGGCGACGAGCATCACGCGGGTCGCCTCGGCCTGGGTGAGATGATCGTGCAGTTGCTTCGAACCAAAGGCCATGCCGTCGATCTGCAGCGTGTCGGGCGCGAGTTGGAGTTCGACTTCGCGGAGGTAAATCCACGGGCGGCCGTGCTCGGCGAACCAGCGGCGGGCCCACGCCGCGAGCTCGAGCGCGCGTTCGCCGAGGAGGTGGCCGCGCGGATAGCCGAGGAGCCGGTGGTATTCGGCGTCCTGCACGTCGCAGTCCGGACGCGAGTCGAGCACCTCGATCATGACGACACCTCCGAGGCGTTCTCGACGGGGGCGAACTGGCAGCCGTTGACGAAGAAATCGAAAAAGCCCGGGTGCGTCTCGAGCCGGCAGTGCGTCACGCGACGGACAAGGGACTCGAGTTCGGCGCGCTTGGTGCGCGAGAGGAGGGCGATGCACGCGCCTTCGACGGAGGCGTTGCCGACCTGAACGATTTTCGCGACGTCGATATTCGGGATGAGCCCGATGCGCTTCGACGATTCGATGTTCAGATGCCGGCCGAAACCACCCGCGAGATAGAAGACATCGAGATCGGAGTAGCGGATGCCGTATTCGGCGAAGGCGATTTGGAGGCCGGCGACGTTGGCTCCCTTGGCTTGGGCGAGCGCATTCACGTCCGCTTCGCTGAACGTGATCGGACGGCCGTCGCTCTGAGCGACGACGAAATCCTGCGGGCCACCCTCGAAACGCCCGAGTGCGTTCATGCGCTCGGTGCGGACGAGTTCGCTCATCAAATCCACCAGCCCCGAGCCACAAATTCCTTCCGGGGAGGTCCCGCCAATCACGGTCGCGCGCACCGCACCATCGTCAGCGATAGAGATTTTTTCGATCGCGCCGGGGAGTCCCGGCATCCCAAACGTGATCTGGCCGCCTTCGAAGGCGGGGCCGGCGGGACACGACGCGGCGAGGACCTTGTGTTTGTTGCCGACGATGAGTTCGGTGTTCGTGCCGATGTCCATGACGGCGACGACGCGTTCCTCGTTGGCAATGTCGACCGCGAGCATGCACGCCGCGGCATCCGCGCCGACGTGACCGCTGATGATCGGCAGGCCGTAGAGGCGCGCTTTCGGATGAATCGGCAGGCCGAGGCGACGGGCGGTATCGGCGAGGCTCGTCGTCGTGCGCTTGCCCTCGGCCAGTTCGAGTTCGGTGAGCGACTGATAGGGGCTCTGGCCGATTGAATAGACGGAGAGTTTAAAGAAAATGTCCCGCATCGTCGAGTTGCCGGCGATGACGACCTCGTAGATCGAGCGGGGGTCGACGGGAAACTCGATGATCGCGCGGCTGAGGTAGCCGACGAGCGTGCGCTGGAGAGTCTTGGTGCGGTCCTCGGTGTCGTATTGGATGCGCGCCATCACGTCGGAGCCGCCGAAGCGCTGCGGATTTTCGAACGAAGAATCGGCGACGACCTCGCCGGTTTCGAGATTCAGCAGCCGGATCACGATCGTGGTCGTGCCGAGATCGATGGCGAGACCGTGGAGCGGGCCGGTGTCGCGGTCGATTTCCTCGCCGTCGAGCAAGATGCGGTCGCCGTCGCGGGTGACGGCGGGTTCGAGTTTCCATTTCGGTCCGTGGACCGGCAGTTCGAAGGCGTGCTTCTCGATCCGCATCGTGCCGCGGCGCATCGTGTGGCAGCGGACCTCGCCGGCCTCCTCCTTGATGCGCGTGCAGCACGACAGGCGAAACGCGCCCTGCAAGTGCTTCTCCTCGGGGCCGGGCTTCGAGAGCCGCTCCATGCCTTCGGTCACCTCGACGACGCACTCCTTGCACTTGCCCTGCTTGTTGCACGAGGTCGGCACCGGCACGCCGAGTTTTTCGGCGACGGTGAACAGCGAGACGCCGGGTTCAGCGTCGCACGTCTGACCGTTGAAATGGAGTCGGACGCTCATCGGTTCGTCTCGAGCGTCTTGAAGCCGGCGAGAATGAAACCCATCGCGAACGCCATGCCGGCGTGCCACGGCGCGGCGCACGACATTTGTGGGGCGTGATCCGGGATGATCACGCCAGCGAATTTGTTTTTGTGCAGAATCGCGAGGACGCGGAGCACGTCGACTTCGCCGTCGTCGATGAAGGTCTCCTTGTAGTGCGGCACCTTGTCGCGGACGTTGCGGAGGTGCACGTAGCCGAGCCGGTTCTGCCGCGAGTAGTCGTCGACCACATCGTAGATATTGCCCTCGGTCATCTCGGCGAGCGAGCCGACGCAAAATTCGAGGGTGTTCGCCGGACTGCGATTGAGATCGATCACGCGTTGATACATCGACGGCTGGTAGACTAACCGCGGCTGTCCGCGAACCGTGGGCATCGGCGGATCGTCGGGGTGAAGGGCGAGCTTCACGCCGGCTTGTTCGGCGACGGGTAACACCTCCTCGAGGAAACGCTGGAGCCGCGACCAGAGTTGTTCGTGCGTTGCGGGCGGAATCGTGCCGCTGGCGCGCGTCGGCGCCGTGGGATCGACGACCATATTCCACGCCAGGCCATTCGGCATCGGGAGATCGTAGGGGCCTTCCATGCCGACGGACGGCGCGCCGCCACGGGCGTAGTTGCCCTTTGTGCGGCCGGCGACGCCCGCGATGGAAAAATTGTAGCCCATGATCGGGACGCCGGCTTCGCCGAGCCGGCGGATGATCGTCTTCACGTTTTCGATGTGCTTTGCGCGCTGCGGGCCGTCCAACAGGATGTCGTGCCAGTGCGCGGGATCGAAATTCTCGATGGCCTCGAGCTTGAGGCCGGCGGCTTCGACGTCGCGGCGCACTTTCACGATTTCCTCGAGCGTCCAAAGTGTGTCCGGATCACCGGCGAGGCCCCAGCCCCAGTCGGTGCCGGTCGGTTGATCGTCGGGACCGACGTGGCTGCCGCCGCGGAAATAATCGACCAAGTGCGCGACGATGTGCGTGGCGCCCGCCTGCTTCGCGAACGCGAAGTTTTCCGGCGTGAGCATGTGCCGATAGAGCCCGAGGCCGAGTTTCATAGGCTGCGCAAATCGATCGAGGAGCCGCTGCCAGCGTGAGCGAGTGGGCACGCGGCCACTCGCTTGCGCTCGCAGCTACGACGACCTGTGGGCTCGGCGTCGGCGATGAGCATCAGTTCTTCGTGCGCAGCACCCAGAGCACCCCGCCGAGCACGTGCTTTTGGTAATTCGGATCGGAGTAGTATTCGATCTTGTGGCCGAGCGCGGTGTAGAAGCGGCGGCCGCCGTTTTCCTCGAAGCACCACGCGAGTGGGAACAGTTCGCCGAAGGTCGTGCCGGGGTAGCCGTCGGGTTTTGGATCCTTTAGCGCGGTGTGGCGGCCGGCGAGAATCACGTGCATGCGGGGGTTCAGGTTGTCATGAAAATAAAACTCATCGGCCCACGACCACGTTTCCCCGAGGTGCGCGGCGGCCGGGTGCTGGGGGTCGAGCACCTCGACAGTGAACGGCTGGAGCGGGGGATGGCGTTTGAATTTTCCACCGAGCGTCGCCCAGTAAAACGGCCACGCGCGTTCCGAACCGGACGCGGAGTGAATGCCGACGAAACCGCCACCGGCCTTGAGGTAGCGTTCGAACACTCCGCGCTGGTCGTCATTTTCAAACGCCTCGTTGTTCGAGTTCGCGAAAATAAGCGCGGCGTAATTCTTCAAATTTGCGTCGGTGAAAACCTCGGGCTTGTCGGACGCGTCGACGCCGAAACCGTTTTCCGCGCCGAGCTTCTTCAGCAGGGCGACGCCCGCGGCAATGTTGTCGTGGACGTAGCCCTTGCCGTCCTGGGTGTAGCTGCGGGTATAAACGAGCACGCGTTTTTCGGCGGCGGAGAGACCGAGGACGCTCGCGAGGAGCAGGCCGATGATGATGAGTTTTTTCATGGGGCAAGGAGTGCGGGTGGCGAACGCCGCCGGAGAAAGGGCGGGGCGTGGGGGCAGACGAGGGCGTGAGAACGGACAGCGTAAGCCCACCCGCCCGCGCGGCGACGCGAACTCAGCTCAACTGTTGACTGCGGCTGAGCATCGGCAGCGAGCCGCCGTCGATCCACTCGCTCTCGACCATCTCGATGCGGGGATTGGCGGGAATGCCCAAATCGCGGTTGGCGATGCGCGCCGCGAGCAGTTCCACGGACCATGCACCCATGAGACGTTGGTTTTGTTGCAGGCCGGAGAAGCCGGTGGCCTCGACGATGTGACTGAGCACGGCGACGCCGAGTTCGCGCGGCACGCGGCGGCGTTGCGCGCGCAGGACGGCGCGCAGCTGTGGAATCGTGTCGGGCAGGTTGATGAAGAGCAGCACATCGGGCTGGTGCGTCGCGAGCCAGGCGAGCAGCGGCTTTTTTTCCACGGCGGGCAGTCGTAGCACCGGCAGCGCGCCGCGCGGGCCGAGATGGTTTTCGCACCAGCCGAAATAAGCCGACGAGTGCGTGAGCGCGCTGCGGCCTTCCTCGTAGGTGCCGACCACGAGGCCGGGCCGGCGGTAGCCGAGCCGGTGCACGCGGTTGAGCGCGTTGATCGTGTCATTGTAGAAATGACTCGTAACGCGATGGTGTGGGGTGCTGATGCTGAGGCCGACGGTGACGACGGCGCATTGGCCGAGTTCGTCGGGAAACGCCTGCGCGAAATCAGGACTGCCGAAGGACAACAGCCCCTCGATCGCGCGCGTCGCGAGAATGTCACGCACGCGCCGGTAAGTCATGCCGGGTTCGCGCAGCCAGATCGGTTCGAGGCGGTAACCGAGTTCGTCGGCGCGCTTCGTCATGCCCTGGAAAATCCGGGTGAGGTGGCGGGAATTCTCCCACGGTCGCGGTTGATCGTAGAACGAAATCACGCCGAAGCAGGCCGACTGGCGCACAGCGCGCGGTTTGCGCAAATGACTCATCATCGCGACGACTTTCGCATCGGCGCGATAACCGGTTTTGTCGGCGAGCTGCCGCACGCGCTTCTTCGTGGCGGCGGAAATCTTCGGGCTGTTGCGCAACGCGAGCGACACCGCCGAAGGCGACAATTCGGCGAGTTTGGCGAGATGGCGCAGGTTCATGGTGAACTGTTGACCAGTGAACGCCCGTGGAGCGGGTGATGGCGAGGCGGAAACGCCGGCGTGCCGATTCGAACGCTGCCCGCCTAAATCTAGCGGACTTCGTAGATTTCCACGAGGCAGTTGCCGGTGGTATTGTTCACGCCGGAAATGATCACGGTGTAGGCGCCGGGCTCGAGGGTGACGAGGAGCGCGGAATCGGCGTTGCCGGATTTCAGGGCAAAGGCGCCGGATTGTTGCGCGGCGGTGGTGAGCGCGGCGGGGTCGGCGGCGGTTTCCCAACGCTCGTTGGCGGCGATCGGGGTGGCCTCGCGCATGAGGACCAGCGACGGGCGCGCCAGCAGCCCCGTGAGACCAAAATCGGCGAGACCCGGGCCGATGCCGCGGATGAGAAACGTGCGCGCCGTCGGGCCGGTCACGACCAGCCCGGGAATCAGCACGCTCGCGCCGGTGCCGACGAACGCGCGCGTCGAGACATTGGCGAAGCGGCTGCCATCGGGCTCGACTTCGTAGGCCTCGACCAAGGCGACGCCGCTGCCGCCATCCGCGGCTGACGCGCGGGCGGTGTAGTCGCCGGGGGCGAGCCGCATGAGCACGGCGCTGTCGGCACTGCCGGCGGGCAACGCAAACGCGCCCGCTTGCGTAGCGGCTGCAGCGACATCGGAGGCGTTGGCCGCGGTGCCCCAACCCGTGTTGGTCGCGATGACCTGCGTGCCTTTAAAGAGGGTCAGGGTGGGGTGGGCCAGCGGACTGGGAATCGCGAACGCCGTGAGCGTCGGGCCGACGGCGCGCACCAGCACGAGCTTCGGCGCGGTCCCGACGATGACGAAGCCGGCGAACGGCGCGTCGGCGATCCCGCCGACCGGTGCGCGCGTGGCCAGATTCGCGAGTCGCGGCGGTTCGGCCGTGATGGCGATGGTCGGCGCGGCGGTGCCGGCGCGCAGTGTGAATGTTTTTTCGATCCGCTGGCCGGCGACCGTGATTGTGGCGGTGTAGTCACCAAAAAATCCGCGCCCGCTGAATCTGCCTTGCACGTCCGTCGTGCCCGTGGCGCGCGTCCACCACTGGTTGAACACGAGATCGCGGTAGGCGGCGCCGTTGGGTTTCTCGCTCCAGTCGGCGCGATACAGCGCGGCGGTGGGCCGCCAGTGGGCGGTTTCCCAGAAGCCCCAGAATTGGAAACCGACGACGGACGCATGGCTGAAACTCGCGGTGAGGAAATCGCGGGTGTAGTCAGCCTGGAGGGTGAGGTCGGTGGTGTTGACGTCGAATTCCGTGATGCGGAGCGTGAGGCCAAACGCCGCGTAGCGGTCGAGGGTCGCGAGATAGTCGGGCAGGCCGGGGAACGTGGTGCCGCCAATATGGGCCTGCACGCCGAGGCCGGTGACGGGCGCGCCGTTCTCCTGGAGGTAGCGCACGGTGTTTTCGAAGAGCTGCACGTGCGCGGTGTTCCGGGTCTGGTCCTCGGTGTTGTAGTCGTTGAGGTAGAGGGTGGCGTTCGGGAGCGCGGTGCGCGCGGCCTTGAACCAGTCGACTTGGATCGGCGCGCCGAACGTGTCCATGAGATCGTGATTATCGAAGGGCTCGTTCTGCACGTCCCATTCGTTGACGAACTCGCGCGCCGCGCTCGCCTCGTCCGCGATGTGGTCGAGCACCAGTTGCGGAATCTCGCCCTGGCGCGCGGTGCCACGGAGCGAGGAGATCGCGGTGGGGAGATTCGTCCACGCCGGCCAGACGAAGACGTGGCCGCGCAACTCAAAGCCACGATCGTGCAGCCAGCGCAGGCCGTTGAGCGTCTGCGGCCGGCCGAAGTTCGCGCCCCATTCGCCGATCCACGGCGGCCACTTCAGATCGTTTTCGGTCGTGCCGGCGTTGAACAGCGACACGACTTTCTGGCGATAGACGCGATTCTCGGGCGTGTCCTGCACGATGCGGCTCATCACGAGCGCGCTGCCGAACGGAAACGCGTGGCGCGTCTGGGCAATGCTCACGGTCGCGCCGGAGACCGGCCGGCCCGCGGCGTCGATCAAGCGCAGCGTGAAGTCGCCCTTGCGGATCTGCTCGATGCGGGCCGCCGCCGCCGCACGCCACGGCGCGGCGGGATCGCGACCGGTGTAGTTCGATTGTGCGCGGACAGACACGATCGCGATCGAACCGGCGAGGAGGAGAAAACACAGGGTTTTCATGGCGAGGGGTTGGTGACCGGCACGACGAAAGAGGGTGGGCCGCGACCGGCGGCATTCCGAACCGAATCCAAGGGGCGAAGCGAAGCAAAAGGCGCGGTGCGCTAACGGTAGCGCGACGACGTGCACGGAAACCTGCGCCGTTCCCGGCGGCGAAGGCGCCGGCGGCGCGGAGTTGCGCTGACGAGCGAGACTGGTTTGCTCGGCCGGATGAATTTCCCACGCTGGATGCTCGCCTGGTTTTGCGGAGGCTGGATGATTGCAGCCGCGCAGCCCGCCCCCGCCCCCACGCTCGCGAGCCTCGTCGAGCGCGCGGCGCAGCAGGCCCTCGCGCAATTCAAGGGCGAGAAACTCACGGCGAACCAACTCGCGATCACGCTCGTGGATTTGCGCGACCCGGCCCATCCCGCGCGGGCGAGCTTTCGGGGCGACGTGCAGATTTATCCCGCGAGCGTGATCAAACTCTTTTACCTCGCGGCGGCCCACCGCTGGCTCGAGGACGGCAAACTCGCCGATACGCCCGAGCTGCGCCGCGCGATGAAGGACATGATCGTCGATTCGTCGAACGATGCGACGCACTACGTCATCGATGTCCTCACCGGCACGACGAGCGGGCCGGAGTTGTCCGACGACGAAATCAAAGTGTGGTTCGAGCAGCGCAACGCCGTGAACCGCTATTTCGCGTCGCTCGGCTACACCGGGTTCAACGCGAACAAGAAACCGTGGGGTGACGGGCCGTATGGCCGCGAGACGCAGGCGGTGAAACGGTTCGAGCCGAAGCGCAACATGCTCACGACCGACACGACGGCGCGGATCCTCACCGAGATCGTGACGGGCCGCTGCGTGACTGCCGCGCGCAGCGCCGAGATGATGGGGCTGCTCTCCCGTGACCCCGCCTCGAAGAGTTCCGATCCCGACGATCAATCCAAGTTCACCGGACCGGTGCTGCCGCCGGGCGCGAAGCTGTGGTCGAAAGCGGGCTGGACGAGCACGGCGCGGCACGATGCGGCCTACGTCGAGCTGCCCGGCGGTGCGAAGTTCGTGCTCGTCGTCTTCACGCTGGATCACTCCGCCGACCACGAAATCATTCACGAGATCGCGAAGGTCATCATCGCAGGAATGTCTGCTCCATGACGATCCGAGCTTTAATATTCGTCGCGGTCTCGCTGGTGACCACCGGGACGCGCGCCGACACGCCCGAGCTACGCTGGTTCAAGGGCAATCTTCACGCGCACTCGCTGTGGAGCGATGGCGACGATTATCCCGAGATGATCGCGGATTGGTATAAACGCGAAGGCTGGAACTTCCTCGCGATCTCGGATCACAACGTGCTTGAGGAGGGCCTGCGCTGGTTTGAGATCAAGCCGCCCGCTACCGTCGCCGGCGAAGTTGTGCAGCGCGGCGGCGGCGTCGCGTTGGAAAAATATTTGCGCCGCTTCGGCCCCGCGTGGGTCGAGCAGCGCGCGGCCGCGGGAAGAAAGGAGATCCGGCTCAAGCCACTGGCCGAGTATCGCTCGCTGCTGGAGGAGCCGGGACGCTTTCTCCTGATCCCCGGCGAGGAGATCACTTCGAATTGGAAACGCGCCAAGACGGCCACGACTCCGGAGGTGGGTGGACCGGTGCACATGAATGTGATCAACCCGCGCGAGTTCATCGCCCCCGTCGAGGCCGACAACGCCCTCACGATCATGCAGGGCACAATCGACGCCGCGATGGCGCAGCGCGCCAAGACGGGCCAGCCGATGTTTCCGCATCTCAATCATCCGAATTTCGTCTGGGGCATCACGGCCGAGGAACTGATGGAGT
This sequence comes from Opitutales bacterium, assembly GCA_038231575.1. GTDB lineage: Bacteria > Verrucomicrobiota > Verrucomicrobiia > Opitutales > Opitutaceae > CAITWF01. Next base: position 26,169 of record JBBRLB010000062.1, on the reverse strand, counting down.
TGCACGGCGAGAAATTCTTCGAGGTCTACAACGGCCACCCGGGCGTGCACAACGCTGGCGACGCCACGCGTCTCAGCACCGACGCGATGTGGGACGCGATTCTCACCCGCCGCCTCGGCGAGCTGCATCTCGACGTGATGTTCGGCCTGGCGAACGACGACGCCCACGCCTACCACACGATCATGATCGGCAAGAGCAACGCCGGGCGCGGCTGGGTGATGGTGCGCGCCCGCTTCCTCACGGCCGAGTCGATCATCGCAGCGCTGGAGGCCGGGGATTTTTATGCGTCGTCGGGCGTCACGCTCACCGACGTGAAGCGCGGTGGTTCGCAACTCGCCGTGGAAATTCAGGCGGAGCCGGGCGTGACCTATACCACGCAGTTCATCGGCACGCGCCGCGGCTACGATCCGACGAGCCAGATTCTTCCCCCGCCCGCCAGCGAGCCCGCGCGAAAAACCCTGCCGCACCGTCGTTACAGCAAGGATGTCGGCGCAATTCTCGCGGAGGTGTCGGGCGCGAAAGCGAGCTACACGTTGAAGGGCGACGAACTCTACGTGCGCGCGAAAATCATTTCGTCCAAACCGAAACCCAACGCGAGCGTCCCCGGCGAAGTCGAAATGGCGTGGACGCAGCCGCTGGTGAATCCGGCAAAATAGGGCAGCGCGTCACGTCACGCTCAGGGCACTTCATAGACTTCGACGATCGCCGACCCCGCGCTGCCGCCGACGCCGGTCACCTGCGCGGTGTAGTTACCCGGCAGGAGGGTAATGAGGATGGTCGCATCCTTGGAACCATTGCCCAGCGTGAATGCCCCCACCGAGATGGCAGCGGTGGTGATCTGCGCGGCAGTGGCCGCCGCGGAATTCGTCGGCGTGCCCCAGTTGTCGTTGCTGGCAATCGCGGTCTGGCCGGAGAACAGCGTAAGCTGCGGATCACTCATCACGCCGGGGAGGCCGAACGCCGTGCCCAAGGTCGGCCCCACCGCGCGCAGGAGCACGGTTTTGCCACCGGCGCCGCCGACGACGAAACCGGCGGTGAGGCTGGTGCTGATATTTTTTAGCACGGAAACGTTGGTTAGCCGGGTCGGCGCGCTGGCGAAGCTGGCGAACGGCGTGGCATCATAAATTTCCACAATCACGTTGCCGGAGGCGCTGCCGGCATCCCGCACCACCACGGTATAATTGCCGGCGCTGAGGGGATTGCGGTAAATGGCGGAGTCCGCGGACGTGGAGCTGCTGTAGGCAAAGGCCCCGACCTGAGTGAACGCGGTGACCAGCGCACTCGTGCCACCCCAGCCGGAGTTGCTCGCCACGAACAGTGCCGGACTTCCACTCGTGGAATTCAGCGTCATCGCCGGATTGGGCAAAATCCCGCCGACGCCGAATTGAGTCAGCGATGGCCCGGCGGCGCGGAACAGGACGGGAACGGTGGAGGTAGCGGCGCCGCCACCGAGAACGGTGCCGACCGTCATCGTTTCATTTGGGGTCAGCGAAGTGAGGACCGAAAGATTGAGCAGCCGGCCCGTCGTGGACGTCGGAGCGAGGCCTTTTCGAATCGTGCAATTGTTTGTGTCCGACACGTAAATATTACCCGCGGCGTCGACTGCGATGCCATTGGGCGCATAGAAGCGCGCGGCCGAACCGTTGCCATCCACACTACCAGCGGCTCCCGACACGCCACCGATGGTCGTGACAATCCCGCCAGCCGTCACCTTCCGGACAGTATTATTGTAGCCGTCAGCCACGTAAACATTCCCCGCGGCATCAACCGCGACCCCGGTGAGTCCATTGAATCTGGCCGCCGCGCCGATTCCGTCGGCGCTGCCGGCGGCGCCCGCCAATCCGGCGAGCGTCGTGACCACGCCGCCGGGCGTCACTTTCCGCAAGGTGGCGTTGCCAAAGTCGGCGACGTAAATGTTGCCCGCGGAGTCAACCGCGATGCCGGCCGGAAAAGAGAAACGTGCAACCGCGCCAGCACCGTCCGCGCGCCCGTCATTGCCCGCCGAGCCGGCGATGGTCGTCACCACCCCGGCGGGTGTCACTTTGCGGATCGTGTGGTTGTAGGCATCCGCCACGTAAAGGTTGCCGGCACTGTCGGCCGCCACGCCAAACGGATTATAAAAACGAGCCGCGGCACTGGTGCCGTCCGCGCTGCCGTTGATCCCGGCGGCGCCGCACAGCGTTGTCACCACGCCAGCGGAGGTGATCTTTCGAATGGTGTGGTTACCATTGTCGGCCACGTAAACGTTGCCCGCCGCGTCCACAGCCACGCTCGTCAGGCCGTTGAACCTCGCGGCGGCGCCCACTCCGTTCGCACTTCCGTTGTTGGTGGATGAGCCGGCCAGGGTCGTCACAACCCCCGCGGGCGTGATCTTTCGCACCTCATTGTTGAACACATCTGCGACAAAGATGTTGCCGGCTCCGTCAACGGCCATGCCCTCCGGGGCGTCGAACTTGGCGGCCGCTCCGACACCGTCGGCGCTGCTCGCGCCCACCGGCGATCCGGCGAACGTGCTGACCACGCCCGCCGGGCTCACCTTGCGGATCGTATTATTGCCGAAATCCGCCACATAAACATTGTTCGCGCTGTCCGTTGCCACTCCCACGGGCGAGTAGAATTGCGCGGCCACCCCGCTGCCGTCCGCACTGCCCACTACTCCCGCGGTGCCGGCCACCGTCGTCACAACTCCGGCCGGAGTAATCTTTCGGAGGGTGTTGTTGCCCAAGTCGGGGACGAGAAGATTGCCGGTGGAGTCAATCGCCAGAGCGATCGGTCCATAAAATCGCGCGGCCGAGCCAACGCCGTTGGCGCTCCCCAGCGTGCCCGCCGCGCCCGCCAGCGTGGTCACGACGCCGGCCGGCGTCACCTTCCGGATGGTGTTGTTGCCAAGGTCGGCGACGTAGAGATTGCCGGTCGAGTCAATTGCGAGCCCGTTGGGACCGTTGAAACGCGCGGCCGCGCCGGTGCCGTCGGCACTTCCTGCGCTTCCGGCCGAGCCAGCCACCGTCGTCACGACCCCGGCCGGCGTCACCTTGCGGATTGTCTGGTTGCCGTAATCGGCGACGTAGAGATTGCCGCTGGAGTCGATCGCCAAGCCGTTGGGACCGTTGAAGCGTGCCGCGGCACCGGTGCCGTCGGTGCCGCCAGTGGTTCCCGCCGTGCCGGCCAGCGTCGTCACCGTTTGCGTTGGCGGAGGACCGATCTTGCGGATCGTGTTGTTACCATAGTCGGAGACATAGACATTGCCGGCCCCATCCGCCGCCAAAGCGATCGGCCCGTTGTAACGCGCGTAGGAGAGGAAGTTGTCGATGCTGCCGGCGACACCAGGCAGGCCCGAATACAGCGTCACGACGCCGGCGGGCGTCACTTTCCGAATCACATTGTTGCCGTAGTCGGCGACGAAAAGGTTGCCCGACACATCGACGGTGATGCCCGCCGGACTCCTGAAGCGCGCCGCCAGTCCCGTGCCGTCGATGGCACTATGGAGCGTGGCGATGCCAGCCACCGTGGAGAATGAATAAGTCGGAAGCGGCGACGCTCCCACCACCGTAATGACCAAGCTCGCCGAGCCCGAGCCGGTGGCGTTGCTGGCGCTGATCGCCACCACGCTCACGCCGGCGAGGTTGGGCGTGCCTGAGATCAACCCGGTGGCGGAATTAAGCGTCAAGCCACTCGGCAAACCTGGCGCGCTGAAGCTCGTCGGAATTCCGCTCGCGGAGATCGTATAGGTGAAGGGGGCGCCGAGGTTTGCGGTGACGGCCGCCGGGCTCGTGATCACAAGATTCACGGTCGGCACCGTCAGCACCGCGGCGGAGGAGAGCGACGCGAGCGTCCCGTTGCGGGCGACGCACTGGAACTGAACCCCCGACACTGCCGGCGTGACGTTATTCACCGTCAGCGTGCTGGATTGAGTCCCGGTGAAGGTGGCGCTTTCATCCAGATTCACGGGCGTGTTGGAACCGGCGGCCAATTGCTGCCACTGATACGTCGCGACGCCGGTGCCGCCGAAGACTGCGGTTAAGACGGTGAAGGTCGCCGCTTGGCCGCCGAGCACGGTTTGGTTGGAAGGCTGGACGGTGAAGATCGGCGGCAGCACCGGCAGGAACGATTGCGCCCAAATGAGGCCTGGCAGCAGAAACGCGGCGCACGCCACGACGTGGCGGATGCCCCGCGTGAGGTCGGCGATCGGGCGGAGGAACGTGGACTCGTGGTCAGCAGCGATGGATTTCATGGGAAGATCTGAAGCACATCATTCAGGGAAGGAAGCCAGTGGATCTTTCGACCGGGCTCCCCGCGGTTGGAAACAGCCTGGTGAGGCACCAGAAGGGAGCGCACCCGCGCTTCAGGGTGAAGACCTGCGAGCGCTGTGCCGCAGCACAATTTCGGGTGTTCTTGCATGAGCCGGTAGCTCGAAACGATCGCGGCGGAGGCGTTGAAAGTCGAATTCCAATTCCCGCTAACCTTCCCCGCACCAACACCTGTCACCCGACAAACGATTCAAGTCAGGTCGACACGAAATCGTCCGAAACGAGGGGAAAATCGCCAGCCGTGTAAGCGCTCTCTCAGCCCGGCGCGGACCAGGCAAGCAGATGGCTGACGTCATTGGCGGAAGGGAACGGAATCGTGCGTTCGAAGCGAAAGCCGAGCCGCTCGAGCAACGCGAGGGAGCGCGCATTTTGTGGGGCGGTGAGCGCGACGATGCGTTTCAGGCCGTGCGCGCGCTGGCCGTGGGCGAGCGTGGCGATCGCCGCTTCCTGAGCGTAACCGCGGCCGCGGAACTCCGGCAGAAACGCATAGCCGAGATCGATGTCGTCGAGTGTCGGGCGCTTGAGGAGGCCGCAGAGGCCGAGGGCGGCGCCGTCGGATTTCGCCGCGACGAGCCACAAACCAAGGCCGTGCTCGCGATACATCTTGATGATGCGGGCCTCGAGGTAATCGCGCGCGGCCTCGACCGTGCGCACACCGCGGTCACCGATGAATTCGAGCCAGGCCGGATCGTTGACGAGCCGCAGGATGAAGGGTGCGTCGTCGGGCGTGAGTTCGCGGACGACCAGCCGCTCGGTCTCGAACCGGATCACGGCTGAGCGGCGGCGCCAGGACGGACGTTGAAGCTGGCGAGCCGCACGGCGATCTCATCCAACTCGTCGCGCGCCGCGCGGGCCTGTGGTGAGAGGTTGCGGTTGAGCATGAAACTGAACGCGAGGCGCTCGCCGGCGGCAGTGGTCACATAGCCGGAAAGTGAATTGGCGAAGCGCAGCGAACCGGTTTTGGCGCGGACGTTATTTTCCGCCGGCGTCCCTTTCATTCGCTTCTTGATCGTGCCATCGACGCCCGCGATGGGCAGCGCGTCGAAGAAGTCCTTCGCCGCGCGATGCGTGGTCATGAATTTGAGGAGCGCCACCGTCGCGTTCGCGGACGCGAGATTGTTGCGCGAGAGCCCCGAACCCTCCTCGAAACGCACTTCGTCGGCGGGCAGGTGATTGGTTTGGAGGAATTCCTTCAGCAACGCGGTTGCCGCCTCCTCCGACGACTCCAGCGCCGGCGCATCCGCCGCGCGAAACTTTTCTCCGAGGTAAGCAAAGATGAGATCGGTTTCGAGGTTTTGCGACGGTTTGATCAGCGCGCTGATCATGTCGCGCAGGGGGGGCGACGAAATCTCGCCGATCTTCACGCTGCTTGCGGTAGTGGCCGGCGCATCGGGCCAGCGCACACTGCGGGCCGCGCCATCGACGCGGATGCCGCGACGCGCGAGCGCTTCCTTTAACGCCGAGGCGAACCACGTCGCAGGGCGGGGGACCGTGACGTCCACGATCTCCGCCTCGGCGCCGAGGGGCAGTTCGCCGAACAGGTGGACGACGTTTTCGCCGACGAGCCGCGTGCGCACGAGGTGCTTTTTGCCCCCGGCGGCGATCGTGGTGGTGCGATTGTCGAGGACGAGCCCGGTATGCGGTTGCACCAACGCCATCTCACACGGCTGGCCCACCTTGGCGCCGGGCGTGACGCGTAGATCGGCGAAATTGTCCTCGAGCGTGACGGCCGAAATCTCCGCGCCGTAATCGTCCATCAAATCGTCGGCGGTCCAGCCGGCGCCGTTGGGCAGCCCGCGGATAAACGTGGCGTCGGCCACGAGGTCTCCGGTGATGTGTTTCACGCCGGCCTTCTCAATCGCGGCGACGAACGGCTCGAACGTCGTCCAGAAATCCTTCTTCGCGTCGCGCGTCCGCCAGCTCGGATCGCCGCGCCCGCTCACGACGAGATCGCCGCGGAGTTCGCCGGCGGCGTCGGGCTGCGCTGCGGCCCAGATCGGCGTGACGATCCGGAAATCGCCGCCGAGCCGGTCGAGCGCGAGGGCGGCGGTGTAGAGTTTGCAGTTCGACGCCGGACTCAGCAGGCGATCGGCATCGTGTTCGAACCAGGTGCGGCCGGTTTCGAGCGTTATGATTTTGAGTGCGAAGAGGGCATTCTTCAGCCGCGGCGCGTTGACGTGCGCCTCGAGTTGCGCGCGAAGGTCGTCGAGGCTGGCGGCGGATCGCGGAGCGGACTCAGCCCGCGCGGCCGGGACGTGGCTGGCGAGCAAGGCAAGCACGAGAGCAGCGTGGCACAGCGGGAGGAAGCGGTTCATGCCGGAAATTGTCGCGACGGTGTGGGGTGGGCACGCCGAGCGCAACCGATTCTCCTCGCCATTGAAAACCCGAGTTTGCTCGATGGCGGCGAACCGCTGGCTCCAGCGGTGTGCTCCCTGAAACCAACCACCCTTCGAAATATGAAAAATCTGCTCTCCCGCCTCCTCCTCGTGGGCGTTCTCACCCTGGGCGCGTCGATCGCGTCCGCGGCCGACACCGCGCCGAAATCCGTCATCCACGTCATCACGGTCGCCTTCAAGGACGGCACCACGCCGGCGCAAATCACGGCGATGCTCGAGGGCGTGAAGAAACTTCCGGCGGACTACGCCGGCATCACGCACGTTTGGACCAACGCGATCAAGGTCCAGAATCCCGAGGGCGCGAAGGTCAAGAAGACGCACGTCATCGTCATGGAGTTCGCCAGCGAACAGGCGCTCAAGAATTACACCGATAGTGCGGCGCAGAAAAAGTGGTATGAACTCTACCTGCCGTTGCGCGACGTGAGCACGACCTACGACATCACGAACTGATCGCACCGCATATCGTCACTCTCCTCAAGGCCGCCGAGCCGGGCGGCCTTTTTTGTGGCGGTCTTCCGTCGCTCCGCTTGCACCGCCCGCGATCTTCGCGCTCACTCGACCCATGCCCCCAAAACGCGTCTCCGCGGTTTTGTTCTTCTTTGTCGCGGTTCTGGCCGGACGCGCTCCTGCCGCGGCCGACCCGCGCCTCAACATCCTCTTCATCTTCGCCGACGACTGGGGCCGCTACGCCAGTTGCTACCGCGGGCTCGATGGCCGCCCCACGGTCAACGACATCGTGCGCACCCCGAACATCGATCGCGTGGCGCGCGAGGGTGTGCTGTTCCGGAACGCATTCGCAACGTCGCCGAGTTGCACCCCGTGCCGCAGCGCGCTGCTGTCCGGCCGCTATTTTTTCCAAACCGGCCGCGGCGCGATTCTCAACGGCGCGGTCTGGGATGAGTCGATCCCGACGTTTCCACTCCTGCTGCGCGACGCCGGTTATCAGATCGGCAAGAGCTATAAGGTCTGGAGTCCCGGCACGCCGGCCGATGCGCCGTTCGGCCGCCAGGCCTATGCGTTCGAAAAAGCCGGCCGCGCGTGCTGCAAGTTTTCCACCGAGGTCACCGCGCTGCTCGAGGGCGGCGCCCCCCTCGAGGCGGCCAAGGAAAAAATCTACGCGCAGGTGCGGCGCAACTTCAGCGATTTGCTCGCCGCGCGGAAACCGGGGCAACCCTGGCATTATTTTTTCGGCCCCACCAACACCCACCGGACTTGGGTGCGGGGCAGCGGCCAGAAGCTCTGGGGCATCGAGCCCGATGCGCTCAAGGGCAAGCTGCCCGCGTTTCTCCCCGACGTGCCCGAAGTGCGCGAGGATGTCGCCGATTATTTCGGCGAATGCCAGGCGGTCGATGCCATGGTCGGCGTGCTCCTCCAGCGCCTCGAAGAAAACGGCGAACTGGAACACACCGTCATCGTTCTCAGCGGCGACCACGGGATGCCCGGCGTGACCAATGGCAAGTGCAACCTCTACGACCACGGCAGCCTCGTCCCGCTCGTCATCCGCTATCCCGGCGCCCAGCCCGGCCGCGTGATCGACGACCTCGTGCGCCTGCCGGATCTGATGCCGACGTTCTTGGAAATCGGCGGCGTGCCCGTGCCGGAAAATCTTTACGGCCGCAGCCTCCTCCCGTTGCTCAAATCCGATCGCAGCGGAACGGTCGACGCGAGCCGCGACTGGGTTGTAATCGGGCGCGAGCGGCACGTGGGCAACGCGCGTGAGGGCAATCTCCCCTATCCGATGCGCGCGCTGCGCACGCCGGATTTGCTCTACATCCGCAACTTCAAGCCCGACCGCTGGCCGATGGGCGCGCCGGCGCACGCCGACGATCCGTCGCCCGATTGGAACGCGATCGGCAGCGACACGCGCGCGGCTTTTGCCGATATGGATGCGAGCCCTACCAAAACGTGGCTCGTAGCGCACTGGAAGGACGACGCGTGGCGCTGGTATGAGGATCTCGCGTTTGCGAAGCGTCCGGGCGAGCAGCTCTTCGATCTTCGCGCCGATCCCGATCAGGTAAGAAATCTCGCGGACGATCCGGCCTATGCGGCGAAAAAACGCGACTTGTCCGCGCGCCTGATGAAAACGCTGGTCGCGGCCGGCGATCCGCGCGTGACGGGCGACGGCGCGACCTACGACCGGGCGCCGTTTACCGACCTCGAGCCGGCCGGGAACGAAGGGGGGGGCCCGCGGGGCGGCCCGAAAGCGAATAAAAAATGAACGCCTACTTCAATCTCGGCGACTGGCTGGTCATCATCGCGTATCTCGGCGGCATCGTCGGGCTCGGCATGTGGTTCGGTAAGGATCAGCGCAACACACGCGACTACTTTCTCGGGAGCCGCAACATCCCGTGGTGGGGCATCGGCCTGTCGATCGTCGCGGCCGAAACGAGCGCACTCACGATCATCGGCGTGCCGGCGTATGCGTTTGCCGACGGCGGCAACCTGATGTTCATCCAGATGATCGTGGGCTACGTGATCGCCCGCATCATCCTCGCGGTGGTGATGGTGCCGCACTACATGAAGGGCGAAATTTATTCGCCCTACCAGTTGCTCGAGCAGCATCTCGGCGTGGGGCCGCGGAAGCTGGCGGCCGGATTTTTCCTGTTTCTCGAAACGCTCGCCGCCGGCGTGCGCGTCTACGTCGCCTGCATTCCGATCCGCCTGATGCTCGGCGAACAGGTCTGCAGCCTCGGCGGCACGGTCGATCCGATCCTCGGCGCGATCCTGATTTTTGTCGGGCTCTCGCTGCTCTACACTTATATTGGCGGCGTGAAGGCCGTCATCTGGACCGACGCCGTGCAGTTCGGGTTGTTTCTCGCGGGCGGACTCTTCGCCCTGTTTTTCATTCCGACGCTCGTCGACGGCGGGTGGAGCGCGGCGTTGGCGAAAGCGGCGGCCGCCGGGAAACTCGAGTGGCTCAACACCCACTTCTCGTTCTCTGCGCCGGTGAACATCTGGATGGGCGTCATCGGCGGCACGGTGATGGTGCTGTCCTCGCACGGCGCCGAGCAACTCATCGTGCAACGCGTGCTGGCGTGTAAGGACGTCGCAGCGGGCCGGAAGGCGCTCGCGTTGAGCGCCGTCGTAATTTTTCCGCTCTTTTTGATTTTCCTCCTCGTGGGCACAATGCTGTGGGTGTTCTACCAGTCGCATCCGTTTCAGATCCCGCTCCCCGAGACGCGACCGGGCATCAAGGCGAACGATTTTATTTTCCCCATCTTTATGATGACGGAAGTGCCGCACATCCTGAAAGGCTTCCTCATCGTGGCGATTCTCTCGGCGGCCATGTCCTCGATCAGCTCGGCGATCACCGCGCTCGCCTCGGTGTCGACGATGGACTTTGTGAAACAGATGCCGCTGCTGAAGGGACGGAGTGAGGAATATTTTCTGAAATTCAGCAAATACTCGACGGTGTTTTGGGCGGGCGTGCTGGTCTTTACGGCGTGGCTGACGCGCGAGGTGACCTTCGTGCTTAATGCCGCGTTTTCCCTCCGCGGCCTGACGGCCGGCGCGCTGCTCGGCTCGCTGATCATCGCGCTCTTCTGGCGACGTCTCGGTGCGCGCGCGGCGATGATCGGGATGACGACGTCGCTGGTGGCGATGAATCTGATTTACTGGCCGCCGAATATTCCGGCGCTGAAGCCGTGGTGGATGGCGACGTTTGGCGGCGAGGTATTCTGGCCGTGGTTCACGCTCATCGGCACGAGCATCACGATCGGCGTGGCGTGGCTGGCGCATCTGGTTTGGCCAACGCGGATGAACGCCAACGGCACGCGCTGACCGATTTTTTCCGGGGATTCCGTGATGGCGCGCTCGGACGCGGCGAAGGCAAACGCCGGCTTTACTTTCACGCGCGGGGCCGATTGCTTCGGCTGCTAACCCCTGCGTTGCACGAACCCCTGCGGCCACGAGTGCCGCCCATACCGCTGCTATGAAAAATGGATGCTGCTACTCCATCTGCTTTGCTGTCGCCGGCGTTTTGCTCCTCGGCCGGCCCGCGCTGGCGCAATCTGCCGCTTCCGGCACGATCGAAGGCCGCGTCTTCAATCCGGGCAACGGCGAATACATCGAGCGCGCTCGCGTAACGATCGAGGACACCGCCCTTGAGACGTTCACCGATTCGAGCGGGCAATACCGGATCACGAACGTGCCGGCCGGCAGCGCGCGCGTAAGAGTTTTCTACACCGGTGCGGCGACGCAGACGGTCGCAATCGACGTCGCCGCCGGTGCGATCGTGCAGCGTGATTTTGAACTGCAATCCGGCCAGAGCCGCGCCAGCGCCGGCAAGCCGGGCGAGGTTGTGAAGCTCGATCAGTTTGTCGTCTCCACCTCGAAGGAAATGGACGGCGCCGCGATCGCGATCAACGAGCAGCGTTTCGCGCCGAACATCAAGAACGTCGTCTCCGCCGATGAGTTCGGCGCCGTGGTCGAGGGCAATGTCGGTGATTTCTTGAAATTCCTTCCGGGCATCACGGTGGATACCGGCGGCGGCGATATGCGGACGATTTCGATGAACGGTGCGCCGTCGAACAACGTGCCGATCATGGTCAATGGCTTCGCCCTCGCCAGCGCGCAGTCGTCGGGCACGTCGCGCTCGGTCGAGCTCGAGCAGACCTCGGTCAACAACATCGCGCGGTTCGAGGTCGTGTATTCGCCCACGCCCGAGTCGCCCGGCTCCGCGCTTGCCGGCTCGATCAACCTGGTGCCGCGGAGCGCGTTCGAGCGCGCGCGGCCGGCGTTCAACGGCACCGCCTTCTTGATGATGAAGGACAACTACCGCGACTTGAAGAAAACGCCCGGCCCGCGCGTCACGCCCACGCACAAGATCCAACCCGGTTTCGACTTCTCCTACGTGGTGCCGGTGAACAAGCGCTTCGGTTTCTCGCTGTCGGGCGCGCACAGTAACCAATACACGAGCGAGGATTTCTCGGGGAACACGTGGCGCGGCGCGGGTTCGACCACGAACGGCCTCACGACGCCCGGCACCGGCACACCGCCATCGAGCCAGTATCCCGACACCACGGTCGACAAACCCTACCTCACCGACTACGCGGTGCAGGACGCGAACAAATTTTCCAAACGCACGTCGTTTGGCTTCACGGTGGACTACAAACTCGCGCGCAACGATCGGGTTTCGGTTTCGTTTCAGTGGGCGTTCTTCGACGCCGAGCTGAGCAACCGCAAGCTGTCGTTTTTCGTGAATCGCGTCGCGCCGGGTGACTTCGACACGACCTTCACCCACGGCCAGCCCGGCGCCGGCGAAATCCGGCTCGACAACAGCGGCATGCGCCAGAAGTCCGGCACGACCTACACGCCGACGTTCATCTATCGCCACGACGGCCCGATCTGGAAAGCGGAGTTCGGCACCGGCCACTCGCACGCCAGCAATCACTACAAGGATGGCTATCGCGGTTTTTTCAACAACTCGCAGGCGCGCCGCTCCGGCGTGACCGTGAACTTCGACAATAATTTTTACCTGCGTCCCGGCAAAATCACCGTGACCGACGCCGCGGGCGCGCCGGTCGATCCCTACAATCTCGCGTCCTATTCGCTCACCTCGGCGAGCCTGGGCGAACAGGAATCCGGGGACCTCCAGCGCAGCGCCTACGGGAATCTCCGCCGGGATTTTTCTCCGCGGGGCATTCCCCTTTCGGTCAAGAGCGGTTTTGAAATGAAGCAGTCGGTGCGCGATATCCGGAAGTATTCGCCGTCGTGGAATTTTGTCGGAGCGGACGGCAAAGCGAGCACGACGCCCATCGGCAACGATGACAGCGCCGCCGTGGTGCTCGATGACACGTTCTCTCAGCGGATTCCGCCTTACGGTTTTCCCAAGATCCAATGGGCCGAGCAGGAGAAAATCTGGGATCTCTACAAGGCGCACCCGGAGTATTTTTCTCTCAACACCCCGAACAGCGCGTATCGCTCGCTGATCGATCAGTCGAAGTTCGCCCAGGAAATCATCTCGTCCGGTTATCTGATGGGCGACGTGGCGTTCTTCGAGCGACGCCTAAGATTTGTCGGCGGCCTCCGCGCCGAACAGACCAACCTCAAGGCCTCGGGGCCGTTCACGGACCCCACGCGGAACTACCAGCGCGATGCCAAAGGACAAATCCTGCGCGATGGGGCCGGTAAACCGCTCCTCATCTTTCCGACCAGCGATGCGCTCAGCGTCTCGAAGCTCACCTACCTGGATCGCGGCTACCACGCCGAGAAAGAATACCTGCGCTACTTTCCCAGCATCAACGGCAGCTACAACCTTCGGGAAAATCTCATCGCCCGGGCCTCGTGGTATACGTCGATCGGTCGGCCGGATTTTAACCAATATTCTGGCGGCCTCTCTCTGCCCGACACCGACACCGTGCCGTCCAACAGCAACCGCATCTCGGTCAATAACGCGGCCATCAAGCCGTGGAGCGCACGCTCGACGAAGGTGCGGCTCGAGTATTATTTTGAAGGCGTCGGCAAGCTCTCCGTCGGCGCCTATCGCCGCGATTACAAAAACTTTTTCGGCAGCATTACGTTGCCGGCAACCCCCGAGTTCCTTGCCCTCTACAATCTCGATCCGACGGTCTACGGCGCTTACAGCGTGGCCACGAACTACAACCTCCAGTCCACGGTGCGGATGACTGGGCTCGAAGCAGACTACAAGCAGGCTCTGACGTTTTTGCCGCACTGGGCGCGCGGGGTGCAGGTCTTTGCTAACGCGAGCGCGCAGCGTGCGACGGGAGATGCGACGAGCAATTTTTCCTATGTGCCGCGCACCTACAACTGGGGCATCAGCCTCTCGCGCCAGAAATATAACGTGAAACTCAACTGGAACTATCGCAGTCCGGTGCGGCAGGGCCTGCAAACGGGCCGCGGCTTGGAGCCCGGCACCTTCGACTGGAGCTCGAAAAAAATGCTGTTCGATATCTACACGGACTACTCATTCACCAAGCACCTTGGTTTCTTCATGAGCTTGCGCAACGTCGACAGCGCGCCCGAGGACGTGAAACGCTACGGGCCGAACACGCCCGCGATCGCGCGCTTCCGCCAGCGCCAAGACTACGGCTCGGCGTGGATCTTCGGCCTGAAGGGCGCGTTTTGACCGCGGTGGCCGGCGGAGTTTGCGCCCGCGCGCCGGTCATGCTATTTGATCGGACTGGTCGTCCACATTTGCCTCGCCGTTCAGGACGCGGCGCGCAACTTTCCTGAAAGTTGGCGACGGAGCTGCGCCACCGCCACACCCCACGCGTTCCCCATGTTCCCTCCCATCGTGAAGACCCTTGTTCGGGCTCAGCTTGCTTTGCTCGCAGCCGGGGCGTTGCGCGCGGCCGAGCCGAAAGCGTCGAACCCGGTCGCCACGGTCGTGGAGAAATACTGCTACGACTGCCACGATTCCGACTCGAAGAAAGGCGATCTCTCGCTCGAGGGCCTCGACAAATCGCAGATCGCCGCGGCGCCGGTGGAATGGGAGCGGGTCGCGCGCAAACTCAATCACCGCGAGATGCCGCCGATTGGCGAAGACCGGCCGGACGAGGCGACCTACAATAAAATCGTGTCGCTCCTCTCCGCCTCGCTCGATCGCGCGGCGGCCGCGCACCCGAATCCGGGCCGCACCGACACGTTTCGGCGGCTCACGCGCACCGAATATCAAAACGCCGTCCGCGATCTGCTCGGCGTCGAGATCGATGCGACCGCGCTGCTGCCGAATGACGAGCCGGCCCACGGTTTCGACAACGTGACGGTGGGCAATATCTCCCCGACGCTGATGGACCGCTACGTTTCCGCCGCGCAGAAAATCGCCCGACTCGCGATCGGCGCGCCGCGCAAAACTCCCGGCGGCGAAACGTTTCGCTTGCCGCCCGATCTAACGCAGGAAGAACACGTCGAAGGCCTGCCGATCGGCACGCGGGGCGGGGGAGTGTTTCCTTACCTTTTCCCGCAGGACGGCGACTACGAAATTCAAGTCCGTCTCGCGCGGGATCGCAACGAGCAGGTCGAGGGCCTCAAGAAGCCGTCCGAGGTCGAGGTGCTGCTCGACAAGGCGCGCATCGCGATCGCGACCGTGAAACCGCCCGGCAGCGACAAGAACGCCGAGCTGGTCGATGCGAATCTGAAATTCCGCGTCGCCGTCAAAGCCGGCCCCCACGATCTCGGCGTCACATTCCCCAAGGATCCGACCGCGCTGATCGAAACTGTGCGCCAGCCCTATCTCGTGCATTTCAACATGCACCGTCACCCGCGCCAGACGCCCGCCGTTTATCAGGTTTCGATTACGGGACCGTTTGACGCCCAGGGGCCGGGTGACACGCCGAGCCGCCGGCTGATTTTCGGAAGACTTGCGACGGCGCCCAACTCCGCGGCGCGCTCGGCTGCCGCCGCCGAAGCGAGCGCTCGTGAGATTCTCACCCCGCTCCTTCGCCACGCCTATCGCCGGCCCGTCACCGAAGAGGACCTGCGCAAGCCACTCCAGTTTTTTCACGAAGGCAGCGCCGAAGGGGCGGGCTTCGAGGCGGGGATCGAAAACGCGCTCTGCGCGATTCTCGTGAGCCCGCGGTTTCTCATCCGGATCGAGCAGGATCCGGCGGGCGTCCCGCCCGGCACCGCTTATCGCGTCAGTGATCTCGAACTCGCCTCGCGGCTTTCGTTTTTCATTTGGAGCAGCCTGCCCGACGACACCCTGCTCGACGCCGCGGGGCGTGGCGATCTGCGCCAGCCGAAGCTGCTCGAGGCGCAGGTCCGCCGGATGCTCGCCGACGAGCGTTCGCGCAGCCTCGTCACAAACTTCGCGAGCCAGTGGCTGCACTTGCGCGCGCTGGAAGGGGTGACGCCCGACCTGCGGCTCTACATCGATTTCGACGACAATCTCCGTCAGGCGCTGCGCCAGGAAACCGAACTCTTCGTCGAGAGCATCCTGCGCGAAGATCGCAGCGTAACCGATCTGCTCGGCGCCGACTACACGTTCCTAAATGAGCGCCTCGCGAAACACTACGGTGTCCCGAACATCTACGGCAGCCACTTCCGTCGCGTGTCGTTTGCGGACGATCCGGGGCGGCAGCGTGGCGGGTTGCTGCGGCAAGGCAGCATTCTCACGGTGACGTCTTACGCGACGCGCACCTCCCCCGTGCTCCGCGGCAAATGGATCCTCGATAACATCCTCGGCATGCCGCCGTCCCCACCACCGCCGAACGTCCCCTCGCTGCCGGAAACGGTGATCGCCGCCACGCTCCCGATGCGTGAACGTCTCGCCGCCCACCGCACGAACCCCACGTGTGCGAGCTGCCACAACGTCATGGATCCGGTCGGCTTCTCGCTGGAGAATTTCGACGCCATCGGCCGCTGGCGCACCGACGAGGACCACAAACCGATCGACGTGGCCGGCGGGCTGCCCGACGGCAGCACCTTCGCCGGCATCGCCGCGCTCGAGCGCGGCCTGCTGCAGCGTCCCGATCTGTTTGCGGGCACGGTGAGCGAGAAGCTGCTCATCTTCGCGCTCGGCCGCGGCGTCGAGGATTTCGATGCGCCCGCGATCCGTCAGATCGTTCGGAGCGCGCAGGTTGATCATTTTCGTTTCTCGTCCCTGATTCTTGGCGTCGTCAACAGCCCCCCGTTCCAGATGAGGAAAACCCCATGAGCATCATCACTAAAAAAGCGCTACCCCGTCGGACCTTTTTGCGCGGCATGGGCGCCGCGCTCTCGCTCCCGCTCCTCGACGCCATGATTCCCGCCGCGACGGCGGCCACGAAGACGCCCGCGCTCCCCGTCCGCCGGCTCGGCTACGTGTTCATGCCGATGGGCTGCGACCAGACGCGCTGGACGCCGCCGGGCAACGACGGATTACTCGGCGAGCTCTCGCCGATCCTGAGTTCGCTCGCGCCGGTGAAGGAGCACATCACGGCGTTCACCAATCTCGAACTGCGCAACGCCTATCCCGGCTCGCACGCGACCTCGAACGCCGCGTTTCTCAGCGCCGCAAAGGCGAAGCACACCGAGAGCTCCGACTATTATCTCGGCACGACAGCGGACCAGCTCGCCGCGCAGCAAATCGGTCGCGACTCGCAGCTCCCCTCGCTCGAGCTCTCGATGGACATGCTCCAGACGACGGGCCAATGCGACAACGGCTACGCGTGCGTTTACCAAAACAATCTCTCGTGGTCCACGCCGACCACGCCGCTACCGTCGGAGGCGCATCCGCGCATCGTGTTCGAGCGGCTCTTCGGCGAAGGCGGCGGACTCGCCGAGCGCCGCGCCGCGCTCCGCAAGCGTGCGAGTCTCCTCGACTGGGTGACGGAGGACATCGCGAGTCTCCAACGCTCCCTGGGGCCTGCCGACCGCGCGAAAGTCAGCGAGTATCTCGACACCGTGCGCGAGGTGGAGCGTCGCATCCAGCAGGCCGAGGCCAACGTCGTCGAAAACCCGCTCCCCGATCTCGATCGGCCGATCGGCGTGCCGGCGTCGTATACGGAGCACGCGAAGCTGATGTTCGATCTGCAGGTGCTCGCGATGCAGGGCGACATCACGCGCGTGTGCACGTTTCAACTCGCGCGTGAGACGAGCAATCGCACCTATTTCGCCGAGACGGGTGTCACCGATCCGCACCATCCGCTGTCCCACCACGGCAACGACCCGGACAAGATCGCGCGCATGGCGAAGATCAACGCGTTTCACGTTTCGCTCTTCGCGTATTATCTTGAGCGCCTCAAGGCCACGCCCGACGGCAACGGCTCGCTGCTCGATCACTCGCTCATCCTTTACGGTAGCGGCATCGGCAACCCGAACGTCCACGACCACACGAACCTCCCGGTGCTCGTCGCCGGGGGCGCGGCGGGCGGCATGAAGGGCGGACGCCACATCCGCTACGATCAGCCCGTCCCACTCGCGAACCTGCACCTCACGCTGCTCGACAAAGTCGGCGTGAAGATCGACTCGTTCGCCGACAGCACGGGCAAGATCAACGATCTGTTTGCGCCGGTGGCTTTGTGAGCCATGAAGCAGGAACTTTCACCGGAGGAAACGGAGAGACGGGAGTAAAGCCGATGAACCCCAAACCCTTTGCAGTAGAAAGGCAGGGAACCCGGAACGGGTTTTATTCGTTTCGTGGTTTTCTGCCTGGCCCGGCTCCGGCTCCGTTCTCTCCTGTAAGAACCGGCTTGGTTTTCGCCGGGTTGTTGAGCGCGTCGCTCGCAGTAGCGGCGCCGCGCACGTCGTTGGCCGACGCCCTCGAGAAGAACGATCTCGCGGCGGCACGGGCGTTGATGCGTGACAGCGATGTCAACGTCGCCCAGGTCGACGGCATGACGGCGTTGCACTGGGCGGTGCAGCACGACGATCTCGAGACGGCGAAAGCGTTGCTCGCGGTGAAGGCGAACCCCAAGGCCGAGAATCGCTATGGCGTCACGCCGCTGTCGATCGCCTGCACCAACGGCAATGCGGCGATGATTACACTGTTGCTCGACGCGGGCGCCGACGTGAACGCCCCGCTCCGCGGTGGCGAGACGCCGCTGATGACGGCGGCGCGCACGGGCAAACTGGAGCCGGTCAAAATTCTCCTCGCACACGGCGCGGCCGTCGACGCCAAGATTGGCGATGGCCAGACGGCGCTCATGTGGGCCGCGGCCGACGGGCATACCGCCGTGGTCGAGGCGCTGCTGGCCGCGCAGGCCGATTTTCATGCGACGGTCGCGCTTGGTTTTGATGCGATGCTCTTCGCGGTGCGGGCGGGTCACATCGACACCGTGCGCGCGTTTCTCAAGGCCGGCGTCGACATTAACGCGGTCACGGCCCCGGCGAGCCGGCCGAACGCGAAGCAGCCGCCGAAGGGTTCGAGCCCGCTGACCGTTGCGACGGAGAACGGCCACTATGAACTCGCGTGTGTGCTGCTCGATCTCGGCGCGGATGCGAAGGACATGCGCTCGGGTTACACGGCGCTCCACATCCTCTCGTGGATCCGCAAACCCGACATCGGCGAGGACGAAGGCGATCCGATCCCGCAGGATCACGGCAAACTTACCAGCGAAGATCTGATGCGGAAACTCGTGGCGAAGGGGGCGGACGTAAATGCGCGCCTCACCGGCGGTCCGGCGGGAGGCGGACGCATCAACCGCAAGGGTTGCACGCCCTTCATGCTCGCGGCTGACACGGCGGACACCGCCTTCATGAAATTGCTCGTCGAGCTCGGCGCCGACCCGACGATTCCCAATGTCGATCACTGCACGCCGCTGATGGCCGCGGCCGGGCTCGGCACGCGCTCCGTCGAGGAGGAAGCCGGCACGGACGACGAAGCCTGCGAGGCATGCGAGTATCTGCTGAGCCTCGGCGCGGACATCAACGCTGTGTCGGATTTTGGCGAGACCGCGATGCACGGTGCCGCGTATGCGAATTTCCCCAAAGTCGTTAAGCTGCTCGACGCCCGCGGCGCGAAGATCGAAGTCTGGAATCGGAAAAACAAAAAAGACTGGACCCCGCTCCTGATCGCGGAAGGCCATCGCTACGGAAATTTCAAACCCGGTTTTTCCACCATCGCGGCGTTCCATGATGTGATGCGCGCCCACGGGCTCACGCCGCCGCCGCCGACTCCGCTCGTCCCCGTCAAGGGCTACGGAAACTGACGGCGGTTGCATCGTGACGACGCGCCGAGATTTCCTGCGCACCACGGCGCTTGGCGCCACCGCCGCCGGACTGCCGCACGTTTTATCCGGTGCGGCGGAGCCATCTTCACCGTCGGTCTCACCGGCGGCGGTCACGCCGGTAGGAAATCCCATCTCGACCCGGCATCGCAATCTCTTCAACGGCGATAGCTGCGTGTTTTTCTACAATCCGGAAAAGTGGCAGCCCGAGGGCGGGCCTTATTCCGCGAAGGCGATTCATCGTTACGTCGACGCGCTGGCGGATAACGGCGTCGACACGTTTCTCATCAACGCCAACGCCTCCAAGGCGTGGTATCCGAGCAAGGTCATCCCCACGATTACCGACGGCTACCAACGCGGCGACCGGGATTTCTTCCGTGGCCACGCGATCTGTGCGGGCGCGACGACGCCCGAAGCGATCGAGAAGTATCTGGATGGAGCGGTGGCGTTCATGAATCTCTACGTCGACCTGCTTGATGCGGGCGTCGACTGGCTCGCAGAAGGGGCGAAAGCGTGCCGGCGGCGCGGCGTCTCTCCGTGGGTGAGCATCCGGATGAACGACATGCACGGGGAGAAAAATTTTGAGGGCAGCTACTTCAATGCCCCACTGCTGAAGCAAAAGGAAATGCGCCTGCAGCACAGCGCCTACTCGCCCACGATGTATCTGCCTCACTACCGCGAGGGGCTCAATTATGCGCGACCCGAGGTGCGCGCCTTCATGTTCGCGCAGATCAAGGATGTCGTGGAGAACTACGACTACGAAGGGCTCGAACTGGATTGGTGGCGCAACCCGCTTTGCTGCGAGCCGAACGCGGCACCCGAGACCGTCGCGATGATGAACGCGTGGTTTCGCGATGTCCGCGCCCTCACAGAGCGTCGCGCGCAGCAGACCGGCCGGCCGTTTCCTTTCGGTTTCCGGATGCCGGGACGATTGGACGCGCTCAAATCGATCGGTGTCGATGTCGTCACGCTTTGCCGCGAGGGCACGCTCGATTTCATCTGTCCGTCAAATTTTTGGCGAACGTCTTGGGACATGCCGCACGATGAACTGCGTCGACAGGTAGGGGATCGCGTGGCGGTTTATGGCGTGATCGAAGATGGGGTGAACCAACTGGCCGCCACCGCGCCCACGCTGTCGCTCACGCGCGAAATGCGTTACATCTCCGCCAGTCGCGAGATGATGTCGGCTAACGCCGCGGGGAAACTCGCGCTCGGGGCTGACGGCATCGAGTGCTACAATTTCTTTTGCACGGATCAGGCGGCGCTTCCCGGGGTGATTTCCGACTACACCACGCTGCGCGACCTCCACCGGCTCGACACGCTACGGGGCCGGCCGAAGCACTACACGTTTTCCGATCAAGGCAGCCGGTTCGTGCAGATTCCGTTTGAGCGCGTCCCGCAACTGCCGGTGGTGCTCGAACGCGGCTGGATTCGATCGTTTACGCTGCCGATGTGTGCGGAGCCAGCCGATCGCGGGCTGGAGTTGGTCATTCAAGTGGTGGTGAAGTCCGGCGATACGTTTGGCGAACTACCGGTGGCGATCAACGGCTGCTGGCCGCAGCGAACGCATACCCGATCGAACCGGCTGTTGTTTCCGTGCGGCTCGTTTACGCACCACGATCCGGGAAATCAGGGCTGCGATTTCAAATTTCCCATCTCTATTGTGCGCGAAGGTTGGAACGAAATCACCGTGGAGAACGGCGGCGACCGAACGATTACCGTCGTCGCCCTCGAACTCGCCATCCGGCCGGTTGTCGATCGGGCGACGTGAAGCGATCCTTGGGGATCGGCGCGGAGAGCCGTCCCTCCCGCAAGGCGCGGCCGGCCTCGGCGTCTCGGGCCCGGTGACGCGGTAAGGTGCCGTTCACCGTCACGTTTTTCAGGACGAGATTTTCGGCCGTGCCGAGCGTGAGTCGATCGTTTCCGCCCGGCGTGCCGGTGAATTTCACGTCGATGTTTTCGAGAGCAATATCCTGGAGCATATCGCCGGTCACGTCGCGGATCGTGACATCGTTCCCGCGGCACGACGGGGCGGGCAGACCTATCAGATCGAAGAACTGGGTCCACGACACGACGTTGATGAGACGGCCGTTGCCGTTGAGTCGACCCTTGCCGCCGATCCGCACGCCAATGATTGGTTGCGCGTTGACGCGAGCCATGCGCCACGGTTCGAAGTGGCCCTTGATGCGCGTCTCTCGTTTCAGCAAGTCTTCGATGTGATCTGAACCTAGAAGCACCTCCCCTTCGCCGCGCCTCAGGGCGACGCCTTTGTTAAGGAAAATCGCGCCGCTCGCAAATAGGCCGTGGGGGATTCACGACGGTCCCCCGCTCGGCGGTTACGGCTGCCGGGTCGATCGCTTTTTGGATCGCGACGGTGTTCATCGTGGTGCCGTCGGCCACGGCACCTCAATCGGTGATCGGGTAGCGTCTGCTCATGGGTGGCGAGGTGCCGCGACTCACCAAGATGGAGGACAGTGCCGCGACACCGAAAGCGATCCGTAGAAGTGGGGTGCTCATGGGAGAGGCCGAGCGGTGCGGGTTTTGGTCACATTCCGATTCAGAATCGAAAGAGCTTCCGCGCGTTTTCGAACAGCATTTTGCGCTCGGCCGCCTTATTCGGGGCGAAGGCGCGGACTTGCGCGATCTGGCGGATGCCGGAGCAGATGGCGACGTCGCCCGTCGGGTCCGCGCAGTCGCTGCCATACATCAGTTTGTCCTGGTGCCGCGCCAGAAACGCACGCGCGTGATCGGGATCGCGTTTGAACGCGTTCTCCCCCGAGCCGGCCGAGAGATCGCCGAACAGGTTCGCGTAGTCGCTCAGGTAGCGGTCGGTGAGGCCGCCTGGCGTGACCGGACCGGTGGGGTAGAGGTTCTTCGCGTCGTTTACATACGCGCGGTCGATGTGGGCCCACCACGTCTGTGCGTGGCCGATGAAATTCACGTCCGCGTATTGCTCCAGGATACGGTGGAAGCGATCGAAGCCCTGGTTGTAGCTGCCGGTCTGCCAGTGCAGCAGCACCGGCACGCGATAGGCGCGGGCGAGCGCGTAGAGTTGATGCATCGCGGGGGAATCACATTCCACGCCGAATTTCTGCTCGCCGAGGACCACGGCGCCGAGCTTCAGGTATTTTTCGATGACCTGCGGCGCGTCGGGCAGATCGCTGACCTCGTTGGCGCCGCACGCGTATTCGTCCGGGTGCGCCCGCACGAGCGCGAGAGCCTCGTCGTTGCCGCTCACCGTGCCCTCGAGCCCGTTGCCTTTGCCGGCGAGCGTGGAAGGCCGCCGCACTTCGCGCCCGGCGGGCAACAGGATGGTTTTCGTCACGCCCATCGCTCGCTGGTGTGCGAGCAATTGGGCGTCCGTGCGCGCCGGCAGGATCTGGCGCCAGGCGGCGTCGCGGCGGCCGCCGTAGTTCACGTGCTGGTGGATGTCGATGATCGGCTCGGCGGGCGCGGCCTGGGCGATCGAGTGGGCGAGGGCGCGGGTGGTGAGCGCGCCGAGCGCGGTCGAGGCGAGAAAACGACGACGGGTGATCATTGGTTTTTCGCCATGACGTCCTTGAGCGCCACCGGCGCGCCGCCCTGGCGCTTACTTTCGTCGGCGGCTTCCATGAACGCCATCAACTCGATCGTCTCCGCGATCGGCACCGGTGCCTGGCGCGTGCGGAAAAACTCCACCACTTCTTTCAACATTGGCGCGTAGTCGTGGCCGTCCTCCTGGTCGCGCACGGCGGTCGTGCCAAAGACGGTCACGCGGTAGAGGCTTTTGCCGTCACGATAACCGTAGACGACGCCGGTGCGTCCGTCGGACCACACGCCGGTGACGACATCGGTCGCGGCAGTGTGCACGCGGCTCACGGTGGCGCAACCGATGCCCATCACGGTGTAGAGCGCCTCGGTCGCGTGGATGCCATACCAATAGAGATCGGTGTGATGCGGCTCGAGGGCCGCGGGCCCGTAGGAAATCGCGCCGAGCATCTTGCCGATGTCCGCGGTGCGCAGCTTCTGCACGCCGGGACTGTAGCGTAGCGACGACGCGCTGAAGAGCGGCGTCTTCGTTTCCTCGGCGAGGCGCGCGATGGCAAGCACTTCGCGGAGGTTGGCGCCGAGGGGCTTGTCGATGAACACGGGTTTGCCCGAGGGAAACACGGCGCGCGCGAGCGGCAGGTGCGCGCGGCCGTCGACGCTCAGGATGAGGATGGCGTCGCTGCGCGCGACGACTTCCGCCACCGTGTCGACGATGGCCACGCCATATTTTTCGCGCACCTCGGCGGTGTAGCCCTTCACGCGCGACCAACTCGCCTCGAGATCGGGACTGCCACCGGGAAATGCGCAGACCACGCGCGCTCCCGGGATGTGCGCTTTGTTGGCCGGGTTGTTCAAGAGGCTGGCGAACGCCGTCGCATGCGAGGTGTCGAGGCCGATGAAGCCGACTTTTATTTCAGGCTGGGCGCGCAGGGCGGTGGCGAGAGCGACGGTGCACCAGAGGAGCCGAAGAGAAGATTTCATGGGGTAGATTTTTTTTGACGGCGGATTCCGCTAATTGCACGGATGGTCTTGGGGTTTGATCAGCGAAATCCGCATAATCAGCGGGCAATTTTTTTACGGTAGCTTCAGCAACTCGGCCTGGGTCCACGGCTCGTTGCGGGGTTTCGTGGCAGTGCGTTGCGTTTGAATGAACTCGCTCGTCACCGGCGTGCCGGTGTTGCCCCATTCGCGGCGGATGTAGGTGACGATGGCGGCGAGGTCTTCGTCGCGCAAGGCGCCCCACGGCGGCATGTCGAGATTGTAGGTGCGGTTGTCGACCTTCAGCGGCCCGCGCACGCCGTGCAGGGCGATGCGCACGGCGCGCTCGGCGGAGCCGTTGACCCATTCCGAATTCGCCAGCGGCGGCGCCAGCCCCTCGAGCCCGCGGCCATGCGCCTGGTGGCAGGGCAGGCAGGTGCCGGCGTAGAGCGTGCGGCCCGCTTCGAATCGCGCCTGCTCGGTCGGAGAAAAAGGCGGAGGCACGAATGCGGGCGTCGCACCGGGTTTGCCGGGCCAGGCCAGCAGGTGATCCAGCTTCGTCACGCTCGCGCGTGTTGGAGCGCTGGTGAGCGGTCGCAATGCGGCGAGGGCGCGCGGCTCGGTGGCGAGACGGAGCGGCCGTGCCACGGTGACGATAGTCGCCGCGGTCGCGCCGTTGAGCAACGCGAGCCGCCGGGCGTCGTGGTCGGCGGGCACGGCGGCGATCAGGTCGAGCAAGCGCTCGACGGGCGCCGGTTCACCGGTATTGACGATGCCCTTCGCGAGCCCGCCGAGGATTTCGTTGGCGCGCGCGTCGGTCGGCGTCCATTGCGGATCAGCCAACAGTGCTTCGAGCAACGGGAGTTCGCGGCCGTGGATGCCGGATTGAACCGCGTCGGGGAGAAACGTGTTCGTGGGGTTCTTCCGCGCGAGCGTGGCCGCCGCGATTTCGGCTGCGGAGTCGCGCGCCGCGCCGAGCGACAACCCGAGTTGCAGTTGCACTTCGGGCGACGGGTCGTCGGCCAGCGCGAGCAATTTCGCCAGCACGGCGGCTTTCGTGGGGCCGGTGAGGAGCGGCTCGCAAAGGCGAATCGCCGCGGCGCGAACGACCGGCGCGGCGTCGCGCACCGCGACCGTGAGCGTGTCGACGTCGATTTGTGCGAGTCCGTCGAGGACGCAGAGCGCGTGCAAGCGGCCGAGCGGAGCCGCGCCGGCCACCGCGAGCTGCCGCAACGCCGGCACGACCGCCGGATCGCGGCGCTCGATGAGCAGGCGCTGCGCGGTTTCGCGGCGCCACGAGTTGGCGGCCGAGAGTTGCGCGACCCATTGCGCCGGAGTTTCGCGATCGAGGCGGACGGCTTTCGGCGCGGGCGCGTCGGCGGGGACGATGCGAAAGATCCGGCCGAGGTGCAGTGGCGCGACGAGGCCGCGGTCCTCGCCTTGTTGGCGCAGGTAGGTGGTCAGCGACACGCGGTGCTCGATGACGCCCTTGTGCAGGTCCACGATGTAGAGCGCGCCGTCCGGTCCAGTCGTGAGATTGACCGGGCGGAAGCGTTCATCGGTCGAAGCGAGGAACTCCTTTTTGTCGTAGGCCTCCTGTGAGGTGAGGGTGCCGCGCGCGGCGGTGACGAGATTGCGTTTGATGAGATTCGCCGCGGGTTCGCAGACGAACGCGTTGCCGAGAAATTCGGGCGGGAGCGCATCGCCGCGATAGATCCACGGTGCGCAGGCGGCGGTGAATTCCTTCAGCTTGCCGTCGCGCATCGTCTCGGGGCGGTAGGCGCGGTTCGTGCCCGGCGTCACCCGCGCGGGCCAGACAAGCTGGTTGGCGGGCACGAGGACGTTCGTGCCGGCGGCGCGCGGGTAGTTGGGATTGCGGCCGAGGTAGTGCGACGGGATCACGTCCACGCGTAACTGGTCGCTGTTGGAGTTGGAGAAGAGATGGCCGAAGTCGTCCTGGCTCAGGCCCCACTGGCCGCGGAATGTGGAGGGCGCGGTTTCCCAACCGCCGCGCGTGTAGCGGATTTTTTTCGGGTAGGCCGCGGCGTAAATCCAGTTGTCCAGCGCCCAGAGCAGGCTGTTGGGCGCGCGCTCCGGGTTCGCCAGTTGCGGGCGCTGCGGGTCTGTCGCCGTGCCGAAGTCTTCTGCGATCGTGATCGCGGTATCGGCCCGGCCGTCGCCGTCAGTGTCGCGCCAGAACTTCAGGAACGGCGGCGCGCCCACGAGCACCCCGTCGCCCACGAGGGCGATCGCGCGCGGCAGCGCGATTTGGTCAAGGAACACCGTGCGCCGGTCGTAGCGGCCGTCACCGTCGTCGTCGGTCAGCACGACGATGCGGCCGGTCGGCTCGTC
>JBBRLB010000061.1:0-35772 GCA_038231575.1 Opitutales bacterium | reverse complement strand
AGACGACGTTGGGCGGACGCGAATCGGCGGCCGAAACGGTGGTGGCGACGGCGGAGGCGAGCGCGAGGCACCGCAGAGTCAAGAAGAGCAGATTTTTCATCAAGTGGCGCGTGGGGTGGGTGCCAGCTTGGTTTTGCGGGCGGGGAGCGCCGGGTTGTAGGCGGGGTTGCGGAGCGGGATGACCGCGCCGGTGTCTTTCAATATTTGGTCGAGGCGGGCCGACATCGTTTTCACGCGGGCGGAATGAGCGGCGGCGAGGTCGCGCGTTTCTCCCGGGTCGGCGGCGAGGTCGAAGAGTTCGTGGCGGTCGGACTGGTCTGCTTGATCGCAGTAGAAACGGATCAGCTTCCAATCGCCGACGCGGAGAGAGCTGGCGGGAGCGGCGGATGAAGAGACGAGCATCCCTTCGTAGTCCTTGGCGGCGTTGCCGTGCGGGAAATGGCAGAAGAGCTCGGCGCGGGCGTTTTGATTCTCCGTCAGCGCGACGCGTTGGCTTACGCCATCGAAGCGGAGATCGGCGGGGAGCTTCCAGCCGAACAGATCGGCGAACGTCGGGAAAAAATCCGTGGTTTGAAAGAGGGCGCTGCTCTCGGTGCCGGGCCGCACCCGGCCCGGCCATACGACCAGCAGCGGGACGCGCGTGCCGCCTTCGTAGATCGTGCCTTTGCCACCGCGGAGGGGCAGGGCGCTGCTGACGGGCACCTGATGAAACTCCGCCGGCATATAGGGCTGATTCGGGATGTTGTAGGGGCCGTTGTCGGACGTGAAGACGATGACGGTGCGGTCGAGGGCGCCGGTTTTTTTAAGCGCGGCGACGAGGCGGCCGACGACCTCGTCGAGCGTTTCCACCATGCCGGCATAGACGGGATTGCGCTGGAGCGCGGCGGGGATGGCCTTGGCGCGGTATTTCGCGACTTGCTTGTCCTTGGCCTGCCACGGCGAGTGCACCTCAAAGGCCCAGTAGTTCAGGAAAAACGGCCGAGTGCGGTCGTGTTGCTCAATAAACTTCACCGCTTCGTCAGCGACCAGATCTTCGAGGTTGTCGCCGGGCTTGCCGTGATCCTTCCAGACGGGAAACGGGTAGAAATAACCTTTCGGCAGCGGGCTGGGGGCCGAGGTGTGCGGGATGTCGGTGTCGAAGCCGTGTTGCAACGGACTGTAGGGCTCGGGGCCGAGATGCCATTTACCGAAATGGGCGGTGGTGTAGCCGTCGGCTTTAAACGCTTTCGCGAGTGAAAAATAGTCGGTCTTGAGCCGAGTGATGCTGGTCGCAGCGAGGGCTTTTTGGGCGGGCGCCGCAGATGGCACGGTGGCTTTTTCGAGGACGACTTCGGGCAGGTGGCAGTTGGGCGCGGTGATGCCTGTGCGCGCGGGAGAGAGGCCGGTGAGGATGCTCGAGCGAGTGGGAGAGCAGAGCGGGCTGGCAGCGGAGGCGCGGTTGAACTTCATGCCGCGCTGGGCGAGCGCGTCGATGTTGGGCGTCTCGTAAAACGTGCTGCCGTAGAGCGAGAGGTCGTGCACGCCAAGGTCGTCGGCGAGGATGAAGACGACGTTGAGTTTTCCTTCCGCCGCCGTGGAGCGGAGCGCGCTTCCAAGCGCAATCGCGAGCAGAAGCGCGCTGCGAACGGGAAGGTGCAAGCGAGGCGGCATCGAGGATGTTTAGAGCGCGGCGGTTGGCGGCGCGGTGAGCTCCGCGCGTTGCGCGGAATATTTTTCCCAGAGCGCATCCAGGCGGGCGGCGATGTCCGCTTCGCGGCCAAGCACGAGCCAGTAGCGATAACGATAGGTGGACTTCGGCCCGAGGTTCACGCGATCAATTGGGGCGACGTGCATGCAGGGGCCGGCGGCGGAGTCGTCGCTCGCGCCGCCGGCGTGCGGGCCGAAATTCCACGGTTGCGTGGCGCACGGGCTGAAGACGGCGACGCCTTCGCCGCTCGGCGCAAACATTGCCATGGCCGCGCGCGGTGGTAGCGCCTTGCCCCAGGGCGGACCGGGCGGCTGGGTCTCGGCGCGCCACGCGCCGGCGCCGAGGTAAGTTTTCACGGTGCTGAAGTTGCGGGTGAAGTAGCACGCGGGGATTTCTTGCGGGGAGAGTTTTGCCGGACCCCAACGATCAGCGGCGGCGCGCGTGGCGGTGAACTCGCAACGCACGACCACGACGTTCGGCATGTCGGGTTCGAAGCCGGTCCACTGGCGCATCAGCGCGGCGGCTTCCTCGTCGGGCATGTCCCAGAGTTTTGGAATCGTTTCTCCGTAGAGCATGCGATCGTCGAGGCGCTTGAACGCGGTCACACGCGCCCACGATGAAACCCCGCCGCCCTGAATCGGATTCCAAGACCACGGGCTCCACGCTTTGCTCTGGCCCTCCGCGCGGCGGTCGAGCCGGAGGCCGGCGTAGTAGGACTGCTGGATGAGTCGGCCGGGGTCGGCCGAGTTGACGAGATTCTTCGGGTAGGCCGCCGACGAAAGCCACGTGATCGCGGCGCCCTTGGCGCGATCGATGCCGACTGTAACCGTGCCGTTGTCGAGCGTGAGGAGTTCCTGGCCGCGCGGTCCGATGTTGCCAGTGGCGCCAGACGCGGCGGCGCCGAGCAACAATGCGGCGGTGACGAAGGTGATGCGGGGGCGGCGCATGGCGGGGTTTTGGCCTGGCAAGTCCTGACGCTACTTGGTCTTTGGCGGGTTGCTCGCGGCCCAAGCGAGGTATTCGGGAATCGTGTAGAACGTCTTGGGCCCGCCGTAGAGGCGCGCGTCTTCTTCCACCAGCTCCGGGCTATTGAAACTCCACGCATCGCCGTTTTTCGCCATGAGGTTTTTCAACTTCAGATCGAGCTCGGCTTGGAGTGCGGCGTGCGCCGGATCGGTCGCGAGGTTTTTCAGCTGTGAAGGATCGGCGGTGTTGTCGAAGAGCACCCACGGGGCGTTTTCGTAGCGGGCATAGGTGTGTCGCGCGGTGACGAGGCCGCGCCAAGGCGTCGCGATTCCGTCCGGGTGATAGGGGACGAAAATTTGCAGCAAGACCGCGTCGGGACCGGCGGTGGTTTCACCGAGGGCTACCCGCGAGAGGTCCGCACCCTGCATGTTGGCGGGCACTTTAAGGCCAGCGAGCGCGAGGAGCGTCGCGGGCATGTCGATGTGACTGAAAAGCGTGTTCACTTCGCGGCCGGCCGGGATGTGCGCGGGCCAGCGGATGATGCCGGGCACACCGGCGGATTCCTCGTAGGGCTTCCGCTTCCGGCGCATGCCGTGCGAGCCGAGCATGTCGCCGTGATCGGAGGTGAAGAGGATGATGGTGTTTTCGTCCTGACCGGTTTCTTTCAGCGTGCGCAACAGACGGCCGACTTGGTCATCGATGGCGGTGATGGCGGCGTAGTAGGCGGCGATTTCTTCCCGGCCGCCGGTCTTCACGTAGGTGCCGCCGGGCGAGTCGGGCCGCCGGTATTTGACGGGGATGGCGTTGCCGCCGGGTAAAGCCTCGCTGCCCGGTTGCCAGTTTGCCGGCGGGGTGAGCTTCGCCGGGTCGTAGCGCTTCATGTAGTCGTCGGGTGCGCCGTAGGGATCGTGCGGCGGGCCCATCTGCATCATGAGGAAGAACGGTTTCTTCGCGGACGACTGCTGCTGGATAAACTCCACCGCGAAATCGCAGGTCGCTTCGGGTTCAAATTTCCGCACGAGGATCATCTCGGGCGTGTCGCGGAAGTAGTAGGGGAGGAAGTGCTGGTGGTGACACTCGTAGGCGGCCCAGAAATCGAAACCTTGGCGGCGCGGCCCGGGCGGCACGAAGCCGGGCTCGCGTGGGCCGCCGTCGAGGTGCCACTTGCCGACGAAACCCGTGCGATAGCCGGCGTCGCGTAGAATTTCCGCGATGGTGGTCTCGGATTCCCGGAGACGGAGATCGTTTGCGATCATGCCGTTCACATGCGGGTAGGTGCCGGTGAGGAGGATGGACCGGGCCGGACAGCAGACGGGCACGTTGGCGTAGGTGCGCTTGAAGCGAATGCCTTCGCGCGCCATCCGATCAATGTTGGGCGACTGGACGTCGGGATTTCCGGCGACACCCATGGCCGAGGCGCGCATCTGATCGGGCAGCAGGAGGATGATGTTCGGGCGGGGAGGTTGGGCCGCGACGACTGAGGCGATCAGCAGCGCAAACGTCGCAAACTGCACCACGGTCCGATTAAGAATGGAAGTCAGCATGGGGCGGAGAGCAGAGGTTAATTAGAACGAGAACCGCGTTTGCATGAAGACTTGTTGGGGCGGATTATACATGGCTGAGACTGCCAGGGTCAGTAGTCAGGGTCGCATGGAGGGAAGAGCCACAATCGGGCCGCGAGTGGCCCACGACAGGAAACGATTCCTTTTTTCCATTGTGTTCAAGGAGAATTCTGTTCGCTTCGCCGAATTGCTTCGCATCGTGCGAATCGCCACCAGCCTTTGTGCGTGCATTGAGACCTTCCCCCTTTAGTTCCGCTCGCCGAGTTTTCCGCACTTCCATGCCAATGTCCCCCGTTTCACTCCGCCGTCTCCCCATCCTATTGTTGGTGTCATTCGCTGCCGCGAGCGCTCTGTCGTCTGCGCCGAGTTTTCCGCCCGGCCTCGCCATCCAGCCACAGGCCAGCCCGCTCAGCGCGTGGTTCGTCGCGCCGACGCGCGTCGTGTGGACGAGCTCGGCCGGCACCACGCACGCGAGCGATCTCCTCGGCGCGAAGCCCGGCCAGGCGCTGCTGAAAAATCCCGCGCCACCCTGCGTGCTCGCGCCCGCCGCGAACGGCTCGGAGGGCGGCGGCGTGCTGCTCGACTTCGGCACCGAGCTGACGGGCAACGTGGAAATCTTCACACCGATCACCAAGGACAAGGAGCCGCCGCTCGTCCGCATCCGCTTCGGCGAATCCGTCGCCGAGGCGATGGCCGAGCTCGGCGGCGAGCCCAACGCGCAAAACGATCACGCCCTGCGCGATCAGGTCGTGCGGCTGCCGTGGCTCGGGAAAATCACGGTTGGCCCGAGCGGCTTCCGTTTCGTCCGCATCGATAACGTCGATCCGAAACTCGCAGTAAATATCACCGAGGTGCGCGCGGTGTTGCTCCTGCGCGACGTGCCGCAGGTCGGATCGTTTCGCTGCGACGACGAGCGGCTCAACCGCATCTGGCAGGTCGGTGCCTACACCGTCCACCTCAACATGCAGGAATATCTCTGGGACGGCGTGAAGCGCGACCGCCTCGTCTGGATCGGCGACATGCACCCGGAGGTCGCGACGATTAACGCCGTGTTTGGTTTTAACGACGTCGTCCCGCGCAGCCTCGATCTCACGCGCGATGTTACGCCCGTCACCGAATGGATGAACGGCATCAGCTCCTACTCGATGTGGTGGGTGCTCATCCACGAGCAATGGTGGCTGCACCACGGCGACCGCGCGTATCTCGCCGCGCAGAAAAATTATTTGTCGGCACTCATGAAAAAACTCGCCGCGCTCATCGGCCCCGATGGCCGCGAGCAGATCGACGGGATGCGTTTCCTCGACTGGCCCAGCTCGCCAAACACGCAGGGCGTGACCGCCGGCCTCCAAGGTCTGCTCGTGATGACGCTCGAATCCGGCGCGCGCCTTCTGACCGTGCTCGAAGATAAAACCACCGCCGCGCTTTGCGCCGAAGCCGCCGCGCGCGGCCGGAGAATCATCCCCGACGTTAACGCCTCCAAGTCCGGCGCTGCGCTCCTCGCCCTCGCCGGCATGACTGACGCGAAGCAAACCGCGAACAACGTGTTGAAGGTCGGCGGACCGAAGGGTGTTTCCACGTTCTACGGTTTCTACGTGTTGCAAGCGCTCGCGAAAGCGGGCGAGACCGACACCGCGCTCGACTTCATCTCGAAATACTGGGGCGCGATGCTCGACCTCGGCGCGACGACGTTTTGGGAGGACTTCGATCTCGACTGGACGAAGGATGCCGCGCGCATCGACGAGCTCGTGCCCGCGGGGAAGAAGGATGTGCACGGCGGCTACGGCGCGTATTGCTACATCGGGTTTCGCCACAGCCTGTGTCACGGCTGGGCGAGTGGCCCGACGGCGTGGCTCAGCGAAAATGTCCTCGGCATCACGCCACTCGAACCGGGCTTCAAAAAAGTCCGCATCGTCCCGCAACTCGGCCGGCTCAAATGGGCCGAGGGCGCGTATCCCACGCCGCTCGGCGCGATCAAGGTCCGTCACGAACGCCAGGCCGACGGCTCCGTGAAATCCACCATCGACGCCCCCGCCGGCATGGTCGTCGTGCGCCGCTGAACAACTTACCTTCTTTAATGAAATCGCTGCTCTCTCTTCTCGCGGTCGCGTTGTTGTCGGCACCGGCGCTGACCGCCCAGCCGTTAGCGACGCCACTGACCGTCACCGCGCTGCGCACCGAATATCTCGTCGCGCCTGACAATATCGACAGCCCCGCGCCGCGCCTCTCGTGGCGGATCGAATCCGACCGCCGTGGCGCCGCGCAGACCGCGTGGCAAGTCCGCGTCGCCTCCTCCGCCGAGAAGCTCGCGCGCGGGGAGGCCGACTGCTGGGACAGCGGGCGCATCACTTCCTCCGCGACGAATCAGATCGCCTACGCCGGCCGCGCGCTCGGCTCGCGCGAGGAGTGTTTCTGGCAGGTGCAAATCTGGGATGAGTTGAACCAGCCCTCCGGCTGGAGTGCGCCGTCGCGTTGGGCGATGGGCCTGCTCCAGCCCGACGATTGGCGCGCGGCATGGATTGCGTATCGCGACGACACGCCGCTCCACGCCGAGCGCGCGAAGCTCCACCTGCCCGCGCCGCGCCACTACCGGAAGGAATTTACCGCCACGAAGCCGTTGCGGCGCGCGATCGTCTACGCTTCCGCGCTCGGCCTCTACGATCTTTACTGCAACGGCCAGCGCGTGGGCGATGCGTTCTTCCAGCCCGGCTGGGCCGACTATCTCCAGCGCGCTTACTACCGCAGCCACGATGTCACCGCACTCGTGCGCAGCGGCGGCGCCAACGCCATCGGCGCGGTCGTCGCCGATGGTTGGTATGCCGGCTACGTCGGCTACGCGCTGCTCGTCGGCTATGGTCCGAACAAAGTCGGCCGCTATTTCTACGGCAAGACGCCCGCGTTTCGCGCGCAGCTCGAGATCGACTACGCCGACGGCACGCACGAAACGATTTCGACTGACGAGAGCTGGCGCGTGACCGATCGCGGCCCCACGCGCGAGGCCGATCTCATCATGGGCGAGAGCTACGATGCGCGCGCGGAATTGGGCAACGGCTGGTCCGCTCCGGGCTACGACGCGAAAAACTGGGCCGCCGCCGTGCGCGCCGAAACGAATCCGCACGTGCCCGCCGTTTACTCCGACGCTGCCGGCTCGCGCAACGTTGACCTCGGTTTCGTCGCGCCGCCGAAGATGCAGGCCTACTCTGCGCCGCCGATTCGCATCACGCAAGAACTCGCCGCGAAGTCCGTCACCGAGCCAAAACCCGGCGTCTACGTTTTTGATCTCGGCCAGAATTTCGCCGGCCTCGTGCGGCTGAAAATCAAGGGCGCCGCCGGCACGGTCGTGCGCTTGCGCTTCGGCGAGATGCTCCACCAGGACGGCACGATCATGACGGAGAATCTCCGCAAGGCGCGCGCCACGGACAGCTACACACTGCGGGGAGATCCGGCGGGCGAGACGTGGTCGCCGCGTTTCACCTATCACGGTTTCCAATTTGTCGAGCTCACCGGCCTCGCCGCCCCACCGCCACTCGACGCGATCACCGGGCTCGTGTTGCACAACGACACCCCGCTCGCCGGCAGCCTCGAGTGCAGCGATCCGGTGCTCACGCAGTTCGGCCGCAACGCGCAGTGGACGCAACGTGCGAACTTCGTCGAGGTGCCCACCGACTGCCCGCAGCGCGACGAGCGCCTCGGCTGGATGGGCGACGCCCAGGCCTATGTGCGCACCGCGAGTTTCAACGCCGATGTCGCCGCGTTTTTCACGAAGTGGATCGACGATATCGCCGAGGCGCAGCGCAGCTTCGGTGCGTATCCCGACTACGCGCCCTATCCGATGGCACACGGTGGCGCGGGCAAGACGTTCGGCTCCGGCTGGACCGACGCCGGCATCATCTGCCCGTGGACGATTTGGAAAGTTTACGGCGATACGCGCCTGCTCGCGCGTCACTGGGCTTCCATGACGCGCTTCATGGAGTGGCGGCACGCGAGCACCACGCCCGAGGGCCTCGGCACCAGCCTGGGCAACCCGTGGGGCGACTGGCTCAACGTCAACGAGACTACGCCCGTCGAGTTTATCGACACCTGCTACCACGTCTACGACTGCACGCTCATGGCCGAGATGGCCGACGCGCTCGGCCGCCCGCTCGAAGCCGCGACCTACCGCGCGCGCCGCGCGAAATCCTCCGCCGCCTTCGCGAACACCTATCTCAAGCCGGACGGCACACTCACCATTGAAACGCAGTCCGCCTACGTGCTCGCGCTCTCGGTCGGCCTCGTCCCCGAAAAACAAATTCCCGCCGCCGCCGCCGCGCTCATCGCGCGCCTCGCCGCGAACGACCACCGCATGGCCACGGGTTTCCTCGGCACGAAATCCCTCCTGCCCGCACTGACCGCGAGCGGCCACCACGACGAGGCGGCGCGTCTTTTCCAGAGCCGGAAATTTCCGAGCTGGGGCTACGAAGTCGCCAACGGGGCGAACTCCGTCTGGGAACGCTGGGACAGTTTTACGACGGAGCACGGCTTCAACGGCGCGAACGGAAAGCAAAATTCCGCGATGAACAGCTTTAGCCACTACGCGTTTGGCGCCGTGATGGAGTGGGCCTACCGCGTGCTCGCGGGCATCGACACCGACGGCGCGGGCTACCGCCGCATCATCATCCATCCGCGCCCGCCGACGCCCGGCAGCAATCCCGACCAGACGCCGATCAATTGGGTGAAGGCGCACTACGATTCGATCAACGGCCGCATCGCCAGCGCATGGAAACTCGACAGCGGCACTTTCACACTCGACGTCACGATCCCCGCCAACACCACCGCGAGCGTTTTTCTGCCCAACGCCACTGCCGAGCGCGCGACCGAGAGCGGCGCGCCGCTCGCGAACGCCCCCGGCATCCGCTCCGTGGCCGCAGAAGATGACGCGCTCAAGGTCGACGTTGCCGCCGGCACCTATCACTTCGTCGTGCGCCTCCAGCCATGAGTCACGACCGCGCCAAAAACCTCTCCCCCTCGCGCGGCGAAACCTCTGCCACCCGTCGCGGCGC
The DNA here is from genome assembly GCA_038231575.1 of Opitutales bacterium. Classification (GTDB taxonomy): domain Bacteria; phylum Verrucomicrobiota; class Verrucomicrobiia; order Opitutales; family Opitutaceae; genus CAITWF01. The sequence goes on along the minus strand of JBBRLB010000061.1, from coordinate 26,521 downwards.
TCCCGTCGCCGCGATCTCCCGGCGTTAATCTGCTTTCCCCTATGAACCCCACCAAAAATTACCTGACCTCGCTCGGGTTGAGAGTTTTTTTCTCAGCCGTTCTCCTCGCCGTTGCCCCCGTGTTTGCAGCCGATAATTCCGCCACCCTGACCGGCAACGTCGCCAACCTCGCTACCGGCAATCTCCTCGCGGGCGCGCGCGTGGAAATCCCCGCACTCCACCTCACCGCCCTCACGGACGAAACCGGCCGCTACGTCTTCCCCACGCTGCCCCCCGGCACGCACGAAACCGTCGCCTCCTACACCGGCCTCGATCAGTTGCGCGCCACCGTCACCGTCGCCGCCGGCTCGGCCGCGACGCACAACTTCGATCTCACCGCCGAGATCTACAAGCTGGCCGGGTTCAAGGTCGTCGGCGAGCGCGAGGGCTTCGCAGCCGCGATCACCGCCGAGCGCAACGCCGACAACGTCAAGAATGTCGTCGCCACCGATCAGTTCGGGAATCTGCCCAACCTCAACGCCGGCGAGGTCGCGATGCGCCTGCCCGGCGTTTACGGCAACCTCGACGGCGGCGGCAACAGCTTCGGTTTCACCGTCCGGGGAATGTCCGCCGGCCTCAATACCGTCACGATGGACGGTGCACTTATGACCGGCCAGGGCGGGTCCGGCCGCAGCGGCGTGGTCAACAACATCACGAGCACGATGTTCGAGCAGGTCGAGGTCACCAAGGGCCACCGGCCCGACGAGGGCGCCGATTCGCTCGGCGGCACGATCAACTTCAAGAGTCGCTCGCCGCTCACGCTGCGCGAGAAGCGCCGCGTCACCTACAGTCTCATGGGCCGGCTCGCGCCCTCGTTCACGCAGCAGATTCCGCTGCGCCGCGAGCATCCGTTTCACCAGATCGTGAATCTCGGCTGGCAGGAGGTGTTCGATGCGTTCGGCGGCGAGCACAACCTCGGCATCGCGCTCAACCTCTACCACAGCGAGACCTCGCTCGGCTGGTTCAACACCACGCGCGATTTTCAGAACACCACCGCGCAGCCCGCGTTTCTCTGGGATTATCGCACGTCCGACTTCTACAATCATCGCCGCCAAAACTCCGTCAGCCTCAAGACCGACTATCGCCTGTCGGCGCACACCAAGCTCTCCGCGCTGGTCATGGCCGTCGATCACTCGGAGATTTTTCGCCGCCAATACGATACCCGCGCCTTCGTCGGCACCCAGGACACCGTGCCCAGCGCGACCTCCGGCATCGTCCCCGGCTACACCGATCGCATCACGCAGGTCCGCCCCAACGCCGGCTCGAACCTCGACATCACCATGACGGGCCCGAACTTTTTCTTCAACCGCACCCGTCGCGTCGATCTCGGCGCGGAACAGACCTTCGGCCCGCTCGCGCTCGACTACGCCGCCCGCCGCACCGCCACGCACATCAACATCGGCCAGGGCGAAGACGGCGGCGTGCTCGCCAACCGCATCTCCAACGTCGGCTGGATCCTTGATCGCACGAAATCCGATCTCTACCCAAGCTTCACGCAGACCAATGTGACGGCGGCCAACGACATCACCAACCCCGCCAACTATCGCCCAACCGGTTTCTTCTCGAATCAGAACAACCAGACCAAACAGGACGTGAACGAGCTCCGCTTCAACGCGCTCTACACGCTGCCGGTCGCCGTGCCCGCCTCGATCAAGGCCGGCGCCTCGTGGCGCGACAATGGCATCGGCGATAACAACCGCAGTCGACGGTGGACCTACCTCGGCACCACCGCGCTCCCCGCCGATCCGGCGATCAAAACGTGGGACAGCGCGAGGACCGGCCGCAACCTGCCCTCCTGGGAATCCTCGATGTTCATCCATAATCGCCAGCCGATCGATCCGATGCTCTGGCGCGAAGACCGATATTTTTCCGAATCCAACAAGTTCACCGGCGTCGACTCCCTGTCCGAGCAGATCACCGCTGTTTATGTGATGGGTCAGGCGCGTTTCGCCAAAAACAGCGTGCTCGCCGGCGTGCGCACCGAGCGCACTGAGACCAACGGCGAGGGCTATGTCCGTGCGCGGGTCCTCAGCACCGCCGCCCAGCAAGCCGCCGATCCGGCCGGCTCCGCGCAGCGCGACTATGCGGGAAATAATACCGAGAACCACGGCCACTACACGAAGTCGTTTCCCAGCATCCACCTCACCCGCGACTTCACGGCAAATCTCCGCGCGAAGCTCAGTTGGTCCACCAGCTTCGGCCGTCCCGCACTCACGAATTACAACCCGAGTGTCACGCCCAACGAGAGCAACGCGGCGTTCAACGGGCAGCCGACGGTCACGGTGAACAATCCCAGCCTGCTGCCGCAAACCGCCGCGAATTGGGACGCCACGCTCGAATACTACTTCGAGCCCGTCGGCAATTTCTCCGCCGGCTTTTTCCGCAAGACGATCAAGGACTACATTGTCAGCGGCTTCATCGCCGGCACGATCGGCACCGGCACGAGCAACGGCTACAACGGCGAATATCCCGGCTTCACGCTCCTGCGCTCGACCAACGCCGGCACCGCCTACGTGCAGGGCTGGGAGTGCAGCTACTCGCAGCAACTCACGTTTCTCCCCGGCCTCCTGAAGGGCCTCGCCGTCTCCGGCAACTACACGATCATCGACACACACGGAAATTTCGGCGGCGCCACCGGCCTCACCGGCGGACAGGTGGCGGGCTTCGTGCCGCGCACGGGTAACGCCAGCGTCTCGTGGCGCTACCGCAGTTTCAGCGCGCGCCTGCTCGCCAATTACGCCAGCAGCTACATCACGAGCTACTCCGCCGCCAGCGCCGGTCGAAATCTTTACCGTTTCTCGCGCAAGACAGTGACGCTCGGCTTCGCCTATCAGCTCCGCCCGTCGCTCAGCCTCACCTGCGACATCGACAATCTCACCAACGCCGAGCAGGCGTCCTACCGCGGCATCCCCGACCTCGTCCAAAGCCGCAGCATCCCCGGCACGACGATCACCGTCGGCGTCAGTGGGCGATTCTAATTTCCGCTGCTCCTTAAATCGAAATTCATCCCCCGCGGCCGAGCCGTCGACACCGATCATCCCGCGTTTCCCTTCGGATCCATGAGACTTTTTTTTCGTCCGCTCCTTGTCCTGGCGCTCGCGCTTGGGACCGGCCTCCACACCACCGCCGCGCCCGTGCTGCCGAATCCGTTCGGCGTCTTCAACCTTCGCCCGTTTAACGGCCTACCCGCGTCGGAGCAGGTCGAGCTCGCGCGGCGCGCGGGCTACGACGGCCTCATGGCCAGCACGTCGGTGCCGCCACCCGGCCAGCCACTCGTGCGGTTGCGCGAGTTCGCCGCCGTGCCCGTCGTGCACGACGGCCAGTTCAAAATCTTCGCGATCCTTTGGCAGGTGCGTTTCGACCAACCGCTCGACGAAAAATTTCTCGCGGACTTTGTCGTCGTCGCGCGCGAACTCCACGCCGCGATCTGGTGCAACATCGTCGGCCCTCCCGGCGAACGCGAAAAAACCATCTCCCTGTTGCAGGCCGTCGCCGGGCGTTGCGCGACGGGCGGCGTGCAACTTGTCCTCTACCCGCACTATGACTGCACCTTTGAAACCGCCGAGGAGTCGCTCGAAATCTGGCGCGCGTTGCACCGCCCCGAGGTAAAGCTCTCGATCCACCTCTGCCACGAACTCAAAAAATCCAACCGTGATCGCCTCGACGCCGTCGTCGCGAACGTCGCGCCGCACCTCGCGCTCGCCTCGCTCAACGGCGTGGACACCTCCGTCCCGTTCTCCGTGAAAGGTTGGCAGACGATGATCCTCCCGCTCGACCAAGGCGACTACGACGTGCGCCCGTTCGTCGCCGCGCTCGTGCGCCACGGCTACACCGGCCCGATTCTCCTCCACAATTTCGGCTTCAAATCTACGCCGGCCGAATATCTCCCCGCGTCGATGCAGCGCTGGCGCGAACTCAGCACGGACGTCGCCCGACAAATCACCGCCGAAGCGGCCGCCGCCAAACCATGAAACGCTTCCTGCTGTCTGTGCTCCTCGCCTGCGGCGCCCGGCTCGGCGCGCCCTGCCTGCGCGCTGCGACCGCGCCCTCGCGCCCCAACATCCTGATGATCGTCATCGACGATCTCAATTCCGGCATCGGCTGCCTCGGCGGCCACCCGCACGCGATCACGCCCAACCTCGATCGGCTGGCGGCGCGCGGCACACTCTTCGCCAACGCCCACTGTCAGGCACCGCTCTGCAATCCCTCGCGCACGAGCGTGCTCAGCGGCCTGCGGCCCTCGACGACCGGCGTTTACGGACTGGCGCCGGGCCCGCGCCAGGTGCCGCGGCTGAAGGACTGGGTGATGCTCCCGCAGTATTTCGCGCAGCACGGATATTTCACGGCGTGCTTCGGCAAGGTCTGGCACGACGGCGCGATCCAACCCGCCGATCGGCCGAATGAGTTCAACGTGTTTGGACCCGCGCCCGGCGAATTTTTACCGAAGGAAAAACTCGTCGCCACCGAATCACCGATGCGGGCCGTCGATTGGGGCGTGGTCGCGGTGGAGGAAAAGGAATTCGCCGACTGGAAAACCACCGACAACGCGCTCGCGCAACTGAAGTCGCCGCCAGCCGGTCAGCCGTTTTTTCTCGCGGCCGGTTTTCGCCTGCCGCACGTGCCGTGCTTCGCCACCCAGCAATGGTTCGATCTCTATCCCGACGACCAACTCGAACTGCCGCCCGTCTTCGCCGACGATCGCGTCGACGTGCCGGACTTCGCGTGGTATCTCCATTGGAAATTGCCCGAGCCGCGCCTCTCCTGGCTCGAAAAAAATCACCAGTGGCGCCCGCTCGTGCGCGCCTACCTCGCCGCGACTAGTTTCATGGACAGCCAGATCGGCCGCCTGCTCGACGGTCTCGCCGCCGCCGGCCATCGCGACGACACGATCGTCGTGCTCTGGTCCGACAATGGCTGGCACCTCGGCGAAAAAGCGATCACGGGAAAAAATTCCCTCTGGGAACGCTCGACCCACGTCCCGCTGATCTTCGCCGGACCGGGCATCGCCGCCGGCGGCGTCTGCACGCAGCCGGCGGAGTTGTTGGATATTTATCCCACGCTACTCGCCGCCGCCGGCCTGCCCGCGCGCGACGGGCTCGAAGGCCACAGCCTAATGCCGCAACTGCAGGACGCCGCCGCGCCCCGCGCGTGGCCCGCGATCACCACGGCCAACGCCGACAACCACAGCGTCCGCACGGCGCGCTGGCGCTACATCCGCTACGGCGACGCCACCGAGGAACTCTACGATCTCGTCACCGATCCGAACGAGTGGACGAACCTCGCGCACGATCCACACTACGCCAACGTGAAGTCCGACCTCGCGCGCTCCGTGCCCGCCGCGAGCGCGGCGCCCGCGCCCGGCAGCGCGCATCGCACGCTCGTGCGCGACGGCGCCAATTGGCGGTGGGAGGGCGAAATCATCCGCCCCGCCGAACTCATCAAGTGAGATGAAACTTTCCGGCCTTTCCGCGCTCGTGACCGGCGCGAATCGCGGACTCGGCCGCGCGTTCACCACCGAGCTCCTCGCGCTCGGCGTTGCGCGTGTTTACGCGGCGGTGCGCCGGCCGGAGATGCTCGCAATCGCGTTTCCCGACGAGCCGCGCGTCGTCCCGCTGCGCCTCGACGCCGACGATCTCGGCTCGATCGCGGCCGCCGCCGTCGCCGCGCCCGACGTCAGCCTGCTCGTCAACAACGCCGCCACGCTCGAGCAGGGCGACCTGCTCGCGGCCGATGCGCTCGACGTGCTCGACCGCGCGTGGCGGACAAACGTCCGCGGCACACTCGCCGTCACGCGCGCCTTCGTGCCCGCGCTGCTCCGGCAACGGCCGCACGCCGCGCTCGTCCACGTCAACTCCATCGCCGCGCTCTGTCCGTTCGCCGACGTGCCCGCGTATGCGGCCACAAAAGTGGCGTCGCTCTCGCTCACGCAGGCGCTCCGCCGCGAACTCGCGCCGCAGGGCCTGCCCGTTTTCAGCGTGCTGCCGGGCGCGTTGCAGACGGACATGGCCGCCTGGCTTGACTGCGCGAAGGCCGATCCGCGCGCCGTCGCCCGCACCGTGCTCGCGGCCGTCCAACGCGACGAGCCCGGCGAGATTTTTCCCGACGACGGCGCGCGGAGTTTCTGGTCGGGCCTGACCGCCGATCCCGCCGCGACGCTTTTCGTTCCTCCTTCCTCCAAATGAAAACCTCCGCCGGCTGCCTCCTCCTCGCGTGCCTGCTCCCGTCCGCCGGCGTCAGCGCCCCGTCCGCTGTCGCCATGAATCCCGAGCCCTCGCACGCCGACGCGGCGAAACACCGGGCCGATTTCGCCGTGTTGCGGGCCGCGCCATTGGAGGCCAAAATCACCTATCTGCTCGATCGCGCCGAGATCACCGACCTCGTCACCGCCTACGCGTATAGCGTGGATACTCGCGACTGGTCCCTCCACAAGTCGATCTTCACCGAGACCTACGAGATCAGCACGAATGGGAAATTCAGCCGGCAGACCGCCGAGCAACGCGGCGCGGCGCTCGCAGAGTATTTTAAGAAATTTGAGGCCACGCAGCATCTCATGATTCCTCTCACTTTTGAGATTCACGGCGATGGCGCCTACGTCACCGCCTCGATGCACGCCCGCCACTTCCACAGTGACGGCGACCCGGGCAAGAACACGCTGCTATTCGGCCAGTATGAATTCTGGTGCAAACGCACCGCCGAGGGCTGGCGCATCGAGAAAATGTCGATGGTCAACCGCACCCACTTCCCGACCTCCGCCGCCAACCCGACCGCCGCTGCGCCCGCAGCGAAGCCCGTTCCCTGAATATTCTGACGAGGAATTTTTGTTCTCATCAGGTTGGCCGCCCTCCGCGGCGGTGCGTCCGCGTGGGCTGACTGGCTGGAATTTCAGCCCGTCTACTAACCCGACTACCGGATCGGCACCGCGCGCCTCGAAGGCGGTGCGCCGGCGCGGCGAAAATTCGCTTTCAAGACCTACTTCGGCGAGATCCGCCTCATGCAGTCGCTGGCCTTCGTCGATGCGAAAGTTTCCGCGTGGAATCTGACGGTCGAGGCTAACGGCGGCACGGACTACGACGGTATTTTGCGCCTCGGCCTCGTCTGGAACACGTTCCTATGGAAGGACAACACTTTGCCTTGAAACTCTACTCCGTGGTCAAGCGCGACCGCGATGCGCAGGCGAGTGGTTCACGCTGCTCCTCGAGGTAAAGGGCTACGAGGTGGTGGCGCGCGTCGAGGGCAAGGAGGCCCGGCGCGCGACGGCGAAGGATTTCCACCCGAAGAAACCCGGCCTCGTGTTTCGCGTCGGCGGCAAGGACGGTCAGGGAATCGTCGTGGACAACGTGAAGGTCTGGCCGCTCGAGCGAGCCGGGGCGCGAGACACCGCTCGGGTTCACCGAGTGCATTATGGACTCGGCTCACGCAGTTATTCGTTTGCTCCAACGCCGTCGCTTTCCAACCTCACTCCTAAGCCATCTTTTTTCCGCCCGCCCCGTTCGTCCCGCCCGTCGCCCGAATATGCCCTCGCTCCTCCGTCGCCTCGCCTGCCTCGTCCTGCTTGCCGGTCTCACGTTCGCTCGCGCCAACGAAGTCGGCGTCCGCATCCGCTTCGGTCTCACCGATCAGTCCAACACCACGTGGGACGGTAACGCGTCCGTTGCCCCCGGCCGCGTGGATAGCGTGAGCGGCTGGCGTTTCCAGCAAAACGACAAGACCGAGGGCGTCGACGCCTGGAAAGCCGAGACGCGCCCGCTCACCGTGCGCCGCTCCAACGCTCAGGCCCAAAAACAGGGCGCCACCGTCACGGGAAAGAAAAAGGGCAAGGCCGCCGCCGCCGCCACTGGCCCGATCGCGGACAACGGTGTGATCCTCCACCTCGTCGACGTCACCGAAGACTCCGTCGTCAGCGTCAACACACCGCAGGGCAAGTTCGTCTTCAAACTTTCCGATCTCCCCTATGGCAAGGTCGCCGAGATGCTGGGCGGCGCCGTCGATGTCGAGCGCACTGCCGCCACGCAATCGCTGACGAAGACGCGCACAGACGACGATTTTCCGGCCGTGGTCGTCGCGCCCGACGGCACATCGTATGTCGCACATGTGAGTTTCACGCCCGGCATCGATCGCGACCAGCGCGCGCGCCAGCTGACGAAGGCGCCCGACGACTTCTCGTTCCTCGCCACCCCGCCCGGCGGTGATCAAATCTGGTTGCGCACCGTGAAAAACGGTCAGGCCAGCGAGCCCATCGCCGTGACCGCGGGCAAGGGCGACATCTACAAAACCGCGCTTGCGATGGACGGCTCAGGCGCGGTGTGGATTTTCTGGAGCGAAAACCAAGCGTGGCGGAACGCCACCGCTTCCGCGAATTTCGAAATCTGGGCGCGCTCCTTCAAGAACGGCAGCCTCACCGCGCCGGTCAACCTCTCGCAAAACGCCGGCTCCGACGTGAGCCCCGTCGCCGCGACCGACAAGGCCGGCCGCGTCTGGGTCGCATGGCAGGGCGTGCGCGACGGCGGCTTCCGCATCCTCTCGCGCCATCAGGACGGCGCCAACTGGACCGCCGAGTCACGCGTCTCGACGCACACCGGCAATTGCTGGACACCCGCCATCGCCACCGCGCCCGACGGCCGCGTCGCCATCGCATGGGACACCTACGATAAGGGTGACTACGATGTGTGGCTCTGCGAATTCGATGCCGCCGGCAAACCCGCCGCGCCGCAGCCCGTCGCCAACTCGCCCCAATACGAGGCGCGCCCCGCCCTCACTTACGATCTGCAAAACCGCCTCTGGGTTTGCTGGGAATCGAGCGGCGCGACGTGGGGCAAAGACTGGGGTGCCCTCGTGCGCGACGAAGGCATCGGCCTCTACCGTGATCGCCAGATTGGCATGAGAATCCTTGAGGGGGGCAAGTGGCTCGCACCCGAGGTCGCCGTCGCGCAGGGCTTGCCCGGCGCGCGGATGCGCCGCGGTCCGGCCGCGCTTCCCGTGCGCCGTCCCGAAGTTGACGCGCCCGCCCGCACCTCCGGCGCGGAAGCCGAGGAAGCCGGCGCCGGCATCTACAACAACCTCGGCCGCATCACTTGTGATCGCGACGGCCGCATCTGGCTGCTCGCCCGCGCCCGCGAGGGAAATTTCCAATCACCGCTCGGCTCCGTGTGGATGAACTACGCCACCTACTACGACGGCACGAAATGGATCGGCCCCATCCTTCTCCCACACTCCGACAATCTCCTCTACAACCTTCCCGCCGTCGCCGCGCATCCCGCCGGCGGCATCGTCGTCGCGAACTCCAGCGACCACCGCCAGAGCCGACACATCGAGGGGCCGCGCGCCGGCAACGTCAACGCCGGGCTCGGCAGTGATCGGGATCCCTTCGACAACGACCTTTTCTTCGCGCGCCTTGAGATGCCCGCAACCCCCGTCATCGCCACCCTCCGCCCCGCGCGTGTCAATCCCAACGCCGCCGCGAAAGCCACACCCGCTACCGAGAAGGAACGCCAGGAGGTCGCCACCATTCGCGCCTACCGTTTCGCGCACGAGGGCCAAAATCTCCGCGTCATCCGCGGCGAGTTTCACCGCCACACCGAAATCTCCGGCGACGGCGGCAACGACGGCCCGCTCGAGGACATGTGGCGCTATGCGATCGATGTTGCCGCGATGGACTGGCTCGGCAACGGCGACCACGACAACGGCGCCGGCCGCGAATACACGTGGTGGCTCACGCAAAAAACCACCGACGCCTTCCGCATCCCGGGCGCGTTCGAGCCGCCGTTCACCTACGAGCGCAGCGTAGCGTTTCCCGAGGGTCACCGGAATGTCGTGTTCGCCCAGCGCGGCGTCCGCACGCTCCCGCGTCTCCCGAAGACCGAGCGCACGCCGGAAATCCACGCGCCCGACACGCTGATGCTGTTCGACTACCTCAAGAAATTCGACGGCGTATGCGCTTCGCACACCTCGTCCACGAGCATGGGCACCGACTGGCGCGACTGGGGCGGGCCCTTCGAGCCGATGGTCGAGATCTACCAGGGCGCGCGCCAGAACTACGAGCGCCCTGGCGCGCCGCGCAGCCCTACTGCCGCCGATGCGATCGGCGGCTGGGAGCCCACCGGCTTCATCAACCTCGCGCTCCAGCGCGGCTACCGCTTCGCGTTCGAGTCGAGCAGCGACCACGGCTCCACGCACATCAGCTACTCGCTCGTCGTCGCGGAAAATAATTCCCGTGAGGCACTCCTCAAGGCGATGCGGCTCCGCCACACCTACGCCGCGACCGACAACATTATCGCCGAATACACCTGCACCACCGGTGGCCGCACTTACATGATGGGCGACGAGTTCACTTCCGCCACCGCGCCCACCGTGCACGTGAAATTCACCGGCACCGAGCCCTTCAAGAAGGTCACGCTCGTAAAGGACGACGTCGAAATCCTCCTCGGCGAACCCAACAAGGCTGAGGTGGAATACACGTGGACCGACCCGAAGCCCGAGCTCGGTAAAACGAGTTACTACTACGTGCGCGGCGAGCAGGTGGCCGGCAAAGGCGAAACCGTCGGCGAACTCGTCTGGGCCTCACCGATGTGGATCAAATACGAGCCGAAGTCCCGTTGATCGGACCGATTCTCCCTGTAGAGCCGGCGTTCGCCGCCGGGCCGTCACGCGACGGACGCCACAACCGCGACAGCCTGCCGGCCAGCGGCAGCCCGACAAAACGCGGCGTCCGTCACGCGCTACTCGCGGTCCTTGTCCTCCTCGCCCCGCTCGCCGCCCTCGCTCATAACCCCGACACGAGCTACGCCCGCGTCACGCTCGGCGAGCGCGAGGTGGCGTTCCGCTTCACCTACGATCTTTTCGCGCTGCAAAAGATTGCGGCGCTCGACGCCGATGGCGACCACCGCATCTCACGCGCCGAGTTGCAGCGCGGGCTGCCGGCGATTCACGCGTTCCTGCGCCGCCACATCGCCGTGGACCTCAATGACGAATCGGCGGATTTCGGCGAACCGGTGGACGTCGTCTGGCCGCCCGATGCCGGCGACGCCATTGTCGAGACCGACTACCACACGGCAAGCGGGCTCATCCATTTCGACTTTCGCCGTCCCATCGACGAACCGCTCGAGAAAATCGTCCTCGCCTTCCGCTTCATCGCCCCGCTCAGCGAGCGCCACACGATTCTCGGCTCGTTCGAGCACCGCGGCGAGAAACACGAGGTCACGTTCACGCGCTTCGAACCCGACTACGACTACGTGACGGGCTACGAACCACCGCTCTGGAAACGCCTCGCGCAATTTTTTCGCCTTGGTGTCCGGCACATTTTTCTCGGCTACGATCACCTCTGCTTTCTCCTCGCTCTCGTCCTCGCCAGCCGCTTTCGCGAACTCGTGAAGATCGTCACATCGTTCACCGTCGCGCACAGCGTCACGCTCATTCTCGCCGCGCTGGAGGTCGTGCGCCTCCCGGTGCGTCTCGTCGAAAGCGGCATCGCCGCCACCATCGTCTACGTCGCCGTGCAGAACTTGCGCGGCGCTCCCACCGAGCGCCGCTGGTTGCTCACGTTCTTCTTCGGTCTCATCCACGGGTTCGGCTTTGCGAACGTCCTCGGAGAAATGAACCTTCCCACGACGGGCCTCGTCCGCTGCCTGCTTTCGTTCAACCTCGGCGTCGAGGCCGGTCAGCTCGCTTTCGTCGCCGCCGCGATCCCCTGCGTCGCATGGCTGCGAAAATCCAAACACCAGCGCAGCTTGGTCACCGTCCTGTGCATCGCCCTCGCCGGGTTCGGGACCGCCTGGTTCGTCGACCGCGCATTAAACCTCGGCGCGATGCCGTTTTGAGCATTCTCGTCACGACGACTGCCGGGAACGAGTGATAGCATTCCCCGATTGAGCCGCCCGTCGCGTGGCGCGCGGCGTGCACCTCCCTGCCGGAGATCGAGATTGGAAAACGTGTGCAGAACGGGTCGGATGGGTGACACCATGATCGCCCCTCGTGACCACTCCTGAACCCGACGATATCCGTGCCGCCGAGGCCAAGCCACGTCTTTCCCTCGGCAGCAAATTCACGTGGGCCATCGGCTCGCTCGGCGACAACTACGCGGGCAATACCATCGGGCAGCTCAAGGATCCGGTTTACACGGTGGCCCTCGGCGTAGCGCCGGAACTGACGGGCTGGGCGCTGGCGCTGCCTCGTCTGCTCGATGCATTTTTCGATCCGGTCATTGGAGTTTGGTCGGATCGCTGGCAGGGGAAGTGGGGCCGTCGCCGTCCCTTCGTTTTTTGGGGCGCGATCGCGCTTGGGCTGACGATGACGCTGCTGTGGTTTCCGCCGGCGGGGAAGGGGTGGAGCCAAACGGCACTGGCGGCGTATTTCTTGGTGACGTCGATGCTGTTCTACGCGGCCTACAGTGTGTTTCTCGTGCCGTATCGGGCGCTGGGATTGGAGCTGACCAGCGACTATCACGAGCGCACCCGGTTACAGGGTTGGGGGATGATGGTGGGGCTCGTGGGTGGACTGGGCCTGCCGTGGCTCTACAAGTTAACGTTGTTGGTCGGCGGAGCCGGAACGGGTGGCGTGGTCTCGTCCGCGGCGATTCTTGCCGGGGCACGCTGGGTGGGAGCCGGAGTCGGAGCGCTGATTCTCGTGTCCTGCCTGGTGCCGGCGATCACCTGCCGCGAAAATGTCGTCGGGCCAGCCAAGGCGAAAATTCCCCTGCGCGCGGCGGTGTGGGCGACGCTCCGTAATCGTCCGTTCGTGCACATGCTCGCCATGAATTTCTGCGCGATTGTGGGCATGTATTCGCCGGTCACCGTTGCGCTGCTGCTGAGCATCTACTATTTGTTTCACGGCGATCAGCAGGCGGCGGCTAATTTGACCGGTGCGCTCGGCACCGCGCAAATGCTCGGGTCGCTGGCAGGCGTGCCGGTGACGACCGCGCTCTCGGTGCGTCTCGGCAAACGCCGGGCCGCGCTCACGTCGCTCGCGGTCGGGGCCGGAGGATTTGCCTCGCTGTGGTTCACTCTGCTCCCGGCCCACCCCTATTTGGCCGTCGTTTCATATGGGCTGATCGGGTGGGGGATGCAGGGGGTGTGGCTGATGTCGGCCACGATGAACGCCGATGTTTGCGACAGCGATGAACTCGAGAGCGGACAGCGGCGCGAAGGGCTCTACGGGGCGGTCTATGCGCTGGAACAGAAAATCGCCTTCGCCGTGGCGGCGCTCCTCGGCGGCTACCTGGTGAGTCGTTGCGGCTATGTGACCGACGGCCTCCCCGCGTGGCCGACGCTCCTCGGGCTGCGCGCGACGCTCGTGGTCACTCCGCTGCTGGGGCTGGGACTGGCGGCGCTGGCGATCGGGTTTTATCCGCTCTCGCTCGTCCGCGTGAACGAAATCCAAGCACGGCTGCGGGCCCCTGCGTCCGCCGCCGAAGCACAAAGAAAATTTTGAGGTTCCAACGCTCTCAATGAAATCGTTACCGTCTCACTCTTGAACCTACCAAAGAGAGCCCGCTTGATTGATGTCGCTGCGCGCGCGGGAGTGGCGCCGAACACGGCCTCGACCATTCTCAATCACCGACCGGACTCTTGGGCCTCGAAAGAGACGAAGGAGCGGGTGTTGCTCGCGGCGAAGGAACTCAACTACCGGCCGAGCAAGGCGGCGCAAAGTGTGCGGCTCGGTCGCTTTAACACGATCGGCCTCGTGGTGCCCGATCTGCACAATCCGTTTTATCCGGTGCTGGCGGACTGTCTGGACCGGGCGGTGGCCGCGCACGGCTACGACCTGATCCTCGAACACACGCGCAACGATTTGGCGGCGGAGCAGCATTGTTTCCAGTCGATCCTCGACCGGCAGGTGGACGGTGTGGCGCTCATCGTGAGCGATCCTGATTTGCATCGTCCGTTTCTCGCCGGGCTGGCGACGAGCGGACCGCCGGCGGTGGCGCTGGCGGCGAAGCCCGACCTTCCTCTGCCGATCGATTCGGTGGTGAGCGATTTCTCCGCGGGTTTCGCCCAGGCGATCGAGCACCTCGTCGGGCTGGGCCATCAGCGCTTCGCGTTTCTCTGCGCGCTCGCGAAGGGGCAGGACGACGGCAAGCGCCCGGAACTCTTCCGCAGTCTGCTCGTGGCGAAGGGAATCGCGGCGGAAAACATTTCGTTCGTGCGGTGCGAGCACCACATCGCCAGCGCGCGAAACGCGTTTCGCGATTTGATCCGGCAAACCAAGTTCAAGCGGCCGACGGCTTTGATTGCGCTCAACGACCTCTCCGCCATCGGCGCGATGCGGGCGGCGGTGGACGAGGGCTTGAGCGTGCCGCGCGATCTCTCGGTGATCGGCGTCGATAACATACCGCTCGCCGAATATCTCCCGGTCGCCCTCACGACGATTTCTCAGCCGATCGAGGACATGGTTGCGCGCACGGCGAGTCTGCTGATTCACCGCATCGCAGGGAAATCGCCAGTGCGGCCATCGCAGACGGTTTTTCCCACGGAGCTGGTCATCCGGGAAAGCACCGCCCGCCCGGGGCGAGCATGAGGTGATTGGGCCCGGGCGGCGGGAGGATGACGTAAGCGCTCAGGGCTGCCACCAAGCATCGAGCTTGGCGGCGAGGGTTTTCACGCGGGCCGGGTTGGTGGCAGCCAGGTTGTTTTCCTCGGTGGGGTCGGCAGCGAGGTTGTAGAACTCGACGACGTCCGTGGGCTGATTTTTTGCGTAAGGCACGATCAGCTTGTGGTCGCCATCGATGATCCAGCGCCAGCGGAGGCTCGTGGCGGGAATTTCGAGGTCGACGAAGTTGTGCGTGAAGCATTCGCCGTAGATCGCTTTGCGCGCGGCGACGGCGACGGGTCGAGAAGATTGATGCCGGGGAGATTTTTCGCAGGAGTGAGTCTTGCAGCAGTCAGCAACGTAGGCACCAGATCGATCGCCTCGGCGAGGTCGGGCGACATCGACGGCTTCACGCGGCCGGGCCAGCGGACCATGATGGGAGTGCGGGTGCCGCCGTCGGATTGGCTCTGCTTCGATTTGTCCGCGAAGCGGCCGGTGACGGGGTGGGTGATCCAGCCGTGGTCGGAGAGATAGACGAAGATCGTGTTTTCCTTCAGGCCCGCGTCTTCGATGTGTTTGATGAGTTCGCCGCAGGTCTCGTCGAACCACTCGACCATCGCCCAGTATTTGGCGACGGGGAGGCTGGGGGTTTTGTCGTGGTATTTGGCGAGGATACGCTCGGGAGGCGTGTGCGGATCGTGCGGCATCATCGGCGCATACCAGACGAAGAACGGTTTTTTAGCGGTGCGCGCCTCGGCGATGAATTCGTCGATGGGCTGCATGGTCTTGCGGCCGATATCGAGACCGACGTCGCCGTGGCGGCCGCCCTTGGTCATGCCGTGGGTGAAACCGCCGTTGGTGTAGCTCTTCAGCCACCACTTTCCGGTTTGCAGGCTGAGGTAGCCTTTTTCCTTCAGCATGGTCGGGAGAGTGCCGGCCTCGGTGAGGTGCCGGCTCATCACATCACGACCGGCGTCGGAAGGCGGCGCTGGGGTTGAACTCGCGCGGCGTCATGCCGGCGGGCATGGGCGGGTCGTTGCTCGTGACCGTGTGCTCGTGCAGGTGGAGGCCGGTGATCATCGTTGCGAGGCTCGGGCAGCAAAGACTGCTAACATCGTAGCCGCGCTTGAAGGCGGGGCTTTCGCGCGCGAGGCGGTCGATGTTCGGCGTCTGGAGATGGGGATGGCCCATGAAGCCGTAGTCGCTCCAGAGCTGATCATCGGAGATGATCATAACGATGTTGGGCGGAGTGTCGGCGGCGCGGAGTGCGGCGCAGCAGAGCGGGAGGACCAGCGAGGCAGAGAGAACGAGCGAGCCGGAGGAGGCGCATGGGAAAAATCAGCGGGCGGCGGCTTTGAGTTCGGCGAAGCGGGTGCGGAGCGCGGCGAGTTGCGCGGCGCGGGCGGGGTCGGTGATGAGATTGTTTTCTTCGAGGGGGTCGGCGCGGAGGTCGAAGAGTTCCTCGTGCTTGAAGTCGGGCCAATAGACATACTTCACATCCTTGCGGACGAGGGCTTCGGAGGAGGGGATGAATTTGATGTTTTTGATCGTGGCGTGCTCGTAGAAAAATTCCGTGCGCCAGGCGGGAGCGGATTTCGCGAGGTAGAGCGGGGCGAGGTCGCGGCCCTGCATCCGCCCGGGGGCGGGGAGGCCGGCAGCAGCGAGGATGGTGGGGGCGAGGTCGACGTTGAGGGTGAAGTTGGCGTCGGTGGTGCCGCGTTTCGCGGCCGGTAACCGCGGGTCGCGGACGATGAGCGGGGTGCGGATGCTTTCTTGGTAAGGATACCACTTGTCGGCGAGACCGTGTTCGGCGTGGAAGTAGCCGTTGTCGCCGGTGAAGATGACGAGCGTGTGGTCGAGCGCGCCCTGTTTTTTCAATTCGGCGAGGACGCGGCCACAGGTGGTGTCCACCTCGGTGGCGAGGCGGTAATAGTTTTTCATCATCGTCTGGAATTTCTCGGGCGTATCGAAACGCCAATGCCAGCGGACGCGGCCCTCATTCTCCTCGTTGGCGATGAAGGGCGGGAGGCGTCGGAAATGCGCGTCGGTGGCGGTCTTCGGCACGGGCACGATGCTGTCGTTGTAGAGCGCCATGCTGCCGGGCTGCGGGAGATATTGGAGGGGATTCTGGTCTTCGGCGTGAGTGGCGAAGAACGCGAGGGTGAGGACGAAGGGTTTATCGGCGGGGCGGGTGCGGAGAAACTCGAGGGCGTCGCGCTCGTTTTTCTGCGTGACGTGAATCATCGAGCCATCGGGCTCCTTCATCCAATGGGTGCCGCTGTAAGCGCGGCCGAAATCGAAGTTCTCCTGGGGGAAGGTGCCGTTGTGCCATTTGCCGACGTGGCCCGTGTGGTAGCCGTGAGCGCGGAGGATGCCTGGATAGGTCTCGGCCCATGGCGTCTTGAACATCGCGAAGGCGGGATTACCATGGCGCGCCATCCACTGGCCGGTGAAGAGCGTGGCGCGGCTCACACCGCAGATCGCGGTGGTGACGCAGTTGTGCGTGAAGCGCACGCCCTCGCGCGCGAGCTGGTCGAGGACGGGAGTCTTGACGGTGGGATCGCCGGCGCAGCCGAGGGTATCGAAGCGCCAGTCGTCGGCGTAGAGGACGAGGATGTTGAGCGGTTTCTCGGCACCGGAGACACGGAGCGCGACGAATGAGAGGAGGACGAGGAGACTGAGGCGGAGACTTGGCATGATGTTTTCTTAGAATTGCCCGCGGAGACCCATCGTGATCGTGGTGCCGGGGATGCTGAGGGTTTTGATTTGGTCGGCGATGCCGATGTATTGGAATTGTTGGGCGTTGGTGAGGTTATCGATATCGCACGTCAGCGAGACGGACGGGCGGACGCGGTATTCGAGGCCGAGCGTCACAGTGGTGCGCGGGGCGCGGTAGATATTGCGCCACGGAGTGGTGCCGGCGTAGGTCTGCAGGTAGGTGCCCGCGTAGTTGGCGAGCACGCGGGTGCTGAAGCTGCGGTAGCGCCACGAGAGGCTGACGTTGCCGTTGCGCGGGACGAAGCCGGCGACCTGTTTGGTGGAGCGATTAGTCGTGCCGCCAAAATCACCGTGGGTTTCGAGGAGGGTGGCGTTGCTGGAAACGGCGAGACCCCGGAGCAGGCCGGGGAGAAACGTGAGCTGGTGCGAGTAGTTGAACTCCCAGCCCTGCACGAAGGCGCGGCCGCCGTTGGCGGATTCCAAGATCGTGTAGCCGGCGTAGTCGCCATTGAAACCGTTGTCGGTGCCGGAGGCGACGGTGCCAGACTCGATGGCCGTCACGATGTAGTTCTTGATCGCCTTGCGGAAAAACCCGACGGAAAACGTGCCGGCGGGTTCGAAGTAGTAGGCGAGATTCGCATCCCAATTTTCCGCGCGCTGGGGCAGAAGGCCGGGATTGCTGAGCGTGATGGTGGGAGGATTGGCGTTGGGCGCGACGGTTTCGCTCGGGATTGAGTTGCTCAACGCGGGGCGGCCGAAGCTGGTGGACCAACTGAGCTTGGCGCGGAGGTTCGGCGTGAGGTCGCGCGTGAGGTGGATGCTGGGAAACGCATCGGCGTAACGGCCATGGCGAACGCGGAGATTGTCGGCGTAGTCGTGCTGAGCGGAGCCGACGGGATCGGCGGTTTGCTCGGCGGCGGAGCTGGGGGAGCGCGAGCGGATGTAGCCGGAGCTGTCCGTCTCGGTGGTCTCGCGGCGCACGCCGGCCAGAATGCCGGTGCGGCCGAAACGCACCTGCGCCATCCCATACACGGCGGTTACATCCTCGGTGATGGAGCGGGTGCCGGTGAAGTGGTTTTGCTGGAAAAAATAAGCGTCTTCGCGCCAGAGCGCCGGATTGATGATCTGCCGTTCGCTGATGAAATCCGTGGCCTGCCACTGTGGGAGGCGACGGCCAGTCTTGAGCGTGTCAAACATCACGAGCGACGGATCGGCGGGGAGGGCGGTGGTGCCGAGGTAGGTCCAGCGGCGGCTTTGGCTTTTGTCTTTGTAGGCCTGCTCGCGCCACGAGAAGCCGGTCTTGAACGACGCGGGCACCGCAACCGGCAGCACGATCCGGGCGTTGAACCGGAGCTCGTCGACGTCCTGTTTGCTCGAGGTGTTGTTGTTCGAAAGGAAGCCGTTCGGGCGGTAGTTGGCGGGGTTGGTGATGTCGTTCGCGGCGGTGACGTTGGTCTGGGTGAAGGTTGGGTAGAGGTTTGAATTCGTGCGGTCGAGAATCCAGCCGACGTTGGAAATCCGGTTCGTGAGGACGCCGCCGTTGCCACTGCCGATGTTGATGTGGGTGCCGGTGCGGCGGAAGGCGTAGTCGAGCTCGAGCCGGCCAAATTTCTGCTCGGCCCCGACATCGAAGCGGCGCAGGCGGTTGAAGAAATTGTTCGGGCCGGTCTGGGTGACGTCGATGATGGACGTGGGCACGGCGCGCACGGTGGTGATGAGATCGGTGTAGCCGGGGACCACGCCGGAGGTGGTGGCGTTGGGGGCGGTCTGGTTGGTGAAGGCGCGGGTGTCGTAGTTGCGGCGAAAAACCTCCGAGTGGTCGACGGCCATGACGAGGAACATGAGCTTGGTGTTCGGCGAGAGGCGGTAGTCGGTTTTCAGATTGATGGAATTTTGGCGGCGGTGGCTGTAGACCTCGGTGGTGCGGTAGTCCCAAAGGTAGGCCGGGCGGTTAGGGGTGTTTTCGTAGTCGCGCGTGGTGTTGAACCAGCCGAGGGCGGTCTCGCTGCTGAAGAGGTTGAGCGCGATGCCGAGGTTGCGCTGGCCACCGAAGGCGTCGAAGACCTCCTGCCAGCCGAGATTGAGAATCTGGTGAAACGGATGCTCGCGCCGGAGCGGAATTTGTTGGGTGAACGACGGCGCGAGCCGGCCCGCCACACTGTAGTTGATGCGGCGTTTTTCGCGGAGTGTCAGCGGCGAGCGGCTGCGAAAATTGATCGTGCCGCCGAGGGAATCGGCCCCTTCGTCGGGGCGGTGGCCCATGGTAACCTCCGCGGCCTCGAACATCGTGCTCGTGATATTGTTTATCACGGTGGTGCGATTGAGCGAGCCCTGCCCGGTCATCATCGCGCCATCCATCGTGGTGGTGTTGAGGCCAGTGGGCATGCCGCGGACGACAAAGCCGAAGCTGTTGCCCGTGTCGTCGATGGCACCGAAGACTCCGGGAAGGCGCATCGCGACTTCGCCGGCGTTGAGGTTGGGGAGATTCCCAAACTGATCGGTGGCGACGACGTTTTTGACGTTGTCGGCGTTGCGCGTGGCGGTGATCGCCGAGGCGAAGCCCTCGCGTTCGCCGGTGATCTTGAAGGCGGCGAGTTGGTAGATGGCGGCCGTGAGATCGAAGTCGCGCGTGGTAGCGGCAGCCCCGCCGACCGTGACACTCGCGCGCTGGACATCGAGGCCGGTGTAGGTGACGACGATTTCGTGGGTGCCGGTGGGTAAAGCAGGGAGGATGTATCGGCCGGTGGCGTCGGTGAGGACGGAGACGCCGAGCGCGGGGATTTCCACGCGCGCGCCTTCGAGGAGACTGCCGGTGCCGAGGTTGGAGACGTTGCCGGAGAGGGTGGCGGCACCGTCGGCGGCGCGGAGACCCGCGCACAGGAGCACGACGGTCGCGATGGGGAACAGTCGGTGGATTGGCATGGGGTAGAGGCTAGAACCGCCCGCTGACGCCGAGGGTGACGGCAGTGCCGTGGACGCTGACACTCTGGAGCTGGTCGCGGGTGTAGCGGTAAAAGAGCTGCGGCTCGTTGGTGAGATTATCGATGTCGCAGGTGAGCGTGACGCGCGGGCTGACCTGATAGCCGAAGCCGAGGTTCATCACGGTGCGCGCGGCGCGGTAGATGTTACGGCCGGGCGTGGCGGCGGTGAAAGCGGTGATGCGCGGGCCGGAGTAGTTGACGAGGTAGCGCGTGCTGAAGCTGCGCCAGCGCCACGTGAGGCTGGCGTTGCCGGAGTGCGGGGTGAAGCCCGCGACTTCGCCCGTGCGGCGGACGGTCGTGCCGCCGAAATCGCCGCGAATCTGCTGGTAGGTGTAGTTGACCATGCCGCTCAGGCCCTTCAGCACGCCGGGGAGGAAGTTGAACTGCTGACGGTAGGCGAAGTCCCAGCCTTGGATGATGGCGGAGCCGGCGTTGGAACTCGTGCGCGTCTGGTAGCCGGCGTAGTCGCCGTTGTAGCCGTTGTCATTGCCCGTCGGGACAGTCGGTCCCGGAATACCGGTGACGAGGTAGTCTTTGATCGTCTTGTGGAAAAATCCGAGCGAGAGATTGCCGACCGGTTCGAAATACCAGTCGAGATCAAGATCCCAGTTCGAGGAGGTCTGGGGCCGCAGGCTCGGATTATTGATCGTGAGCAGATTGTTGCCGTCGGCATCGACGGAGACGGTTTCGTTGGGGAGGAGGTTGGCCATGCCGGGTTTGCCGTAGGCGGTGGACCAACTGGCGCGGGCCTTCACGTCGGCGGTAATATCGTGGGTAAGGTGGACGCTCGGAAACGACTTGGTGTAGCCGCCCTCAAGGCGGCGGCGCGTGCCAGCGTAGTCGCGCTGGGCGGAGCCGACGGGATCGGCGAGTTGCTGCGCGGCGGTGCTCGGCGTGCGGGAGCGGACGTAGCCCTGGCTTTCCGTTTCGGTTTTCTCGGTGCGGACGCCGGTGAGAAAACCGGTGCGGCCAAGCAGGCCGGACTCACCGAATTTTCCCTGCGCCTGCACGTAGCCGGAGGTGACGACCTCGGTGACGGAGCGCTCGGCGATGAACTTGTTCGACTCGTGGAAGTAGGCGTCCTCGCGCCACAGCGACGGATCGATGGGGCGGCGGTTGCGGATGAAATCGGACGCTTCCCATTGCGGGATACGGGAGCCGACGCCGAGCGTCTCGGACAGGACGATGTTGGGATTAGCGGGTAAGGCGGTCGTCCCGGTATAAGCCCAACGGCGCGAGATGCTGCCCTCGTCCACCCACTGGTCGCGGCGATGGAAACCGGCCTTCAGCGAGAGCGGAACGGTGGTCCCGAAACGGTAGCGCACATTGGCGCGCTCTTCGTTGATCTCGTGGTCGTTGTTGTTGTTGCCATTGGACATCGTGCCGTTGGGGCGGTAGTTCGCGGGATTCGTGATGTCGTTGGCGGCGGTGACGTTCGTCTGGATGAAACGCGGGTGCAGATCGGACTGGGTGCGGTCGAGGATCCAGCCGACGTTGGCGATGCGGTTGGTGAGGATCGCGCCCTCGCCCTCGCCGATGTTGATGTGCGTCTGGTTGTAAACGGCGGAGTAGTCGATGGACCAGGGGCCGAACTCATGCTCGGCCCCGAGGCTGACGCGGCGCTGGCGGTTGAAAAAATTCCGCGGCCCGGTCACGGTGACGTCGATGACGGAGGCGGGGCCGGCGTTTACTTCCGTGATGCGGTCGGTGAAGCCGGGGCGCACGCCGGAGGCGTTGGCGGCGGTGACGATCGCCTGCGTGGTGAAGGCGCGGGTGTCGTATTGGCGGCGGAATACCTCGGAGTGGTCGATCGCGTTGAGCGCGAAGGTGAGCTTGGTGGACGGCGAGTAGCGGAAATCTACCTTCACGCTGCCGCTAAACTGGCGGCGGTGGTTGTAGGTGTTTTGCGTGCGGTAGTCCCAGAGGTAGGCGGGCGACGCGGTGGTGTTTTGAAAATCGCGCACGGTGTTGAACCAGCCGCGAGCCTCCTCGCTTTGGAAAAGATTGAGAGAGACGCCGAGGTTGCGCTCGGCGCCGAGGATGCCGAAGACCTCCTGGTAGCCGACGTTGAGGAGTTGGTGGGCGCGGTGCTGGTGGCGAATCGGGATCTGGTCGGTGAACGCCGGGACGAAGCGGCTGGAAAAATTGTAAGTGACGCGGCGCTTCTCGCGCATGGTGAGGGCGGAGCGGGTCTTGAAATTCACGGTGCCGCCGAGCGAATCGGCTCCGCTCTCGGGCGTGTGGCCCTTGATGAGTTCAACGGACTCGAACATTGTCGCCGTCATTGTATTCAGCGCAGCCCCGCGGCCGAGCGCGCCCTGGCTGGTGATCTGGCCGCCGTCCATCGTGAAGGTATTGAGGCCGACGCCACGAATGGAGCCGACGTTGAGGGCGCCGCCGGCGTCGGTGTCGGAGACGATGCCGGGCAGGCGCGTGACGACCTCGCCGATGGTGAAATTGGGTAGATTCCCGAAGGAGTCGGTGGCGGTGACGCTTTTGTGGTTGGGGGCGTTGCGCTGGGCGGTGATGGCGGCGGCGTCTCCCTCGCGCTCACCGGTGACTTTGAACGCCTCTAGTTTGTAGATCCCAGTGGAGAGGTCGAAATTTCGGGTGGTCGCCGCGCCGGCTGCGACGGTGACGGTGGCGTTCGTGGTATCGAGCCCGGTGTAGGAGGCGACGAGCTCATGCGCGCCGGGAGGCAATGCAGAAAAGACGTAACGACCGGTCTTGTCGGTGAGCGTGGTGAGATGGAGGGCGGGGATTTCCACGCGCGCGCCCTCTAGGAGGTTGCCGGTGGCGACGTTGGATACATTGCCGGAGAGGGTGGCGGCGCGGGCGGAGGCGGTGAGAAGTAACAGGGATAACAAGGCCGGGAGCAGGCGTGAGCGCATGGGGTGGGGTTGGTTGACAGCGATGAGCTGCGGCCGATTTGGCGTGCGGCGCGGTCGCAGCAGTTCGACTGGGTGAGCGGAATGGGGGCGCTCGACTGGGGTGAAAAACGGTGTCCTAGGATACGTTTCCTAGTCGAGCACGAATTACCCCGTAGCCCATGAGGCCAACGCGTCCGCGAAGATCGGGGCGGTCACTTCGCCTCAAACGCGGCGGTGCCCGTGACGGCGTCGTCGATGATCCAGCGGTCGCCGGTGCGGTGGGCGCGCACGGGTTTTTCGCCGCTGAACACGCCGCGCGACGCGGGAGCGGCGGGGAGTTCGACCTGTGCGCTCATGCCGGCGGGCACCGTGACGGAGAGACGGAAGTTTGCGGGGTCTTTTTGCCACGCGATGAGGATCGGGCCGCGCGGCGTCGGGATTTTTCCCTCGGCGGTGGCGAGCGCGCCGGGGTGCGGACGGATCGCGGCGCGGCTCCAGCCGGGCGCGAGCGGGCGCGCGGCGAGCACGTAACGGGGAAACAGATTCGCGGGCGCGGCGCCCCACGCGTGGTTCCAATCCTGGTTGGGCTTGTAGCGCTGGTGCCACGCTTCCCACGTGATCGTGGTGCCGCTCTCGACCATGTGTTTCCAACTGCGGTCGCCGGGCGCGGTGATGAGCGCGAGCGCGACCTCGGCGGCGCCGTGATCGAGGAGGGCTTCGAGGAGATAGTGCGCGGCGTAAACCGAGCAGGCCATGCCGCGCGAGACGACGAAGGCGGTGACGCGGGCGCGCTCGTTTTCCGGCACGAGGCCGAAGGCGAGCGGGAAGAGATTCGCGTGTTGCGAGGCGTGGTCGGTGCCCTCGCCGTCGCGGTAAACGCTGCGCGCGGGGTGGGGAGGTTGCCGGACGGCGCGGGCAGCGTGGACCACGCGGCGGTTTTTAGATCGAAGACATCGGTGGCGGGTTCGAGGAGCGTGAACACTTCGTTGGTCGCGGCGGAGGAGCGGCGACCGCCGACCGCGTAGAGTTTGCCGGCGATGATGGTGGCTGGGAAATGATCGCGGGCATGGGGCGCGTCGGGGAGACGACTCCCCGCGCCGGTTTTCAGATCGCCGACGTCGAGCCACGCGACGGGGCCGTCCCAGTGGCCGTTGATGATGCCGCAAACGACGTAGAGTTTGCCCTCGTGAATCACGGCGCCGGCACCGCCGTGGCGGCGACCTTCCGGGAGGGCGGGGCCGCGCGACCAGGTGTCGGTGGCGGGGTCGTAAACGGGGATGTGATCGAGGGCCTGTTCCTTCGGGTATTTTCCGGTCATGGCGCCGACCAGCCAGGGTTTTTCTCCCAGACGACGGGCTGGAAGTGGTGGACCTCGACGGGCGGAGGCGCGCCGTGCGTTCACGTGCTCGTGGCGGGGTCGAAGATCTCGGCGGGCTGGATGCGTCGGCCGCCGAGGGGGTAAATTTTTTTATCTACGGCGATGAAGGCGGCTTCGTGGCGGGCGTTGAGTTTGCCAACAGTCTCGACGGGGGACCACGACGGGGCGTTGGCGGCGCGGGCGAGCGGGGCGATGGCGGTGAGGGCGAGGAGGAGGGCGAGGCGTTTCATAGAGAGGAGAAATTTTTTATGGGGCGGTCACATGGAGGACGCCGCGCATGAGGGCGGCGTGGCCGGGGGAACTGCAGATGTAGTCGTAGTCGCCGGGTGTGGCGGGGGCCGTGAAGAGGATGCGGTCGGAGGAGCCGGGCTGGGTGAGCGCGGTGTGGTAGAGGACGTCGGGCGAGTCGGGCACGTAGTTTTTCGCGGGACCGTCGAGGCCGAGGGCGAGGGCGGCGGTGCCGACGGACTGGCCGGTGCCGGGAGCGCAGAGAACGAAATTGTGGAGCATGTCGTCGGTGTTGCGGAAAACGAGTTGGACGGTTTCGCCGGCTTTCACGGTGAGCTCGGTGAC
Source organism: Opitutales bacterium (assembly GCA_038231575.1). Lineage (GTDB taxonomy): Bacteria > Verrucomicrobiota > Verrucomicrobiia > Opitutales > Opitutaceae > CAITWF01. The sequence goes on along the minus strand of JBBRLB010000061.1, from coordinate 1,442 downwards.
GTTGAACTTGAGGCCGGTCTGGGTGCCGACAAGGAGCGTGCGGTCGCCCTCGGGATTGGGCCAGTCGGCGGGCGCGATGGTGGGGTGCTTCGCGGTCGGTGCGGTCGCGGAGGCGGGGACGGCGGCGACGCAGAGTTCGGCGTCGCGCGGATTGACCGGGATGATGCGGTCGCCGTTAGGGATTTGGTTGAGGGTGTAGTAAGCAGTGGGATGGAGGATCGGATCGGAGTTTGGCGCGGAGCGGAGGCCGGCGGTTTTGATTTCGTGAATGTAACCCTCACGGAGGCAGCCGACGGCGAGGCGCACGCTGAGGCCGTCGGGGGCGACGATGATTTTGCGCACGGGGCACGAGAGGCGGTTAATGGGCGGACTGCCGTAAGGTTTGTGGTAGAGGTAGGTGAAGCCGGCGACGCCGTAGCTGGCGGGATTTTCGGCGATGGCGCGGTCGACGGGCTTGGTGAAGGTGAGGAGAAATCCGTCGGGCTGGGCGGTGATGGTTTTGATTTCGAAAGGCGTTTCACCGGTCCAGACGAGGCGTTCGAGGCCCTCGTTTTTCGGGCCGACGGAGCCCCAACCACGGTTGGTCTCGCCGACGAAGAGCGAGCCGTCTTCACCGTGAGCGATGCGAAGAATTCCGCTTTGAAAGCCCTCGCGGAAAGCGTAGGCGGCGCCCTGCCAGACGCCCCTCACGCGCTCGAGGGAGATGCGCATGATTTTACTCTGACCTTGATCGGCGACGAAGAACTGGCCGGCGAAGGGGCCGAATTTTCCACCGGTGGTGTCTTCGGTGAGGCCGGAGTTGGAGATGCCGAAAATGGTGTGCGGCAGCCAGACGGTGGGGAGGCGGAGGGAAGGGATTTTTTTCGCGACCTCGACCATCGGTTTTTCAAAGCTGGTGATGTCGGAGGGGCGAACGGTCACGGGCGAACCGGGCAGATGCGCCCACGCGAGGGAAGCCTCGTGGCCCATGAAATCGCCGGGCTGGATTTCCGTGACGCGACCGGAGCCGGCCCACTCGCCCTGATTTTCCGAGTAAAGCCACGTGCCTTGCGACGTGAGCATGAAGCCGGCGGGCGAGCGCAGGCCGGCGGCGATGGGGGTGAGTTTTCCGTCGGGCGTGATCTCGATCATCCAGCCGCGCCACGGGACCTGGGACTGGGTGCCGCCGCCGAAAGAAACGTTGAGCGTCACGCGGAGATTGCCGTTGGGCGCGAGGACGGGGCCGAAGGCGTATTCGTGGTAATTTCCCGAGATCGGAAATTTGCAGACGGTCTCATAGAGATCGGCGCGGCCATCGCCGTCGGTATCGACGAGGCGCGTGAGCTCGTGGCGTTGGGCGACGTAGTAACCGCCTTTGGGGGCGGCGATGATGCCGAGCGGTTCGTGGAGGCCGGAGGCGAAGACGGTGTAGTGGGGCTTGGGATTGGCATCGTAGGCGCCGT
>JBBRLB010000060.1:0-35900 GCA_038231575.1 Opitutales bacterium | reverse complement strand
GCGCCGCTGCTGCCGAGCGCGAGCGTGCCGGCGGCCAGCGTGGTGCCGCCGGTGTAGGTGTTGGTGCCGGAGAGGGTGAGCGTGCCGGTGCCGGATTTCGTGAGCGTGCCGCCGGAGCTGGTGAGCGCAGTGGCGAGCGTGACCGACTGGCCGTTGGTGTCGAAGCTGTAGGCCTGGCCCGCGGCCGTGCTGAAACGCGCGGAATAATCCGTGGTGTTGCTCGCGCCGAAGCGGAGCGCGCCGCCGCCGAATGAAATGGTCCCGCTCGAGCCGAGCGCGCCGCTGCTGCCGAGCGCGAGCGCGCCCGCGGCGAGCGTGGTGCCGCCGGTGTAGGTGTTGGTGCCGGAGAGCGTGACTGTGCCGCTGCCGTTTTGCGCGACGCTGCCGGTGCCGGAGATGGCGTTGGCGAACGTGATCGCGTCGGTGCGGTTGAACGCAAGCGCGGCGTTGTTGGTGATTGCGCTGCTGCTGTGGAGAGAGCCGGTGGTGCCGCCGGCGCCGATTTGCAGCGTGCCGGCGTTGATTGTGGTGGCGCCGGTGAAGGTGTTGGCACCGGAGAGGGAGACGGTGCCGCTGCCGCTTTGCGTGACGGCGCCGGTGCCGCCGATCGCGTTGGCGAACGTGAATGGGTCGGTGCGATTGAAGGCGAGCGTGGCGTTGTTCGTGATCGCGCTGCTGGTGCTGAGCGAGCCGGTGGTGCCGCCCGCGCCGATTTGCAGCGAGCCGGCGTTGATCGTGGTCGCGCCGGTGGAGGTGTTGGCGGCGCTGAGCACGAGCGTGCCGGTGCCGGATTTCGTGAACGCGCCGGAGCCCGTCATGATATTCGTGCTGGCCACGGTGAGCGTGGTGCCGGAGTTGACGTCGAAGGTGCCGCCGCCCGAGCCGAGCGTGATGCCGCGCCGGGTGTCGTTTACGGTGAAGGTCGCAGAAGTGTTGAGCGTGCCGCCGTCGAGGGAGAGCTGCGCGGCGTTGAAGGAGCCGGGGTTGTTGCCGAGCGCGCTCTCGGCCGCGATGGAAAGCGTGCCGCCGTTGATCGCGGTCGCGCCGGTGAAGGTGTTGACGCCGGAGAGCGTGACGGTGCCGCCGGTGGTTTTCGTCAGACCGACCGACGACGAGGTGCCGGCGAGAATCGCGGAGACGGTGCCAGACTCGACGGCGAAGGACGACCCGATGAGCCTCCCCGTGGTGCCAGCGATCGCGCCGCTGTGGAGCGTGACGGCGCCGACGGTGTCTTGAAACGTCGCGAGATCGAGCGTGCCGCCGTTTACGATGACCGCGCCGCTGTCGGCCAAGGGATCGGTGATCGCATAAAGCAGCGTGCCGCCGCTAATCGTGGTGCCGCCGGTGTAGGGCTGCTGGAAACTGGAGAGCGTGACGGTGCCGCTGGTGGTCTTCGTCAACGCCACGCCGTTGCCCGCGAGCCGCGTCGAGAGCGTGCCCGACTGCACATCGTAAGACGTGCCAGTGATCGTGCCGCCGCCGGCGAGCGTGCCGGCTTGCAGCGAGACTGCGCCCACCGTGCTGGCGCCGTTGATGGTGAGCGTGCCAGTGCCCGTCTTCGTGAGGGCACCTGTGCCGAGCGAGACTGCGGTGGTCGTCATGTTGCCCGCGCCGGCGACGTTGAGATCCGTGTTCGTGCCGGTCACGGAACTGAACGTGAGCAGGGTGCCGGTGCCAGGATTGAAGGTCGCGCCGGAAGCGGTGAGCGTCGTCGCGCCGGTGAAGAAGAGACCCGCGGTGCCGCTGGTGACGTTGGTGCCGGCCGCGAGCGTGAGCTGTTGCGCGCCGATCGAGAGTGTGGCGAGCGCGGGGTTGACGCCCGCGCCCGCGGTGAGGCGATCGGAGGTGATCGTGGTGTCGGCGGAAATCGTGGTGGCGCGGGCGAAATTGAGGCCGCCGTTGGCGGAGAGCGTCAGATTGCCGCCGGCGAGCGTGAGGGTGCCCCCGCCGAGCGCGGTCGCGACGGTCGTCGCGGCGAGCGTCCCGCCGGTCACGATGACGCCACCGGTGAGGCCGCTGTTGTCGAGCGAGAGCGTGAGCGTGCCCGCGCCGGATTTCGTGAGGGTGCCGCCGGTGCTGCTGAGCGCGGTGCCGAAGGCGAGCGACTGGCCGTTGGTGCCGATATTGAAGGCCTGGCTCGCCGCGGTGCTGAAGCGGCTGGAGTAATCGGTGGTGTTGCTTGCGCTGAATTGGAGAGTGCCGCCGCCGAAAGTGAGCGTGCCGGTGGTGCCGAGCGCGCCGGAACTGCCGAGGGCGAGCGTGCCGGCATTGAGCGTGGTGCCGCCGGTGTAGGTGTTGGTGCCCGTGAGGCTGAGCGTGCCGGCGCCGGTTTTCGTGAGCAGGTTCGCGCCGGAAATCACGGAGCTCACGGTCGCGGTGAGTCCGCTCGCGACGTCGGCGTTGCTGCTGGCGGCCAGATCGAGCGTGCCGCCGGAGAGCGTGACGGTGCCCTCTTCGAACTTGAGGCCGCCGATGCTCTGCGTGCCGGAAACGGTCACGGTGTAGGCGCCGGTGGCGTTGGTGCCCGCGGCGAAAACGGCGGCGCCGCCGGCGGTCCAGGCCGCGGTGGCGGACGTGCCGGCGGAGTTGGTGCTCCAGAACGTGTTCGTGGAATTCCATGTGCCGGTCGGCGTGGACGTCGCGCCTGCGCCTGCGGTTGAGCCATTGATGTCCCAATAATAGAGCGTCTGCGCGCGGACGGTCGCGACGCCAAGGAAAAGGAGGACGAGGATGAACAGGAGGCGGGAGCGGGTGGGAATTGCCATGGTGCCACGCCGGAAGGCAGCGCGGAAATGCACTGCGCCGGCGCACTAAGGTCATAGCTTGGCGAGAGCGACCCGCGCGAAGGCTGTGTGACGAGTGCCCGGGAAAAAGTGACGTGTCGGGAAACGTCGGTCGGGCTTCACGCCCGACGTTTTTTCGGCTCGCGCAGAATGTCGGGCGTGAAGCCCGACCTACGCTTTCTTCCGCGCCGCCATCCGCTCCTCAATCACCGCGCCCATCTGACGGCGCGCGCGCACCGGCTCGGTGAGGCCGTTGAGGTGGAGCAGCGCGGCGTCCTCGGTGAGCGGCTCGAAGCGCGCCACGAGCGCGAGATTCACGATGTGATTGCGATGCACGCGCAGAAAATGCGCGGCCGGCAGCAACTCTTCCCACGCCTTCATCGTGCGCCGCACGAGCACGCGGTGCCCGCCGGCGAGATGGACCTCGGAATAATTTTCGCAGGAATTCACGAGGACGATTTCCGCGGCGCGCACGAAGCGCCGTCCGGCCGGGGCGATTTTCAACAACACGAGATCGTCGGTGCGGAACGGACTCGCGCTCGCGCTGCGGCGCGTCACGGCATCGTCGAGCCGGCGCAGGGTCGCGGCGAGGCGCGCGGGCGTCGCGGGCTTGAGGAGGTAATCGAGCGCGTTCACCTCGAACGCGCGGATCGCGTAGCCGTCGTGCGCGGAGACGAAGACGATGTCCGCCTCCTCCCGCGCGAACGGCACGAGATCGAAGCCGAGGCCGCCGAGCAGCTGGATGTCGAGGAACACGAGATCGTAGTCGCCCGCGGAGAGCAGCGCGCGCCCGCTGTTCATCGTGCCAGCTTCGCCCGTGATGACGACCGAGGGATGTTCGGCGAGGAGCGAGCGCAGCTCTTCGCGGGCGGCGAACTCGTCGTCGATAATCAGGGCGCGATACATGGGTTTTCTGTCATCCATTTGCTGCGGCGGCACGGTCGGCTGGACGATGAGGGTGTGACGAAACACCGGGATTCTGTGATGAGTCGGGAGCCGCGAGGTTCGCGGGCGGCGCACGCAACACGACGCGTGCGACCACCCAGCCATTCTCGGCGCCGGTCGTGAAGTCGTGGGCGCCGGGATAATGCCGCTCGAGCCGCTCGCGGAGGTTTTTCAAACCGATTCCGCCATAGCCCGGCGCAACATCGAGGGCCTCGACCCACTGGCCGCTGTTGGCGACTTCGAGGACGAGCGCGGTGGCTTCGCCGCACGCCGAAATTCGAATCTCCAGTCGCTCCTCGCTCGTGCGGCTACCGTATTTGACGGCGTTCTCCACCAGCGGAAGCAGCAGAAAAGGCGGCAGCGTGAGCGCGGCGGCTTCCGGAGCGACATCGATTGTCAGGGCCATGGTATCTCCGCGCCGCGCCTGCTCGATCGCGAGGTAGGATTTCAGCATTTCGATTTCGGCGCCAACGGTCGCGTCGGCACCGGCGTCGCTCCGGTGCAGCGCGAGCCGGCAAAATTCGCCGAGGGAAAACATCATCTCGCGCGCGACCTCCGGCCGGCGCACCGTCTGCGCCCCGATCGAGTTCAGCGAGTTAAAGAGAAAATGCGGGTTGAGCTGATAGCGCAGCATTTCGAGCCGCGTCTTCTGCTCGGCGAGCTGGGCGCTGAGTTTCTCGTCGAGCTCGAGCTGGCGCAGGCGATCGAGCTCGGTGTTTTGGTGGGCGAGCGTGGCGTTGCTCTCGGCGAGCTCGTGCGTGCGCTCGGCCACGGTTTGCTCGAGCTGGGCCCCGCGGCGGCGCAGCGCGCGCGTGCGCAGCTTCACGATCCCCGTCACCCCGGCGCCCGCGAGAGCGACGTAGCCGGCCCACGCCCACGCGGTCAGCCACCACGGCGGGGCGATCGAAAAGGCGTAGGCCGCCTCGGGTCCGATGCGACCGAGATCGTCGCGCGCCTGCACGCGCAGGGTGAAATTCCGATACGGCAGATTCGTGAGGTCGCGCCAGGTTTCCGTCGTCCAACCGCCCCAATGGTCTTCGAAGCCCTCGAGGCGCGTGCGATACTGGGTGCGGCTCAGGCCGCGATAGTCCGTCGTGAAGGCCGGCGCGGCAAACGCGATTCGCATGCTGTGCTGCGCGGAAGAAAATCTCGCGGGCCGGCCCTCCGCCTCCGGCACCACGCCGGGAAACGCCACGAGCAGTTGGCCGGCGGCATCTTCGATGCGGCGAATCACGGCCGCGGGAGCAGTCGACACGTGCGACGGTTGCCATTCGAGGTCGCGCGAGATCAACACCTCCTGGCCGGCGATCCACAGCGTGTGGTTGGCGTGGTCGGGGAAGAGCGCGTTCGTCCGCACGCGGGCGATGGCCGGGCCGGGGAGCGCCTCGGCCTGCCAGCGGTCGGCCCCGGACGGCACGGCGCGAAAAATTCTTTTCGCCGGCTCCCACATTTGCAGCCACGCGGTGCCGTCGTCCTCGACGACGACGCGTTCGATGGACGCGATCGGGGACGACGATCCGGTTTCGCCCGGCGAAACCGTCCGCGGTGGCAGCCCGGAGATGCGCGTCTCCGGGACGAATCGCGTGGCCGCTTCATCGTAACGGAAAAGTTCGCCGAAGGGCTCGCCCTGCGTAATCGCGAGGACGCTGGTCCCGAGTTGGAGCATTCTCACGCCGGCCTTGGACAACCCCTGCGCCACGCCGAAGAGTTGATGGGGCGGATGAGCCGTAATTCCTCCGCGCAAATCGATGCGCAGGGGTCCTCCGGAGGCGAACGTCCAGACGACTCCGGGCGGACTTTGAAACACGGCTTCGGTTGCCGGCGGCGTCGTGGCGACAAAACCCAGCGATTCCCAGTGTCTCCCGTCCGAACGCGCGAAGCGCACGCCCTCATGATAACTGTAAACGAAATGACCGGGAGTCGTGTCCAGCGGTTGCAGGTTGCTGACGTAGATCGGCAACAACTCGACGGGTTGATCGAGCTGGCCGGCGGGGAGCGCGTGGAGGCGGTTGCCCAGGATGTAGAGCGCGCCCTGGTGCGAAAGCAGCCGGCGGATCTGGGGCACGACGCCTTGCACGGAAATAAATCGCCCGCTTTCGGCGCGCCGAAAGAGACCTTCGCTCGTGCCGATGAACAGCGCACCGCCGTGACGGACGAGGGCCTGCGCGGTGCCCTCGATTCCCTGGGGCGGACCGTGGCGCGCAAACGGCGTGTCGAGTTGCACCCGCGCGAGGCCATTGCTCAACGCGACCCACAGCCCGCCTTCGCGATCCTCGGTGACGCCGATCACGTGGTTGCCGGGCAGGCCGTGCGCGCGATCGATCCGTTGGAGAAAATTTCCGTCGCGGTCGCAAACGACCACGCCGCTTTGCAGCGTGGCGAAGGCGATGCGGCCGTCCGCGAGAAACGTCCCGGATTGCGCGCGGTCGTCACCAAGCGGCCGGCTCACCGCCGTCTGGGTCGTGCCGTCCCAACGCTCGACGCCTTCGCTGGTGAGCAAATGCCAGGCGTGCTCGGGCAGGGCGCGGGCCGCGAAGGCGGAGGCATGCAGGCCCGCCACGGACGCGATTTTTCCGTCGCGCAGAGTCACCACGCCGCCGTTGCTGAGCCCGATCCACAGGTCGTCGCCCATTTTCCACAACGAGTTTGCCACCACCGATCCCGTGGAAAACGGCCACACGCGGGGCGGCGTGGCGTCGTCGTCGCTGAAGAAAAAAAGTTGGTGAAGGCCGCAGATAAAAACGCCGCCTGGTCCCGCGCAGCCGAGATAGGGGAGATCGAGCGGACGAAATTCCGCCGGCAGCCGGTCCTGGACGAGCTGCCGCTGCCACTCGCCGTGCGCATCGGGCGAGTAACAGGAGATCGCCGCGGACGAGCCCATCCAGATGCGATTGCGACCGTCGATCGCGAGGGCGTGGGCATCGGCGTGGCCGTGATTTTGCAGCAAGGACCAGTGCGCTCCGTCGAACTCAAGGACGCCCGCGTCGTTGCCGACGTAGATGAAACCATTGCGCGGGTGTTGCACGATGACGTGGCTCGCCGGGGCCGCGCCGTATTCATCGGGGAGCCACGCGCGGACAAACGGCGCGCCCGTGAAACGCGGATTCACCGCCGGCTCGGCGCCAAGGAGGCGCAGGGGCAGAAGAATGCCGGCGAAGAGCTGGAGGAGACACTTCAACGCGTCGACAGTCTCCAAGCGTCGGTCTCTAGCGCAATGCGGAATCGGTTGCGCGCCGTCGCCCTCGAGCCCAGGCACGATTTCATCGCTGACGTGTTCCCTCGGCTCGGCCCGAGGCGGCACTGGCCGCGTTCGGGCCGGGCGCGGGCTCGGCCGAAGTGAAATCGCTGGTCGAACCCGCGCGCACGACCGCGCGCACGATCGCCGTCCAGCCCGTAGCTCGGGCATCCTTCTTTGGCTTCCGGCCTCCTTTTATTCAGAGCAATTGGCCGCAAAAAGGCGCCAGAAGCGCAAAAAAAGGAACGAGGAAGACAAAATTCAGAAACCAAAAAGCCATGAACTCTCCGCTCCTTTCAGATTCCTGGTTTCCCGGCTTCGGAATTAATTTACCTGCGCATTTTTTGCGCCTTCTGCGCCTCTTTGCGGCTAAATCACGGCTGGCGGGATCGAGCCAACTCTTCGTTCCCTACGTTTCCTTCGGTTCAAAATCTCGAGGATCGGGACTCGGGCGGGCCTCCGTTCCTGCCAGGAGGAAAGCGCGAGAGCTGAAAAACGGCAGGAAGGGACGCCGGCCGCTAAGCTACGTCAGCCAGTGCGAGATGCCGCGGGCCAAGCGCGTCGCGGCGATCGCGGGGTAGGCTACTTTTTGTCGCCCGTCTGATAACCAAAGTCGGACCAGCGCATGAAGGTCTGCTGGTTGACGTTCTTCATTTTCTCTCCGGCCGCGCGATCCGATTTCATCACCATGTTGGTGCGATCCGCGGCTTCGCCCATCTCCTTCAACCGCTCATCCTCGTAATACATCGCCAGCGCCCGATCCTCGTTGGAGGAGCCGCCGAGCAGGCTGATCGGGTGAAAAATCGGGATCGTGAAGCGGTTCATCGCGCGATCGGTTTCGGTGAAGTAGCGGCGCATCGCGAGGTTCGCGAGGCCCTCTTTCGTGTAAATATCGCGCTCGCGGAAAATCGGGGACTTCTGTTCCTGGACGACGTATTTCGGCAGGCGCACGATCGTGTTCTTCGGTTTGTCGGTTTCGCGCAAGTCGGGCAACTCCTCCTCGGGTTTGGGCGGCGGAGGCGGTGCCACCGGCGTGAATTTCGGGCGCGAAGCGGCGAGCTGCGCAGCGACTTCCGGTGAAATGGCGCGCGACGGCCGGGGCTTGTCCTCGCGCAGACGCGGGACGCCCGTGGTGCTCGAGCCGGTCGAACTGGTGTCCGCCGTTACAAGGGGGTTCGCGGGCTCCGCTTGCGGCTCAACGGATTGGGCGCGCAGCGAGGGGATGGCGAGCGCGGGCAGCAGCAGGGCGAGATGAAACGAGCGAACCATGGTATAACAGAAACTGGAGGAGCGACCGGGTTCCGCGCAATCGTGTAAAAGAACCGTCGGGCGGCGGGCACTACCCACCTTGACCGGCGATGTTGTTTTCCGTCAGGCGGCCGGCACGGGATCTTTGGGGGTGACGAATTTCGCGAGCACGAGGCCGGCGATGACATAAGTCACGAAATCATAGAACGCCTGGCTGAGCGTCCAACCCAGGGAGTGATGCCACCAGATCGCCTGGCCCAGATCGCACGTCGCGACCAAGAGGCCGATCGCGGCGCAGAATCGCACCCGGCAGGTCCAGCAGACGAACGCCTTGGCGAGCGTGCCCAAGATGATCGTGAGCAGCAGGCAGACGGCAAACATGTGGGCGAAGCCGACCGCCATGCATTTCCCCATGTCGGCGTTGGTAAACGGCTCCTTGGTGATGTGCACTTCGACCATCGGGCCGCGCGCCGCGAGTTCGTTCATTTTCGCTTCACCGAGCACCGGGCTCGGCACGAGGTAGGTGCCGGTGCGGGGAAACATTTGGCCGAGCGCGAGCGCCGTGGCCGATGGGTCATCGACCGTGCGGAGCGCCTTGTAGGGCAGCAGGTGCGGAGCGCCCCAGTAAAGGAAACCCCAAACGAAGATGGCGAGAGCCGCGAGCGCGGGCGCGAGGACGAATTTTTTCATGAGCGGGAGGGGGACGGCGTTGAGGTTGGAAAAGGGGTCGCCCGGAGCAGGTGCTATGTGGCCAGTCGGCGGCAAAAGCTCAATCCTGAGTTTCCGGGACCGTCACCATCCTCCCAACGAACCAACACCTCGCTTCAGGACACTTTTCGCGATGGCGCAGCGATGCGGTCCCGCTCGGTGAGTAACTGCGCGGCGATGCTCAACGCGATCTCGTGCGGGTGGTTCGTGCCGAAAGCGAGGCCGACGGGACAATGGAATTTTTCCGCGAGGGCCGGCGCGAGCCCGTCGGCGATCAATTCGCGGCGCAGCACCGCGGCCTTCGCGTCGCTGCCGATCACGCCGATGAAGGGAAACTCCCGCCTCGCGAGCGCACGATACAGGATGGGCCGATCGGTTTTGTGGCCTTGCGTCATGCAGAGCACGAATGCGTCCGCCGGCAGCGTGTCGACCACGGGCGCGAGATCGTCGAGGTGCGTGACGGTGACGTTGCGCGCGCGCGGCAAGCGGGCGAGCCACTCAGCGCGCGTGTCGAAGATCGCGAGCTTGCAGGGTAGCGGCGTGAGCACCGGCACGAGCGCCTGCGCGACATGGCCCGCGCCGAAAATCGCGATGGTCCACGCAGCGCCCCCGGCGGGATGGGGCTCGAAGTAAAGTTTTACCGCGCCGCCGCAGGTCATGCCGACGTCACCCTTGAGCGTCCACGAAACGAAGCGCGGCGTGGCTTCGTTTTTCGCGAGCAGCTCCTGCGCCAGCGCGAGCGCCTGCGCCTCCACGCGGCCGCCTCCGACCGTGCCGGTGTGCAGGCTCGTGGTGGTCACGAGCATTTTCGCGCCGGTGTCCTGCGGCGTGCTCCCGAGCGCGTCGACGAGGGTCACGAGCACGAAGGCCGTGCCGTCGCGCTCGAGTGCGACGAGTTGCTCGTAGAGCGTGGGCGTGTCGGTGGAGCGTGACTCGGACATCTCCGGGCAGCTTGGCGGCACGGGTGTGCGCTGCAAGCGGGGAGGGAGACGCCTCAAGCGCGGCGCCATTCCTGCCAGCGTTCCTTGCCCGCAAACATCGGTAGCGAATCGTGCACCGCCAGATTGCGCGTGCGCTCGAAGGGCCCGTCGAGCAGCGTCTCGATCGCGGTCGGTTCGAGTCCCCACGGCGGGCCGTCGGCCTCGGCCGTGCCGGCGAAAAAGAAAAATCCCGCCAGGACGCCACCCGGCCGCAGTAACTCTGCGATCCGGTTCGCATAGGCGCGGCGTCGCGCTGGTGGCAGGGCACACAGAAACGTGCGCTCGTAGATCAGATCGAAGTCGTGGCCAAAGTCGGACGCGAAAAAATCCGCAAGCTGCACCCGGTGGCCCAGCGACGCATCGAGCCGAGCTTGCGCGCGAGCAACGGCCGTCGGTGAAAAATCGATCGCGAGCGCGTCGTAGCCGGCAGCAACAAATGCCTCCAGTTCGTAGCCACTGCCGCAGCCCGGAATCAGCAATCGTCCGCCCCGGGGGTGCGCGCCGATGAATTCTCGGGCAGCGGCCGGCACGCCGCCGAAATCCCACGGCGTGTGCCCCGACGCATAGCGCGGGTTCCAGAATTCGGGCTGCGAGGCGGTGGTGGACATGAGGCGATCAGAATCAACCACGGACCTCGCGGATGGGCACGGATAAAACCGAAAGGGATCCGGGGTTGGGCGAGTTTAGGATCGTATTTTTCGGACGGCGGGTGGGGCGACCCGGCCCTACATCTCCGCCTCTCTTACTTCAGCGGCTCGATCCGCACATGGCGCAATTCGAACGGCGTGCCTTCGAGTTGGAAACCGATCTTCCCCGTCGCGGGTTCGCATTTGGAAATCTTGTTTTGGAGCACGCCATTGACCGTGACCTCGATCGTGTCGCCGCGGCACACGATGTCGTAGCTGTTCCACTCCCCGAGCGGCTTCTCCGGATCGGCGGCGTTGGTGCGGTCGAGCTGTGGCGTCTTGGCGTCGGGCGCGGTGGAAAGTTTTTCGGCGAACTTCGCGCCGTTCATCGGCAGCACGTCGCCGGCGCGCGTGAGTTTCATCTGCGCCTGAAAACACACGGGCCACGCGGTGCCGCCGGTCGGGCCGCCCGTGAGGTTGAGCAGCACGCCGCCATTGCTGTTCTTCGCGGCCTCTTTCGGCCAGCGCCACTCGGCGTGGAGCCGGTAATTTTCGTAAGGCGTTTTTAGCGCGAGGTAGCTCACGGGTTTCCCCGCCACCGCGAGCGAGCCATCGACGTTGAATTTGCAGACCGCGCCGATTTCCGCGGGCGTGGTAGGCAGGGTGACGAGTTCCCACGCGGCGAGACTCTTGCCGGCGAGAAGGTCGATCGATTTTTTCGGGGGTTCAGCGTGGACGCCGAACGCCACGGTCAGGGTGGCGAGAGTGACGAGAAAGCGTTTCATCGTGCGCGACGCTGTCAGCGGTCGGCGACTTGCGCCAAACAATTTTGATCGCGCCGCCGTGCAGCCCGACGCCGATGGTCGCCCCCGCTTCAACGGCGGTTTCGGTCTACGTTGCCAACCATCCCCGCAGCGTCTCGAGGCAGCGTCGTGACGCGGTCTCACCACCCTTCGAAAACGCGTAGCCTGCCGGGATATGCAGCTCCTTCTCCGACAACTCCACGACGCGCCAGTGCGTCTCAAGCGAGAGCATCCCGCGATAGCCGAGCCCCTGGATCTCCGCGAGATGCGCCGGCCAGCCCACGTCGCCCTGGCCGAGCGGGGCGGCGGCGGCGGCCGATCCCCCCGCGGTGGCGTGGCCGCGCTTGGCGTCCTTGAGGTGAATGTGAAACACGCGTCCGACGAATGCCGCAAACCCCTCGGCAGCCGGGCCGGTCGCGGCCGGCACATAGATCACGTTGCACGGATCCCACACGATGCCGAACTGCGGATCGGGCAGCGCCGCACACAGCGCCTGCACCTCCGCGCCGGTCGCCACGATGCACGAGTGCTCGTTTTCAATGCCGATCCGCACCCCGGAGCCCTCCGCGATCGTCCGCAACTCGCCGAGGTGCTCCACGATGCGTGGCAACGCGGCGCGGTTTTCCTCCGGCGACCGCCGCAAAAACGTAAACACCCGCACGAGATCGCAGCCGAGCGATCGCGCGACATCGAGGCTGCGGCGAAATTCCGTCACGTGGGCGCGGACGGTCGCCGCGTCGTTGAGGTCGCATTTGAATACCGGTGAGGAGCAGCCGAAAATTTTCCAACCTTCGCCCACGGCGGTGCGTTTCACTTCCGCGAGATCCACCGGCGTGAGATCCTTGAATGCGCGACCAAACATCGAGCGCAGTTCGATGCCGGGGAGCCTGAACTCGCGCGTGAAGCGGACGATGTCCGGCAAATCCTGGGAAACTTCGTCCGAAATGATCGTGCAGGAAGAGGGGAATTCCATCCGCGACGAATGCGGACGGTCAGGCGGAAGGTCAATGGTGGCGGCGCGTTCGCCGCCCAGCGGCGAACAAGATGACACTCGCGCCCAACAAGGAAGCATACGTCGACGGCTCGGGGATCGCCGTCAGCACATAGCCGTGAATCTGGCCGTTGATCGAGCCGTAGCCGACGATTTGGCCGCTGTCGTTCACGCCGGTCGCGCCGAGCAGCGTCCAGCCGGAATTGCCCGGAATGAGCGTGTTGAGATCGATCATCGTCCCGCCGCTGACGAAACTGAAGGCGTGATGCGTGCTGTCGTTCGGCACGAGTTCGCTGTCGCCGACGATCAGGCCGGCGCTGTTGACCGCGAGCGCGTAGCTCCGGTCGCCGCCCAACGTGCCAAGGTCGGTCATCGATCCGCCGAGCGTGTAGCGGAAGGCGTGCTGGAGGGTGTTGTCCAACGGATCACCGAGGGAGCTTTCGCCGACGACGATGCCGGTCGAACTGATCGCGTTGGCCTTGCTGATCGTGTTTTGGACGCTGCCGCCGAGGTTGCCGATGATCGTCATGCTGCCGCCGATCGTGTAGGTGAAGGCGTCGATGATCGTGTTTCCGCCCACGACATGATCGGTGTAGCCGATGATGACCGTCTGGCCGCCGACAACGTTCACGCCGTTGGCGTTGCTGGTGAGCCCGCCGGAGGTCGAGGGATCGCCGAGGTTGGTCATGACGCCGCCGCTGTAATAAAACGCGCGGCCTTCCCCGACGCCGTTGAGCGTGACCTGGCCGACGATGATGCCGTTGTTCGCAATCGCGCGTCCGTCGCTCTGCGTGCCGCTCCCCAGCGTGCCGAGATCTGTGAACGCGCCACCGGTGGTCGAGAACCCGTGGGCCGACGACGTGGCGCTCCCGATGCCGACGATCACGCCCGTGTCGTTGATCCCGGAAGCGTAGCTCGTGGGGCCGCCGCCGGGAAACGTCCCCAGATCGGTGAGGACGCCGTTGCTGTAGAGGATGGCGTGGGGCGTGTTCGCGCCGCTGGTGTCGCTGACGCCGACGACCTGGCCGAGGTTGTTGATCGCCGAGGCCTGGCTGTGCGGGCCGGAGCCGAGCACGCCGATGTCGGTGACGGAGTAGGAGACCTGCGCGATGACCCGCGGTGCAAGCATTGCGAGGGCGAGGATCACGCAGGTGAGAGGTGAGCCGCGTGGGACGAAGGCGATCATGCCCGCGAGAATGGCGGGGCGCAAACTTGGCGGCGAACCCGAAGCAGGCGATCGATAGGGCCGAAAGCCCAGCGCATTGGCCTCTAACTCAGCTAGGGCCGTTCGCGGCGACCGCTCCCGTCGCGGCGGGAGCGATAAGATGGGCGGGAATTTCTGGCCGGCGTGCATGATCAATGCGCCATCAAATAGTAGCCCACGCCGGCTTTTTTCTGAAAATCGCCGGTCGTCAAATCACCGTCGTCCAAAATGGCATCGACTCGCTGCATGATGGCATCGGTGGCATTGCTGCCAAGGAGGACGATGACGTGACTGGGCCCGGACCACTGGTAGTTGCCGCCGAGCGGGGAGGCGTTGGTGAAGGACTCGGGGAGATAGCCGATCATGCCCACGGGAATTGTCGCCATCGCTCCGGCGGCGGGCCACTGGCCGCTTTCCAACGCGTAGCGCTGGAACCCGGATTCAAACTGGCGGAAATCGTTCGCGAGCCGCGTGGCGAGCGAGCGTTCGTGGACGCGTTGCAAAGCCGGGATGCCGAGGGCGGCCAGAATGCCGATGATCACGACGACGATCATGATCTCGACGAGCGTGAAAGCACGGCGCGGCGGGACACGCGGCGCGGAGTTTCGCGGGGGACGCAAAAAATTCATCGCAGGAAAGGTCGCGCCGCCCGCGAAAAAATGCGGGCGGCGCGAAGTTGAACTTTACTGCACGGTGACGAAGAGCGGTTGCGTGAAGGTGGCGGCGTTCAGGTTGTCGTAAGCTTTCGCGACGATCTGATAACGGCCGGCGGTGGCGGTGCTCCAGTTGCACGTGTAGGGTGCGGCGACGGCTGCGCCGACGAATCTCGCCCCGACGTAGAACTCCACCTTCTTGATGCCGTTGGCGTCGCTCGCGGTCGCGGTGAGTGTGACCGGCGTGGATTTGGCGACCGTCGTGTTCGCGAGCGGGCTGGCGAACGCGACGACGGGGGGTGGATTCCCCGGGGCATTGTAAGTAATATAAATATAGCCGGGGGCCGACGTGACGTGGCCGTCGTTGGCGTTGTAACCGACGACGGCGGAGCCACTGCCGGCCGGGGGCGTGAAGACGAAGTTCGGCGCCACCCCGGTGAGCGAACCGGCCGGAACCTGTGCGGAGGAAGCGTAGACGAGGGGGTCGCCGTCGGCGTCGAACGCGGCTAGCGTAATCATCACGGGCGCGGTCCCGATGAGGTTGAGCGATGACGGGAGCGTGACGGGCGCGTGGTTGATCGGCGGTTGCACATAGAGCGCGCTCGTCTCGAACGCGCCGAGATCAGCGTGCGCGCCGAGGGCGACGCGCGGCTGGCTGCTTTGCGGGGCGAGAAATTCCGCGTCGACCGTATAGCCTTTGGCGAGAGCGGCCGGCGCGAGCGGGCCCGCCCCGTCGATCGAGTCGGAGCCGCTCGTCAGGTGATAATCGAGCGCGGCGAGCGAGACGAAGCCGGGATCGTTGTGGCCCGCGTAGTCGCCGATGGTGAGGTTGCTCCAGCCGTTGACGGTGCCGCCGCCGGGATGGCCATACCAGTCGGGCCGTGAACCCGGGCTGACCCAGTTGAGCCCGAGATCGAGCGTGCCGGTGGCGGGGGCGAGGCTCAGGAAAAAACTCGAGTAGACGCTCGCGTTGATCGCGGTGTCGGTGAAGAAGACATTGTTCCGCGCGTCGACTTTCTCGAGGATGGTGTTGCTGCCCGCCGAGGCGGCGTCGGGGAAGAAAAACGCCGCGGTGCTGCTGCGGTAGGTGACGACGGTGTTGTGATAAAAATAAAGCGTGCCGCGGTGCTTTTGGGCGTAGGTGACAGGATTGCCGTCGCCGCTACCGGCGAACCAGATGACGTTGTTGCCGCCGGCGCTGCCCGCGGAAGCCTGGAGCGTGATGACGTTGCCGTAGACGAACGCGTCGCGATAATCGGGTTGGTTCTCGATCCAGCCGGAGCCGCCGCCCGGCTCCAGGATGGCGAAGATCTCCGAGGCTTCGGTGCTGACGACGCTGTTGTAGCGGATGACGGTGCCGGAGGAGCGGTCCTTGATCATACAGCCGTGGCAACCGGGACGGAGGGGGCCGAAGCGGTTGTATTGGTAAACGGCGCCGACGGACTCGATATAGATATGGTGCTCACTGTAGCCGTTCGTCACGCCCGCGATCCCCGGCTGGCCATTGTCGTGAAAATAATTTTTCTCGATCAGCAAGTCGCCCGAGGCTTTGGCGGCGAGGAACTTCGAGTTGGCGAAAACACCGTTGCCGTTGAAGCTGATTTCGCAGCCGCGGACGGTGAGATGCCGGGCGAACTCGATGTAGATGCCGCACGCAAAGGAGTCGTAGATCCGGGTGGCGCCGTGCTGATCGGTGAAGTGAAGCGTGCCGGTGGGATCGTAAAGCGCGTTACGGATGGCGAGCGATTCGATGGTGATATAGGAAGGGAAGGTCTGGCCGTAGACGTAGGTTTTCTGGCGGGGCGACACGATGATGACGCCGAGTTTTTCGAAAAGCGGCACCGCAAAATCGACGCTCGGATCCATGATGGCTCCGTCGCCATCGAGGACGGGCAGCGCGCCGCTGGCGTCGGGGATGCCACGAATGAGGATGGGCTGCGCCGCGGTGCCCGACGCCGAGATTTGGATGATCTCATGGTAGCCGCCGGGTTTGACGTGGATGTTGACGACATCACCGGGCTGGAGCGCACCCCACGGGACGCCGGCGAGGGTGGGGATCTGACTGGCAGCGGGCCCGACCTGATAGGTCGTGGCACGCGAACTGACGGCTGCAAGCGGCAGCAGCAAACAGCCCAAGGCTGTGAGGAGGGTTCGTTTCATCTGAGTATGGATTATGATCTATGATAAACGCCGGGCCGGAGGCCCGGAGCGGGCGGATAAAATATCCCGCTATCATCCATTCAGGGAAAACGGCGGCCGATATTACAGGGCCGCGGAATCTTTTTTCGCGCTTTTACACGACTAACGCTTCGCGGTGTCAGTGACCGTGACTTTGGCCTGCCACTCGGCGGCTTCCGCGGGCCGGCCCAAGGTGGCGCAAACGGTCGCGAGTTGCGCCGCGAGTTCGTCCGGGGCGCGGCGGCGCGTGGGAATCAATTGGGTCTTTTGGGCGAACAGCGTGGCATAACCTTCGCGCAGGAGCGGCTCGGCTTCCGCCGGGCGATTGAGCAGCGCCAGCGTTTTGCCGAGTTGGCCGCGGGCGTAGGCCGTGCGCCAGCCGTTCGCGTCGATCTTGCGCCGCGTCTCGGCGGCCTCCCGCCAAAGCGGCTCGGCGTCCGCGAAGTTTTTGGTCAGGACAAATGCCCCCGCGAGGTTCTCGGCCGCCGCGATCGTTTGCGGATTATCCGGGCCGAAGAGGCGCCGGGAGGTCGCGAGGATTTCCCGCGACAGGGGAATCGCCTCTTCGAGGCGCTGCGCGGACGCCAGCATGCCGGCGTAGGTGCGGCGATAGCGCAGCGTCGAGAGATGGTCCGCGCCGAGGGTGCGCGTGGAAGCATCCACCGTTTCACCGACGGTTTTGATCGCCTGCTCCATCTGCCCCGAGCGTCCGAGGGCCGTGGCGAGATTGTGCTGCGCGAGCAGCGTGTCGGGATGATCCGGTCCCAGCACGCGGCGACGGGCCTCGCTGAGTTCCTCGTTCAAGGCGAGCGCTTCGGCGGCTTTGCCGCCATCGAGGCACGAGCTGGCGAGATTGGAGAGCGACCGGAGCGTTTCCGGGTGATCGGCGCCGAGGAGGCGACGACGCGTCGCGAGGATTTCACGGTTGATGGCCTCCGCTTCGGCATAGCGGCCGGTCGAGGTAAAAATCGTCGCGAGATTCGCCCGCATCATCAGGGTCTCGGCATGTTCCGGGCCGAGTTCGTGCTCGAAATAGGCGAGCGCTTCGCGATTGAGGGCCTCGGCCTCGACAAACCGACCCTGGTCCCAGCGCGTGCTGGCGAGAATCCCTAGCGCGTTGCGCGACTCTTCGGCCGAGGCGCCCAGCGTGCGGCGCGCGCGAGAGAGATTTTGCTCCAACAGCGCTGCCGCCTCCGACGTGTGTCCGGCGTAACGTTCCGCGGCGGCGGTGGAGTTGACGGCGCGTAGCGTTTCACGGTCCACCGGCCCGAGCGTTCGGATCAGCGCCGCAGACGTTGGCCGCAGAATATGCAGCGAGTCGTCGAAGCGGCCCAACTCCACGAGGCACTCGGCGAGCACCACGGCGGCGTGCAGCGTCGCCGGGGCGTCGGGCCCGAGAAAATGCCGCCGGAGACTCCACGCCGGGCGCAGCAGTTGTTCCTCGGTCGCGAATTCGCCCAGGGCGTGATAGGTGGTGGCGAGCGTGACGCGCACGGTGGCTTCGACCAGCGGGTGGTCGGGGAAGCGACCCGGCAAACGCTCCCTGGCGCGGTCGAGCACCGTGCGCAGTCGCAGATCGCGGTCCGGCTGCCCGGTGGATGACGCCTGATCGAGCAGGTCCTTGCCGAGGAAATCTGCGAGGGCCTTGTTGGAGGCGGCTTCGGCGTCCCCGCGGACGCGCTCGCGATTGATCAGGACGGCCGCGGTCAGCGACGCGGCCGCGAGCGCAAACGAAAGGGTCCAGGTCGCTGCCAGCGCCGGCCGCCGGCGCGCCCAGCGAAACAACTGGCTGGGGGCCGAGACGGGGCGCGCGACGATCGGCTCGCCGGCCAGAAAGCGGCGCAAATCCTCGGCCAGCGCCGCGACGGTGGCGTAGCGATCCGCGGGATCGTATTCGAGGCACTTGCCGCAAATGACCGCGAGATCGTGCGGGACGTGCGGCGCCAGCAGGCGCACGGCGGGCGCGGCGCGTTGCGCGAGGAGGCCCGGTAACTCGGCCGGCGAGGCACCGGCGAACGGCGTGCGCCCGGTTAGCATCTCGTGCAGAATTACCCCGAGGGAATAGAGATCGGAGGGCACGCCTTGCGCGGCGCTCCCGCCACTCAGGGCTTCCGGGGCGAGATAATGCGGCGTGCCGAGAATCGTCGCGTGCGCGGTCAGGCCGCTCCGGCTGTCGAGCTCCGCGGCGAGGCCGAAATCCGCGACGCGCGGTCCGCCCTCGGCGAGCATGATGTTCGAGGGCTTGAGATCGCGGTGCAGGACGCCCTCCGCATGACTGTAGGCAATCGCCTCGGCGACGCTGTGCAGGAGCGTCGCCGCCTCGCGCGGGGCAAACGAATGCTCGCGCAGCCGCCGAGCGAGGTCGCCCCCTTCGAAATAATCCATCGAGAAATACGCGTGGCCCTGAGCGCGCCCGGCATCGTGCACCGTGACGATGCGGGGATGATTGAGCCGCGCGATGGTGCGCGCCTCGCGCAGGAAACGCATTTCGAGATCGGAGGTCGCGGCGGCGCCGGACGGGATGACCTTCAACGCCACGATGCGGCCCAGTTGGATGTGCTGCGCGAGATAAACGACGCCCATGCCGCCGCGCCCGAGCTCGCTGATGACGGCATATGGTCCGATGCGGGTCGCGCCACCGGAATTTTCCGCGGGTGGAATCGGCGGGGTCGACCCGGGTTTGTCCGCCATCGTTTGCGAAAAAATCTGCGCACCGGCGCACCGCACGCAGACGCCGCTCGCGTCAAACGCGCGTTCCGCAACGCGGCGGCAACGGGGACACGGCTGCGACGGTGGCGTGGGGGCGGGCGGTTCCATCGGGCATCGGCTCGGCCTCAGCGACGGAAAACGGCGAGGAGGTGGCGGAGTTCTTCCTCGGCATCGGCGGGATCTTCGAGCGTTGCGGCCACCTCGAGTTTCACCAGTTCGCCGAGCCGCCGGGTGAGTCGGTGCAGCCACACGGCGACGGTGGCGCGGGAAGTGGTGAGCGTGGTGGCGGCACGCTCGTAGTCACCGGGGCCCGGGGGCGTGTGCAGCAAGGGCTGCAGGGCCGTAAACACCGCGGCCCGCCCGGCCGCGCGCTGTTCCTCCTCCAAGCGCTGGATCGCCTGGCCCAGGACGGTGACGGCCCAGGAGAGTTCGTAGGCTTCGCTGGGATCGAGCTCCGCCCGATCGGTGCCGGAAAAATCCCGCTCCATCGCAAGGTCACTGAGATCCACGAAGGTGACCCGACCTCCGCGTTTTTCTGCGGTGGCATAGGCGCGTGCGTGACCGGTGAATTGCTTGAGCGCACCGATCAGATAGCCGCGGAAGCGACCGCGGGCGGGATCAGGGCGTTCGAAAAAGTCGCCGGATAACAGGTGCGCGAAAAATGCCTGGGTCGTATCTTCCGCGTCGGCGGGAGTGGCGCCACGCCGACGGAGATAGCTGTAAACCGGCGGCCAGTAAGTGTGGCAAAGATGCTCAAGCGCTTCCTGTCGCCGGGCCTGATCGCTGCGCGCATCACGGACGATGCTCCATTGCGTGGGAGCAAATTCGCCGCGAGGTGGAGCAGGCGGCGCCAGTGGGGGACTGGACTCAAGCATTCCGGTGACAATGGTCGGCGAAAAAAAACCGGCAACGTGAAACGCCGATCCGACTAGGGCCGATCGCACCCCGCAGATGGCCCTAGTGGAAACCGCGCGGCAGGCGCGCCGACGAATAAATTGTCGGATTCAAGTCAACGACAGATGCCCCGACAGTTCGGTCTGGAGCAAATCGACCAACGCGGGATCCATGAATTCGTAGTCGTCCGGAATGCGCAGGACGATGAGCGGCTTGTCGCCGAGCTCGGCGGCGAATTTTTCGCGCACCCGGGCGGCGTGCTTTTTCTCCATGCAGAAAATCTGATCGGCCCACCCGATGTGGCCCGCGGTGAGTCTGACGCGGGCGTTGTTTTCCGTGCCGGCGGAACGCGCCTCGTAAAGCGGATGATCCTTTAACCACGCCTCCGCTGTCGGGCTGCGCCACTGGTTGCGCGAGCAGAGAAAGAGGAGCTTGGTTTTCAGATGGAAAAAAGGCCGGCACGGAGCCGGCCCGAGTTTCAGATGAGGCCGAGCTTCATCTTCCCTTCTTCGGAGATCATCTGCTGATTCCACGGTGGATCCCAGGTGATGCGGACGTCGGCGTCGGACACGCCGGGGACGAGAAGGATTTTCGACTTCGCGTCTTCCGCGATGGCCGGGCCCATGCCGCAGCCGGGGGCGGTGAGCGTCATGGCGACATTCACGCGGTGGCCGGGTTCAGGCTCGGTGACTTTCTCGACATCCATCGAGTAAACGAGACCGAGGTCGACGATGTTGACCGGGATTTCCGGATCAAAAACGTGGCGGAGTTGCGCCCAGATGGCTTCGGGATCGGGCGCACCATCGGAGAGCGTGGAGGCTTTGACGGTGTGGTCGGCGACTTTTTCGCCGATGGCGTCGCCGTCCTTGCCATCGATGCGGAAGAGACCGAAGTCGGTCTGCACGGTGTAGCTGCCACCGAGCGTCTGGTGAATCATCACCTTCGTGCCGGTGGTCAGCGTGGTCTTGTCGCCGGAGGGAATCTGCGTGGCGGTGACGTCGCGGGAGAGGGTGCGATCGCGGTCGGTCATGGAAGAAATACGTTAAGCGCGAAGACGCGAAGGCGCAAAGGACTGAACAAAGGATTCGATGGATTTCTTTGCGTCCGGTCGTTGCGTCTTCGCATCTTTGCGCTTCGTCCTCATTTTTTGAACTTGGTTTTGATCAGCTCGCGGAGCGCTTCGTGGAGCGGGTCGCTGGCGAGGCGGTTGAGGGCTTCCTCGAAGAAGCCGAACGTGAGCAGCTCGTCGGCCATCGCCTTCGCAATGCCGCGCGACTGGAGGTAGAATTCCTGCTCGGGGTCGATGCGCGAGGAGGTCGCGCCATGCGTGCAACGGACGTCGTTCGCCTGAATCTCGAGGCCGGGGAGCGAGTGGGCCTCGGCGTCGTCGGAGAGCATCAGGTTGCGGTTGCTCTGATAGGCGTCGGTCTTCTGCGCGTCGGGATCGACGATGATCAGGCCGGAGAAAACGGTCTTCGCGGTTTCGCGGAGCGCGTTCTTGTAGAGCAGATCGCTCTTCGTGTTTGGCGCTTGGTGGATTTGCAGCGTGCGCTGATCGAACTCCTGGCCGCCGTCGGCGATCGTGAGGGCGAGCATTTCGGAAAACGCGCCGGGCGCCGAGAGCTGCGAGAGGGATTCGTGGCGGGCCTGGCGCGCGCCGAGGTGGAGGTTGAGCGACTGCACGCGGGCGTCGCGGCGAACGACGGTGGAGTTGAACTGGAACGAGAGCGTGTCGCGCGACCAGTTTTGCGCCGCGATGTAGGTGAGTTGCGCGCCATGGCCGGCGTAGAGATCGTTCGCGCCGCAGGCAAAGTGCGCGGCGGCATCGGTGGAGACGAAGTAGTCGACGACCGTGACCTTGGAATTTTCCTCGGCGACAACGAGCGTGTGCGGGAAGACCGCCGTGCCCGCACCTGCGGCGGCATGCGTGATGACGATCGGCTCGGCGACCTCGACGCCGCGCGGAACATAGACGAACGCGCCATCGGCGACGAAGGCGGTATGCAGCGCGGCGAGCTTCGCGGAGCCGAGTTTCTGCGGCTGCGCCATGAAATGCGCCTTCAGGAGATCGGCGTGCGTGAGGGCGGCCTCGGCGAGGGTCATGACGACGACACCTTTGGCGGTGAGATCGGCGGGGAGGGCGATGCGAGACGAGATGACGTTATTGGTGAACGCGAGGTGGGCCGGGCCGAAAGGGCCGGCGGACGCAGGCGCGTGAGGGACAACGCGCCCCACCGCAAAACCGTCGAGCGTGAGCGTGCCGATGTTGCTGAAGCGCCACGACTCGTCGGTGCGCTTCGGCATCGGGAGCGTCACGAATTTGTCGTAGGCGGCGTGCTTGCCATCGAGCCACCACGCGGGCGCAGATTTTTGCGTCGCGAGCTGCGCGGCGAAAGCCTCGGCGGTAAAACTGCCGGTGAGAGATTTGGTTTCTGTCAAAGTGGACATCTGGAAATTTAGTTAAGCGCGAAGACGCAAAGACGCTCAGTTCCGAGCAAAGAGAACTCAGGCTTTGTGATCGATCTTTGCGCCTTCGCGTCTTTGCGCTGATTCCGAATAATCAGCCGACGGACCCCTCCATCTCCAAATCGATCAGGCGTTTCAGTTCGACGGAGTATTCCATCGGGAACTGGCGGGCGAGGTCGTTGATGAAACCATTTACGGCGAGGCTCATCGCCTGGCCTTCGGTGAGTCCGCGCGACTGCATATAGAAGATCATTTCTTCATTTACCTTCGAGACGCTCGCCTCGTGCTGCGTGGCGTTTTTGTCGCCGCGCACCGTGATGGCGGGATAGGTGTCCGTGCGGCTGTTGGTGTTGATGAGAAGTGCGTCGCACTCCGTGTTGTTTTTGCAACCCTTGAGGTGCTTCGGGATGTGGACCTGTCCGCGATAGGTGCTGCGGCCCTGGCCGACGCTGATCGATTTCGCGATGACGTTGGAGGTCGTGTTGTTGGCGGCGTGAATCATCTTCGCGCCGGTGTCCTGGTGCTGGCCGTCGTTGGCGAGGGCGATCGAGATGACTTCGCCGCGGGCGCGTTCGCCTTTCAGGACAACGCCGGGATATTTCATCGTGAGGCGGCTGCCGATGTTGCAGTCGATCCATTTGATCTCGGCGTCCTCGTGCGCAACGCCGCGCTTGGTGACGAGGTTGAAGACGTTGTTCGCCCAGTTCTGGACGGTGATGTATTGGATCTTGGCGCCCTTGAGCGCGACGAGCTCGACGACGGCGCTGTGGAGCGTTGACGTGGAGAACTTCGGCGCGGTGCAGCCTTCCATGTAGACAACTTCGCTGCCCTCGTCGGCGATGATGAGCGTGCGCTCGAACTGGCCGAAGTTTTCTGCGTTGATGCGGAAGTAGGCTTGAAGCGGCTGCGCGACCTTCACGCCTTTCGGCACGTAGATGAACGAGCCGCCGGAAAACACGGCGCTGTTGAGCGCGGAGTACTTGTTGTCGCCAGTGGGGATGACCTTGCCGAAAAACTTACGGAAGATTTCCGGATGCTCGCGGAGGGCTTCGGTGGAATTGGCGAAGATCACGCCCTGTTTCGCGACGATGTCCTTGATGTTCGAATAGGCGGCCTCGGAGTCGAACTGCGCTTCGACGCCGGCGAGGAACTTGCGCTCCTGCTCGGGAATACCGAGACGCTCGAAGGTTTTTTTGATGTCGTCGGGCACCTCGTCCCACGTGCGCTTCGGCTTTTGACCAGACGCGAGGTAGTAGCGAATTTTGCTAAAATCGATGTTCTCGAGATCCTTCGTCGCCCAATGCGTGGGCATCGGTTTGTCGAAGAAGGTCTTCAGGGCCTTCAGGCGGAAATCAAGAATCCACGACGCCTCTTTCTTGACCGAGCTGATGTAGCGGACGGTGTCTTCGCTGAGGCCGGTGCCGGCGTCGAACGCGTAGTCCATCTTGTATTGGAAATCACCCTTGGTCTGATCGATGCCGACGACGGGATTTTCCGTCGGGGTTTCGAGGGTGTCGGCTTCAGGAGGTTGGCTCATGATCGAAGTGGGTTGGAGGTTCAGGCCGTCGCGGCCGCGAGTTCTTTTTTGACCCAGTCGTAGCCCTTGGCCTCGAGTTCGAGGGCGAGGGACTTGTCACCGCTTTTCACGATGCGGCCATCCCACATGACGTGCACGTGATCGGGGACGATGTAGTCGAGCAAGCGCTGGTAGTGCGTGATGAGGAGGACGCCGAGATTCGGGCCGCGCATGGTGTTGACGCCGTCGGCGACGATGCGGAGCGCGTCGATGTCGAGACCGGAGTCGGTCTCGTCCATGAGGGAAAACTTCGGCTCGAGCATCGCCATCTGGAGAATTTCGCAGCGTTTCTTTTCGCCGCCGGAGAAACCTTCGTTGACCGAGCGCGACGTGAACTTCCGATCGATTTTCAGGAGATCCATTTTCGAGTAGAGGCGCTTGTAGTAGGCGGTGGCGTCGAGCTCCTCGCCCTCGGCCATCCGGGCCTGCTGCGCGGCGCGGAGGAAATTAGCGATCGAGACGCCGGGGATTTCGCTCGGATATTGAAACGCGAGAAACAATCCCGCGCGCGCGCGCTCATCGGCCTCGAGTTCGAGCATCGACTTCCCGTCGAGCAGCACGTCGCCCGACGTGATCGTGTAGTCGGGATGGCCGGCGATCGCTTTCGAGAGCGTGGATTTGCCGGTGCCATTGGGCCCCATGATCGCGTGGACTTCACCGCTCTTGAGGGTAAGCGTGAGGCCCTTGACGATTTCCTTTTCGCCGATGGCGACGTGAAGATTTTTGATTTCGAGCGAGGACATGAAGGAAAATGTGAAACTCAGGAAAGGTGGAAAAAGAAACTGATCAGCGCGCGTGGCGGGCTTGGCCGCGGAACGTGATCTCGATAGATTTCGCATCGAAGCCGCGCGGGAGAACGGCTTTCACTTTTTCGAGCACGGTTGGCGGCAGATCGATGTCGTGGGTCTTGCCGGTGCGCTCGTCGTGAAAATGGGCGTGCGGACGCAGGTTCGGGCAGTAGCGGGTCGGGCCGCGCTCGAAGTTGACGGCGCGCACGAGGTCGCACTGCACGAGGGTCTCTAGGCAGTTGTAGACGGTGGCGAGGGAGATGGTGGGGCGCTGGGCTTTGACGCGGGCGAAAACTTCGTCGGCCGTGGGGTGATCGCGCTTTTTCAGGAGCACGTCGTAGACGACGCCGCGCTGGGGGGTGGAGCGCAGTCCCGAGTCAGCGAGACGCTGCGCGAGGACTTCAGGTTGGAGGGTGACGGTGGGCATGGAACGAGAGGAAAGGGTCAACAAATTGGAATGGTTCTAAGTCGCAAGTGCTATTTAGAACTATTCCAAGTCATAGGCCGCCTAACCGCCTGGCGGCGGTTGACCGCGTGGGCGGGAATCCCGGGCTATGGCCGCCAGCACCAATGCCACGGCTCGTAGCCGATGCCGTGGCGGTTGCCGCGCGGGTAGGAGAGATGAAAGCCGAATTCAGCCGCGTGTCGCCGCAGCCAGCGAAACGCCACGGTGCGGGCGAAGTCCTCGTCAATCGCGATCTGCTCCGGCGAACCGAGGTCGAGGGCGCGGCCGGTGTGGTGTTCGCTGAAACCGGGCGCGGCGACGAGCTTCAGGATGTCGTCGATCGTCTGGCCGGCGGCGAGTTTGCGACGGAAGAGCGTGGTCTGACGTTCGACACTGCGAAACCCAGAAAGCGGGAGCAGCACGATACCGTCGCCTGCGGCCGCAGCTCGCATGCGCCGCCATGCGGCGGCGGCGGAAGGCGCGAGGCGGACGAGTTGACCGTCATCAGGCGCGGGGCCGACGGACACGAGCGTGCGGGCCTCGCGTTGCACGCTCAGATTCCGCGAGACGGCATAGCCCGCCGGGACTTTCAGTTCACGCCAGATTCCTTTCAGCGGCGCGCGCACTTATTTTATCCGTGGTGTTCGGCGAGCCAGCGCTCCGCCTCGATCGCGGCCTGACAACCCATGCCCGCCGCCGTGATCGCCTGGCGGTAAATGTGGTCGGAGCAGTCGCCCGCGACGTAGATGCCGGGAATGTTCGTCTGCACCTGCGAGCCGGGTTGCGGCTTGAAGTAGCCGCCTTCGTCGACGTCGAGCGGGGGAGCGAACGGGCCCGTGTTGGGAATGTGGCCGATCGCGACGAAGATGCCTTTCACGGGGAGCACCGACTCGGCGCCGGTCTTCACGTTTTTGATTTTGAGTCCGCTCACGGCGCCTTCCTTCACGCCGATCGCTTCGACCGGCACGCTGTCCCACACGCATTGGATTTTTTCATGCGAAGTCGCGCGGTCGGCCATGATTTTCGAGGCGCGCAACGTGTCGCGACGGTGGACGAGATAAACTTTGCTCGCGAACCGCGTGAGGAAGAGCGCCTCTTCCGCCGCGCTGTCGCCGCCGCCGAGGACGGCCACTTCCATTTTTTTGTAGAACGCTCCGTCGCACGTCGCGCAGGTCGTGACGCCCTTGCCGCCGTAGAGTTCTTTTTCGCCGGGAATGCCGGTGAGGCGCGGCGAGGCACCGGTCGCGATGATGACCGTCTTCGCGAGAATCACCCGATCGCCGCAGATGAGTTTGCGGGGCATCGCGGTGAAATCGACCTGGTCGACGAGGGTTTGCTCGAAACGCGTGCCGAAGCGCGTTGCCTGCTCGCGCATGTTTTGCGTGAGTTGAAATCCGTCCACGCCGTGCGGGAAACCGGGGAAGTTTTCCACTTCGCTCGTCGTCGTGAGCTGGCCGCCGGGCAACGGGCCTTCAAGCACCAGCGGGTTGAGGCTGGCGCGCGCGGTGTAGATGGCGGCGGTGAGGCCCGCGCAGCCGGTGCCAATGATGACGACGTTTTCGACGGAGGGGTTGGACATGTGGGAAGAGAAACGAAAAAGTGAGTTCAAGGTCGCGCTCAGCGCAACTGTGGAGATGTAACGAGTTCGTTGGAAAATGCGCGCGAGGTTGCGTCGCGCAGGGCGACTGCTATCTCCCACGGACTTCTTCCCGATGAAACGCCTCCTCCTGCTTCTCCCGCTCGCCCTCGGTCTTGCCCGCGCTGAAACCGCCGCGGAATTGTCCGCCCGCGCCCGCGCGTTGCACGAGCGCGTCATCGTGCTCGACACCCATCTCGACACGCCGGCGAGATTCTCGCTGCCGGGCTGGGACATCATGGATCGGCACACGGTCGAATCGGGCTCGCAGGTGGATTACCCGCGCATGGTCGAGGGCGGCCTCGACGGCGGGTTCTGGGCGATCTTCACGGCGCAAGGGCTGCGCACGCCGGAGGGACTCGCCGCGGCGCGCGACAAGGCACTGGTCCGTGCGCTGGAGATTCGCGAAATGGTCGCGAAGCACTCGGACAAATTTGAACTCGCGTTCACCTCCGACGACGCCGCGCGCATTCACGCCGCCGGCAAGCGCATCGTTTATCAAAGCATCGAAAACGCCTACCCGATTGGGAAGGATCTCACGCTGATCCAGACGTTCTACACGCTCGGCGTGCGCATGATGAGCCCGGCGCACACGTCCAACAGCGACCTCGCTGACTCGGCGAGCGATGCGAGCGGTCCCGAGTGGCACGGGCTGAGCCCGCTCGGCAAGGAATTCGTCGCGGAGTGCAACCGCCTCGGCATCGTCCTCGATGCATCGCACTCGGCCGACAGTGTGTTCGATCAAATGCTGGAGTTGTCGCAGACACCGCTGATCCTTTCGCACTCGGGCCCGAAGGGCGCGAACAACCATCCCCGCAACATCGACGACGAGCGTATCAAGAAACTCGCCGCGAAAGGCGGCGTGATCCAAATCAACTCGCTCAGCGGTTACCTGATCCCGCAGCCGGTGATTCCCGAGCGCAACGCCGCGCAAGCACAGCTCTTCGCAAAATTTGGCCTGCCCGCGCCCGTGGGCGGTCGCGGCCCGGGTGCCGGCGCTGGTGGCGGTCGGGGTGGCCGCGCTGGGGCGGGCCTGGAAGCCGAGCAACGTGCGGCCCTGCTGAAGGAGATGGCGGAACTCGACAAAAAATATCCCGTGCCGATGGCGAACTTCGATGATTTCATGCGGCACGTGCTCTATGCGCTCAAGCTGGTCGGGCCTGAGCACGTCGGCTTCGGCGCGGACTGGGACGGCGGTGGTGGGGTCGACGGTATGCGCGACATCACTGGCTATCCGAAAGTCACCGAGCGCTTGCTGAAGGAAGGCTACTCTGAAAACGACATCGCGGCCATGTGGGGCGGAAACGTCATCCGCCTGATCAAAGCGGCCGAGGACTACGCGAAGCCGCCGAAGAAGACCTGACCTGACCTGACCTGACCTGACCTGACCGCTACGCGAGAGGATTCGAGAAGCCCGCGCCCGTTTGTCATCCTGAGCGGAGCGAAGAATCCAATAGGATGCTCGCTCTGGGACAAATGCTTCGTAAATCCAAGCGGATGACCCAAGCCTGTCGTTTCGCGCGGTAACTTCGCTCCGCGCAGAATGACAGACCTCCGTCCAAGCTTATGAAAAAATTCTGGCCCGCCGCGCTCGCGGCTTTCGCGTTGCTTCCCGCGCTCGGCGCCGAGACCGACGCCGAACTCGCGGCGCGCGCCGCCGCGCTTCACACGCGGATCTTCACGATCGATACGCATCTCGACACGGCGACGCTGAGTTTGCGCCGCACGGGTTGGGACATCGCGCAGGCGCATGTGAAGGCGACGGATTTTTCCCAATGCGATTTTCCCCGGATGCGCGAGGGTGGACTCAAGGCGGGAGTCTTCGTCGTGTTCGTCGATCAAGGGCCGCGCACGCCGGAAGGCTTCGCCGCAATTCGCGACACGGCGCTGCGCACGTTCCTGCGCGTGAACGCGCTGGCGGAACGTTACCCGGCGCAGTGCGGCATTGCGCTCACGGCCGACGACGGCCCGCGACTGCAAGCGGCGGGAAAACTCGCGATCTATCTCAGTATCGAAAACGGCTACGCGATCGGCAGGGACCTCACGCTGATCAAAACCTATCACGAGCTGGGCGCGCGGTTCTTCGGTTTCGTTCATAACGGCAACAACGACCTCGGCGATTCCTCCCAGCCCGAGAAAGGCCCGGAGTGGAACGGTCTCAGCCCGCTCGGCGCGGACGCGGTCAAAGAATGCAACCGGCTCGGCCTGGTCATCGACGGCTCACATTCGTCCGACGCGGTCGTGCGCCAGCTCATGGTGCAATCGCAGACGCCGATCATCCTCACGCATTCCGGCTGCAAGGCGATTTGCGATCACCGCCGCAACGCCAGCGACGAACTTCTGCGCGAACTCGCGGCACACGGCGGCGTGATTCAGATGAACACCGTGTCCAACTTCCTCGTGACCACGCCGCCGAATCCCGAGTTCGAGGCGGCGCAGGCCAAGCTGATGGCGCGCAACTCCGGGCGGGTTTTGTCCGACGCCGAGAATTCCGAACTGATGATCAGTGTCTACCATTTGCGCATGGAGCACATGAAAGTCCGCGCGACGTTCGGC
The DNA here is from genome assembly GCA_038231575.1 of Opitutales bacterium. Classification (GTDB taxonomy): domain Bacteria; phylum Verrucomicrobiota; class Verrucomicrobiia; order Opitutales; family Opitutaceae; genus CAITWF01. Next base: position 6,476 of record JBBRLB010000060.1, on the reverse strand, counting down.
GATTTCCTGAAACATCTTTTCCACGCGATCGAGATCGCGGGGGTCGACCACGTCGGCATCGGCGCCGATATGGATGGGGGCGGGGGCGTGGCTGGACTCGAGGACGTAAGTGCTTACCCGAAGATTACGCTCGCGCTGCTCCAGCACGGTCTGTCCGAGAGCGACGTCGCAAAAATCTGGGGCGGCAATACGCTCCGTCTCCTGCGCGCCGCCGAGGCTTACGCGAAGTCGCAGAAAAAAGCGTGATCGCGGCAGGTCGGGCTTTACGCCCGGCATTTGTCCGCGTCTGGTGAATGTCGGGGATGAACCCCGACCTACCTGACCGTGCCGATGTCTATTGATCCCTCCGCTCTCCACGAACGACTCTTCACGATCGACACGCACAGCGACACCCCGACGGCGAGTTTCGGGCGGGACGGCTGGGATTTCGCCGCGCGCCACGACTACGCGACCGATCGATCGCAGATTGACTTGCCGCGGATGCGCGCGGGCGGCGTCGATGCGATGGTGTTTGCGGTTTACGTGCCGCAGGTCGCGCGCACCCCGGCGGGTCACGCGGCGGCGCACGATTTGGCGCTCCGGCATTTCGAGCGCACGCACGTCGTGCTGCGGGAGCACACGAACGAGTGCGGCCTCGCGCTCACCGCGGACGATGCGCTCCGGCTGAAGGCCGAGGGCAAGCGCGCGATCTTTCTCAGCATCGAAAACAGCTACTCGCTTGGCCGCGATCCGGCGAACGTCGAAAAATTTTTCAAACTCGGCGTGCGGATGATCGGTTTGACGCATATGCTGAACAACGACCTCGCCGATTCTTCCACCGATCCGCGCGGGGCGGAGTGGGGCGGGTTGAGCGGGATCGGGCGCGAGGTCCTGGCCGAGTGCAACCGGCTCGGGATCGTGCTCGACGCGTCGCACGCGAGCGACGGCGTGCTACGCGAGTTGCTCCAGCGCTCGACCGCGCCGGTGATTCTCTCGCACAGCGACTGCCGCGCCGTGTGCGATCATCCGCGCAACGTCGGCGACGAGCTCCTCTGTGCGCTTGCGGCGAAAGGCGGCATCATCCAGATCAACGCGCTGCCGATTTCGGTCGTGAACGCGCCGGGTAACCAGCGCACGGCGGCGACGGCGGAAATTTTGCTGCGTTATCAGGACACGCCGATCTCCCCGGAAATGCTCGCGGCCGAGGATCGGGACTACAGCCAAGTGGCGATCGATCATCCGAACCCGCAGGTGACCCTCGACGACTTCATCCGGCACATCGAGCACGCGGCGGCCGTGATTGGGCCGGAGCATGTCGGCATCGGCTGCGATCTGGACGGCGGCGGCGGATTTTTCGAAGGGCTGAACGACGTGGCGGATTTTCCCAACATCACCCGTGCGCTCGTCGCGCGCGGCTGGCAGGAGCCGGTGCTCGCGAAACTTTGGGGCGAAAACACGCTGCGCGTATTACGCGCGGCGGCGGCTACAGCTTCCCGTTGAGGCCGAACGTCCACGCCGAACCGTAGTCGGTGCGGCCGCGGAAGCGGGCGTAGGAGGGCGTGAGCGGATTGTAGATCTTGGAATCTTCAAACGCGTCGTTGAGGTTGCGCATGCTCATGAAGAGCGCGACGCGGCGCGTGAGGTTATAGTCGGCGGTGAGGTCGATGTAGAGGCGCTTGGAGCCCCAGTTGTAGGTGTTGGGCTCGATGCTGCGGCCGCTGCCGACGATGCCGCGGCGTTGAGCGCCCCGGTAGTTCCAGTTCATTTTCACGTTGTATTTCGGGCGGCTGAGGCTGACGCCCCAACTGTAGTTGCGCGGGATGAAGCCGGAGAAATTCGCGGCGCCCTCACCGCTGGCGCGGATCGCGCTGGCGTTGGTGAAGACTTGCACGCCGCGCGCCCACTGCGGGAGGAACGTGAGCGCCTGCTTGTATTCGAAGTCGAGGCCCTCCATGCGCACGCGCGTGGAAAGGTTATATTTGGTGGAGACCTCGTAGCCTTCGTATTGCGCGGGATCCAAGTTGTAGAGGGCGAGGAACTCGGGCGTGACCGGGAAGACGACGCCGCCGAAGAAATTCTTGAAGTCGCGGCGGTAGGCGCTGACCGAAATCTGGCCGACTTTCTCGAAATAATATTCGAGGCGCAGCTTCGTGGTGTTGGCGCTCCACGCCTTGATGCCAGCGTTGTTGACGGAGATGCGAGGGAGGGTGGTGGCCGAGGTGTTCTGGGGGTCGGGGAGCGTCAGGCCGCCGGCATATTCGTTGAAATCGGGGCGGCCGACGGACGAGTAGATGGCGCCGCGGAGGATGAGGTTGTCGCGGAGGTTGAAACTGGCGTTGAGATTCGGGAAGAACCGGAGGTATTCCTTCGAGGTGTGCTCGCCGCGGTCGAGGTAGGTGAGCTGCGAGACGGCGAGGGCGTTGTTAAGCGTGCCGCCGGTCGCAGCGAAGTTGGCGGGCTGGATGAGCACCGGGGCCGGCTTGCCGGCGGCGGTCAGGATGGGGTTGCCGGTGGCGTCGAGCTGATAAATCACTTTGCCGGTGGCGTCGCGTTTGAAGTTGCGCGTCGGATCGGTGAACGGCCCTTCGGCGCGAATGTTGGTCTGCTCGGCGCGGACGCCGCCGACGAATTGAAGTCGGCGGTTGAAGAATGCCGCGTCGACGCGGAGGTAGGCGGAGGTGATGGTCTCCTGTGCGAATTTCGAGAGGCCGACGCGGTTGCGGTAAATGGAATTTTGGTTGGCGTCGGCGGCGTTGCGATTGACGAGGGTATCGGACGCGGTGGCGGTGAACGGCTGGAAATACCCCGGGTTGGTTTTGTAGAGGGAGTAGAACTTGTTGTTGTCGATCCACTGGATTTTCGGAAAACCGTAGGCGCCGACGCGCTGGGAGAAAGGACCGTCGAGCACGAGGCCGGCGGCATCGTCGCCGGTGACGGGCGTGGTGGTGGCGAGCTGGTCCTTGCCCCAGAAATTGTAGGGGATGGTGTTGCCGCTGAGGTCGCGGGCGGCGCTCTTGATCTCGGCGCCGATTTTCACGGCGACCGGCACTTCGCGCACGGTGAGGTTGCGGCTGAGGTTGCCGGAGAGGCTGCGCTTGGTGTCGTAGGATTCGCGCGGGTGGTCGTCGGCGTTGACGAGGGCGTAGCTGTTGAGGTTGTAGGGATCGACGGTGGCGCCGGCGGTGTCGGTGACGCGAATGGTGTTGGGTCGAAGATAAAAAATATCGGCGAAGGAAACGTTGACGCCGGTGCGGCGGGCTTGGGTGGCGCCAAACCAACCCTTGTCGATGTCGCGAATGTGGAGGCCTGCGCCCGAATACCCGGTGCCGAGCTCGGCTTTCCAGATCGGGCCATTGTGCCGCCAGACGAGCGAGCTGGCATCGGTGGTGCCGAGCCAGTCTTGCGCGCTGCCTTGGACGCGGATTTCGCCGAAGCCACCGGGCGCGGCGTTGGTGAAGGTGGGACCCCAATCGCCGGGGAGGACGCGGTTGACGAAGAAGGAGAGCGTGCGGTTATTGTGCTGCACGCCAATGAAGGTGTATTGAAACGAGAACGAAAGCGTGTCGTTGCGCGTGGCCTTGAAGTCGGCGGTGAAGCCGAGTGAGGAGGTGCGGTTGTCGCGCGTGCTGTCGCGCAGCGTGAAGTCGCTGAGGTAGGGTTTGTCGGGCGTGGTGTCGGGGAGGCCGTTGGTGGCGGTGGCGGCGACGTTGGTCGCGGAGCCGACCCCGCGCCACGTGCTCGTGGCGATGTCTTCGTAGCTGTATTGGTCGGCGTAATTGCCGGAGAGCGTGAAGCCGAAGCGCTTGTTCACGGGCACGACCGCGGAGAAATTATAGCCGGGCGTAACCTTGCGCATCGAGTCGTGGAGCGGGCCGCCGGTTTTATTGAAGTGCCGGTCGCCGTCCTTCATCATGAGAAAGCCGCTGTAACTATACGCGGGGCGCGAGCGCTCGAACGCGGAACGCGGCACCATGTTGACGGAGCCGGCGAGGGCGGAGCCGGGTGACTCGGGCGTGGGCGAGTGGTGCACCTCGATCCGCGAGATGCTGTTGACGGAAAATTGATCGAGGTTGACGGCGCGGCCGGTCCCGTTGCTCGCGGCACTCGCGAGATCAAAGCCTCCGACCGTGATCGGGACGTAGGCCGAGGGCACGCCGTTCATCGAGATGGTGCGCGCTTCGCCGGCGCTGTAATCCATCGTGATGCCGGGGAGAAATTTCATCACCTCACCCGGCGTGCCGTCGACGACCGTGCCGAATTCGTCGGCGGCGACGACGTTGATGATGCTGCGCGCGAAGCGCTGCTCGTTGATCGCGATCGCGGCGCCGTCCATCTCCTTCGACACGCCGACGACAAATTCCGCGAGCCTGACGGTTTCGTTACTCGTGGGTGGCTTGGCCGCGTGGGCGGAAAGCGTGATGTCGTGCTGCGTGGTCTGGTTAGCGACGACATTGATGGTGTCGGTTTGCAGCGCGAGTCCGGTGAAGAAGGCCTTTACCTTCGCGGCGCCGGCCGGGACATTGGTGAAGCGATATTGGCCGGACGAATCGGTGAACGTTTCCTGCGCGAGGCCGTCGAGCGTGAGACGCGCTTTTTCCAGATACTCGCCGCGCGCGGCGTCGAACACCCGGCCCTCGATGGTGCCGGTCGCGGGTGTTTGAGACTTAGCGGTGGGCATGACAACGAGCACACTGGCGCAGACAAGGCTCGGACGAAGCAGCAGCGAGACGAAGGCGGATAATTTCATGGCGGCGGGTGGGGAAGCTCACGGCGCAGCCATGCACACAGGCATGATCGCGGCGCAACGAACCGGGGTGGGGTGGGGATTTGGCGTGGGGTCCGGCGAGCGGCCGATGCCGGGCAGTCTCACCGGGTCTTAGGGATCGAGAGAAGATGCGACCTTGGGCCTGGAGGAAACATAATTTTTCGCAGGTCGCGCGTGCCCGGATCGTTTGAGGTCCCGACGGCGATGACCGTTTCATCGCCGGGGAGGGATGTCGACCGGCGGCGAGCGTGCGTCCACTCGGGGGTGGACGTTCTTCTCCTCTTGGCGCGCGTGGGCGGGCGGCCGAATCGCTCAGCGGCGAATCGCGAGCACCGCCTCAAGCGTGCGTTCGATTTCTGCCATCCCAAAAGGCTTGGCGATAAGGTGAGTGACGCCGAGTTCGTGCAACTCCCGCTTAATCTCGGGCGTAAATTTTCCGCTCATGGCGATCACGACGGGCGCGTGGGGTCGGCCGCGCAAGGCGCGCACCAGCTCGACGCCGTTCATCACGGGCATATGGATGTCGGTGATGACGAGCCGCACCCGCTCGCCGAGGGCGGCAATGCGCTCCAGCGCCTCCTGGCCGTCGGCTGCCATCCGGGTTTCACAATCCAGCCGGCCAATCATCGCAGCGGTCACGCTCCGGATGAGTTCCTCGTCGTCGACGATGAGCACCAGCGGAAGCAGCGGAACGGTCGCCACCGTGGGCGGGGCGATGTGAATGGGCGACTCCACCCGGGAGGGGGACGTGAGCGAGACCGAGGGCGCCGGCGCGAGATCGCGGTGACGGATTTCGAGGAGCGCCATCACGCGCGTGGCGAGCGCGCGCAGCGCGTCGATTTGCGGCGGGGTCGGCGTGCGTGGCGTGGTGTCGACCACGGACAACGTGCCGATCGAATGGCCGTCGGGGGTGATGAGCGGCGCGCCCATGTAGGACCGGATGCCGTCGGGGCAATCCACGATCCGCAGGCGCCGGAAGCGTTCGTCTTGGCGCGCATCGGGCACGATGAACGTGCCGCTGCTGCGAATCGAATGGTCGCAGAACGTCTGATCGCGCGGAAGTTCGCGGAGATGCCGGTCGCCCGAAGCGAGGCTGGTCGTCGCCTTGAACCAGCAACGGTTCGTCTCCATCAGCGTGATCAGCGAGGTGGAATAGCCGCATTCGCGCGCGGCGCGCTGCACGAGTTCGTCGAATTGCGGCTCCGGCGGGGTGTCCAGAATGGCGTAGCGACGCAACGCCTCCAGCCGTGCTTCTTCACGGGCAAGGTCCGGGGTGGAGGTGGCAGCCATGACGGGAATCGCGACGAATTACTGGAAACCGACCGTGGCACAACGAAATTGTGGCTGAGAACGATTACATCCCGAGACGTCGGCGTCCAGGGGCGGTCGACGGCTGGCGCGCGATAATAAAATCGGGCGCGCCCGGGACGGAATTGGGCCAATATTCATTTGGCCAATGACCCGCCCGCGCTGGATCGGAGCGGGCGAACGCCAAATTTATGACTCACTGTTCACCGCTTGACCGCGGGGCGCATTGCAGGCGACATCCTGCGCTCAACCCCGCGACCGCCCGTGTCGCCCGAAATGAAGAATCTAGGTATGCACTTGATTCCCCTAGCGGTCGAAAGCAGCGTGGCAGCGTATGGCCGACTACCCTCAAACAGTGATGGAGTTTCGTGACCAGTTCAGAAGCGAGGATGATTGCCGGGCTTATCTTGTGCGCTTGCGGTGG
>JBBRLB010000059.1:0-36078 GCA_038231575.1 Opitutales bacterium | reverse complement strand
GGCCCCCTCTCCGTTCGCCCCGTTATCACCTGTAAAACCGGACCGGATTAATCCGCGTTATCCGTGGTAAAAATTCCGCCGTCTTTTTTGCGCCTCCTGCGCCTCTTTGCGGCCAACCCATCCGAACTCATCCCTCGAAATCTCCACAGGAGAAGAAACCGAGGGAAACCCGAGTCCCAATCTCTCCGTTCCCTCCGTTATCTCCGGTGAAGAAACAGTCTTAGTTCCCGACCCTCGTCCCTCGCCCCGCGCCCGCTCCTACTTGCCGATGCCGCTGACGCGAAAGCCGATTTCCTTCAGCTTCGGCAGATCGAGAATATTGCGGCCGTCGAAGACGAACGCCGGCTTCTCCATCGCCGCGAAGATTTTTGTGTAGTCGAGTTTCTTGAACTCGTCCCACTCCGTCACGACCGCCAGCGCGTGTGCGCCCTTCGCTGCCTCCTCCGCGCTCTGGGCGATGGTCAGCCGCGGGTCATCGTTACCTTTCCCCAGGATATCCGCGCGAATCTCGTCCGCCGGCACCTTCGGATCGTAAACAATCACGCGCGCCTGCTCCGCGAGCAGATCGCGGCAGACGGCGATCGCGGCCGACTCGCGCGTGTCGTTCGTGTCCTTCTTGAACGCGAAACCCAGCACGGCGATTTTCTTGTCGGCGACCGTGTTAAACAGCGACCGCACGATCTTCCCGGCAAAGCGGTGCTTCTGCCAGTCGTTCATCTTCACGACCTCCTCCCAATAGTGCGCCACCTCGGGCAGCCCGAAGTGCTCGCAGAGGTAGACGAGGTTCAGGATGTCCTTCTGAAAACACGAACCGCCAAAGCCGACGGACGCCTTGAGAAATTTCGGCCCGATGCGCGAGTCCTTGCCGATCGCGTTGGCGACTTCGTCCACATCCGCCCCGGTCGCCTCGCACAGCGCCGAGATCGAATTGATCGAGGAAATGCGCTGCGCGAGAAACGCGTTGGCCACGAGTTTCGAAAGTTCGCTCGACCAGAGATTGGTCGTGATGATGCGATCGCGCGGCACCCACGTCGCATAGACATCGACGAGCGTCTGGATCGCGACCTCTCCGCCCGGCGTGCGCTCGCCCCCGATCAGCACGCGGTCCGGCATCTGCAGATCGGCCACGGCCGTGCCTTCGGCGAGAAACTCGGGATTTGAGAGCACCTCAAATTTATGCCCGTGGGCGTTGGCCGAAAGGATGTCCTTGATCGTCTCCGCGGTCTTTACCGGGATGGTCGACTTCTCGACGATAATTTTCGGGCCGTTGGCGTGCTCGGCAATCGTGCGCGCGACCGACTCGATGAACCGCAGGTCCGCGGCGCGGCCGGCGCCGACGCCGTAGGTTTTGGTCGGCGTGTTGACGGCGACGAAAATGATATCGGCCGCCATGATCGCGCCGTGGACATCGGTCGAGATATGGAGGTTTGTCCCGCGGGTCTGCTTCACCACGTCGTCCAAGCCCGGCTCATAGATCGGCAGTGTGTCGGAATTCCACGCGGCGATGCGCGCAGCATTCATGTCCACAACGCGGACTTCGATCTTCGGGGCCTTGAGGGCGATCATCGCCATCGTCGGACCACCAACGTAACCAGCGCCAATGCAGCAGATTTTCATGCGGGATAGAGCCCCCACCGTTGGGTCCCGTCGGGGCAAATCCAAGGCTGAATCTTGCCGGGACATGAAAAAGGCGCGGAATTAACCGCGCCTCGTGAGGAGCAACCGAAGTTCGATCGCTCAGGCCGGATTCGGCGCGGGCGTCGCACCGCCATGGCCGATGCCATCGGGGGCGGCGGCTTTGTCATTCGGCTTCTTGGCGCCCTTATCCGCGGCCACCCGTGAGAGCGGCTCGTTGACGATCGGCGAACGCACTTCGCCAAATTCGAGGATTTCCTTCACGTGCTTGCCTTCGATCGTTTCGTGCTCGAGCAGCGCGGCACCGATCTTGTCGAGGGCGGCGCGATGCGAGGTGATGATTTCCTTCGCGCGATCATATTGCTCGGAAATCATCCGCGAGACTTCGGCGTCGATGCGGCGCGCCGTGTCTTCGCTCACATGCTGCGAACGGGTAATGTCGCGCCCGAGAAACACCGTGTCCTGGTTTTCGCCGTAGGAAACCGGCCCGAGCGCGCTCATGCCGTAGTCACACACCATGGCGCGGGCGATGCGGGTCGCCTGCTTGATGTCGCCATAGGCGCCGCTGCTGAAGTCGCCGGTGACGAGCTCCTCGGCAATGCGCCCGCCCATCGCCATCGCGATTTGATCGAGCAGCTTTTTCTTCGGCCGCGTGAGCAGATCTTTCGTCGGCAGGTAAGTCGTGCTGCCAAGGCTCTGGCCGCGCGGAATGATCGTGACCTTGTGCACCGGCACCGTGCCATCGTCGAGGACGACCTGCACGATGGCGTGGCCGGCTTCATGCCAGGCGATGAGTTGCTTTTCCGCATCGTCCATCACGCGGCGGCGTTCGCGGCCCCAGAGGACATTGTCGCGCGCGTCGTCGACGTCGCTCATGTCGATCCGCTTTTTGTTGCGGCGGGCGGCGAGGAGCGCCGCCTCATTCAGGAGGTTCGCCAGCTCGGCGCCGGAAAGTCCCGGCGTGCCACGCGCAATCACGGAGAGATCGACGTTCTCGGACAGGCTGACCTTTTTCGCGTGGACCCGGAGAATTTGTTCGCGACCGTTGATGTCCGGCAAGTCGACGTAAATCGGGCGATCGAAACGGCCGGGGCGCAGCAGCGCGCTGTCAAGCACGTCCGGCCGGTTGGTCGCGGCGATAATGATGACGCCCTCGGTGGTGTCGAAGCCGTCCATCTCGACGAGGAGCGAATTCAGGGTCTGCTCGCGTTCATCGTTGCCGCCGCCGAGGCCGGCACCGCGCTGGCGGCCGACGGCGTCGATTTCGTCGATGAAGATGAGGCACGGCGCGCTCTTGCGGCCCTGCTCGAACATGTCGCGCACGCGGCTCGCGCCGACGCCGACGAACATTTCCACGAAGTCCGAACCGGAGATACTGAAGAACGGCACATCGGCTTCACCCGCGACGGCCTTCGCCAGCAACGTTTTGCCGGTGCCCGGAGGACCGACCATGAGGATGCCCTTCGGAATCCGGCCACCCATCTTGGTGAACTTCTTCGGATCCTTCAAAAATTCGACGACCTCGGAAACTTCCTCCTTCGCCTCGTCGCAGCCGGCGACATCGGCGAACGTCAACCGATCGCGATCGCGCGTCAGGAGCTTGGCGCGGCTCTTGCCGAAGCTGAGCGCACCGCGACCTGCCTGGCGAAGCTGGCGGACAAACAGAAAATAAAGCAGGCCGATGATGATCACGAACGGAATCACCTGCTGCGCGATGGCGCTGAGCAGCGTGGTCGTGGGCTGCTCGACGAAGGATTTCGTCTTCGTCAGGCGCTCATGCATGGCATCAGTCAAGCGGCCGCCGGCGTGAAACGGGGTGAACTTTTGGCCCGCCTCACGGCGGCTCTGGCCAACGATGTTGACCCAATCCTTGCTGCCGCCGCTGGGGTCGGGCCGGATGGTCGCAATCTTAACGGGGTCGTCGTGTTGGATGTTGCCGGCCTCGGCGCGATCGACCACTTCCTGAATCGAGAGGGCCTCCTGCTGGGTCGACATGCTGGGCCCGAAGGCGAGCAGCGCGACTACCGCCGCGACCAGCGCGAGCCAGAACAGCAGCATCTTGGGTTGAAAGCGATCCGGCGGTAGATTTTTCAACGCGCGACGGGTCTTTTTATTGTCGGGTTCGGACATCGAGAGGGTTTGGTTTGGACTTGCTTGGAACCGTGGATGTTCCCCCTTGGGAAGTCAATTGGGTCGCCAGTGGAATATCGCTACGGTTTTTCCGCGCGGGCGAAACGCAAGACCCCACGCCGGATCAAAGCAAAGCCCTCCCGGCCAAGACTGTGGCGCGTCGGCGTGCCCCGCTCCACCGCGGTCAGCAACGCCTCAAAACCCTGCCGCGCCAGTTCGCCCGCCCGCGGCTGCGCCTGCAGCCAGCGGCGCAGCGCCCGCCGCACGATCGCACGCGGCTGCCCGGAGATTTTTTTCAAATCCAGGGAGTGGTCGGAGGCCAGGGCGCCCAGCTCCTCCACGCGCGCCTCCAGCGCGGCATCGTCTTCTTCGAGCAGTTCCCGGGTGAGGGCAGCGCCCGCGAGCGCGTCACGCTGCGCCGCGCGACGCCACGCCGGAATCACGGCGGCCCGAATGCGGTTGCGGAAGAAATCATCGCGCGCGTTCGTCGCGTCGTTTCGCCACGGCGCCTTCGCCGCGCGCAACGCGGTTTCGATTTCGGCTTTTTTCACCGTCAGCAACGGCCGCAAGTGAACGCGCCCCCGCGGCAACCCTTGCACGGGACGCGGCGCGCCGAGTCCGGCGCTGCCACTCCCACGCGCGAGCCGCATGAACATCGTTTCCGCGATGTCATCCTGCTGGTGCCCGAACCAGACGATGCGCGTCTGCGTTGCGAAAAACGCCAGGCGGGCGTCGCGCGCCTCCGCCTCGCTGACTGCGCGTCCGGAGCGAACCCTGCGCGGTTTCTTCCACGAACCCTGGCGGAACTTCAACCCGAGCGCGGTGCATACCTTGGCGCAGAATTTTTGGTCCGCGTCCGAGGCCCGACCGCGCAGCCGATGATTAAAGTGCAACACGCGCAACTGCCGGCGGCGCTCCGGCCAGTGCGTCCACAGGAGCAGCAGCAGCGCGAGCGAGTCGGCGCCACCCGAAAACGCCACGCCCCATGCCACGCGGCCGGGGGATTTTTCCGCCCAAGACCGAACCGCGGGATGCAACCGACCACGCGGAAAAGTCGCGGCGAGTTGCGCGGCCGCGCGCGGCCAATCGACTGGCTTTCGTTTCGTCATTCTTCGCCTCGCTCAGAATGACAGACGCCTCTCACTGAAAGCTCAAATATTCCTTGCCGAAATAAGGCACGAGCGCCGGCGGGATCTTCACGCGTCCGTCCGGTTCGAGATTATTTTCCAGCAGCGCTGACAGCACGCGCGGCACCGCCAGGCCCGACCCGTTGATCGTGTGCACGAGTTCGGGTTTGCCCGACTCCTTCGCGCGGAAACGAATTTGCGCCCGGCGCGCCTGAAACGCCTCGAAGTTCGAGCAGCTCGAGACTTCCAGCCAGCGTTTCTGCCCCGCCGACCACACTTCGAGATCGTATTTCTTCGACTGCGCGAAACCGAGATCGCCGCCGCACATCAGAAGCACGCGATAAGGCAGATCGAGTTTGCGGAGGAGTCGCTCGGCGTCTTCGCGCAATTTGTCTAATTCGTCGTAACTCGTCGCGGGATGCACCCACTTCAGAAGTTCGACTTTGTCGAATTGGTGGAGCCGGTTGAGTCCACGGACATCTTTGCCGTAGCTCCCCGCCTCGCGGCGGAAACACGGCGTGTAAGCGCAGCGGTAAATCGGCAGCATGGCCTCGTCCACGATTTCGTCGCGGTAGAAATTCGTCAGCGGCACTTCCGCCGTCGGCACCGCGTAAAGGTGATCCGCGGTCTCATACATCTGGCCTTCCTTGTCGGGCAACTGGCCCGTCGCGGTCGCGCTGGCGGCATTCACGAAGATGGGCGGCGCGACCTCCACGTAGCCGACCTTGGCGTTTTCATCCAAGAAGAACTGTAGCAGCGAACGCACGAGCCGCGCGCCGTCGCCGACGTAGAACGGAAACCCCGCGCCGGTGACCTTCGCGCCGCGCGCAAAATCGAACAGCTTGTCGAAGCCCGTGATTTCCCAATGCGGCAGCGCATGCGGCCGCGGCATCTCGTGCGAACCATGCAGCGAGAACACCACATTCTCCGCCGGGGTTCTGCCCTCGGGCACGCTCGCGTGCGGGAGATTGGGAATCGAAAGCATCGCGGAGCGGAATTTTCCTTCGGTCTCGTTGAGCTGCGCCTCGCGCTCCTTGATCTGCAGCGACACCGCCTTCATCTCGCCGACCTTCGCCACGAATTCCGGCGAGCCCTTCGGCAGCGTGGCCATCGCGACGTTGGCGGCCTTCTGCTTCCCGCGCAGCCCCTCGACTTCCTGCAAATGCGCCCGCCACGCCGTGTCGATCGCGAGCATGGCGTCGAGATCGACTTCGAGATGTTTCTTGGCAATCGCGGCGCGGACGGCGTCCGGCGTTTCGCGGATAAGTTTGGGATCGAGCATGGCGGAAAAATTTGAGGGACGCTTACTTCGTGCGCGCCTGCGCGCGGTGGAAACGCGCATAGACATCCTTGACCGAGAGCAGCTTCAGGTCGCCGACCGGCGCCTGCACGATGCAATTGGTCGGAGCGTTGAGCGGATAAGGCCCGAACTGCCGCGGATCCGTCGGCCCGAAGATCGCGAACGTCTTCATGCCAAAGGCCGCCGCCAGGTGCATCGGGCCGCTGTCGTTCGAGATCACCCAGTCGGCGCGCTTGATGAGGGCGGGCAGCGACACGAGGCTCGTGTTGCCGGTGAGATTGAAAAATTGCGCCGCCGGAAACGCCCCGCGGTCGTGCACGTAGTTGCTGCCCGCCCAGACGATCTTGCGCGACTTGTCCTCGCGGATGAGCAGTTCCGTGAGCTGCTTGTAGCCGCCCCAACACTTTTCCGCCCGCCGGCTGTCCGGAAACATCACGATTGGCCGCGACCCCCCGCGCGAGTCCGCGAAACGCAGATGGAGGCTGTCGACTTCGCGGAAACGCAGCGTGCCCCGCAACTCAGGCTTCGCGTTCAGCACGGGACAGAACTGAAGGAGGATTTCCAGCGCATGGCTTTTCCGCCCATCCTCCGGCAGCGGCACGCGTTCGTCGTAAAACATCCCCGACCACTCGCGCGCGTCGGTGCGGCCAATTTTGTGCTTCGCGTGAGTCCGCGAGGTCATCAGGCCCGTGCGCAGCAGACCCTGCATGTCGAAGACGTAGTCAAATTTCGTCTTCCGGATTTCTTTCATCAGCCGGAGAAAGCCTTTCGGTCCGCCGTTACGCTCGAACACATAGACGTAATCGACCGCCTCGCATGCCCGCACGATCGGCGCGAAGATTTCCCGCACCACCCACGAAATACGCAGACCCTCGCGCTGCGCCTTCAGCGAGGTCGCCACCTGCAGCGCATGCACGATGTCGCCGAGGGACGAGGGTTTGATGATGAGGAGTTCGGTCATGAGCGGGCCCGCGCGGGGCAGATGCGAATCTGCTTTAACCACAGGAGCGTTACGTTTCATGGTTTTTCCCGGCGGAAATCAAACGCCAAATCCCGCCTTCCCGTCCGCGTGTCGCTTTTTTTCCTCAAAATCCTCGGCTGGCTCGTCGCCCACACCCCTGAACCGCTCCTGCACGGGCTGGCCGCCGCCCTCGGTGACGCGATCTTTTTCCTGCTGCCACGGCGGCGCCGGCTCGTCCTTTCCAACCTCCACCACGCGTTTCCCGAGAAATCGCCCGCCTGGCACCGCGCGATCGGCCGCGAAAGCTGCCGGCGCCTGATTGAAACCGGCCTGCTTTCCCTCGCCACCCCCTATCTGGATGCCGCCCGCTACCGCACGATCATCGCGGCCTCGCCCGAACTCGTCGCCGCTTACGAACTGCAGCACGCCTCGCCCGCCGCCACGCTCATCTGCTCGCCGCACATCGCCTACTGGGAAGCGCAAACGGCGATGGCGTTGGTCGTGCCGCCGCCCTTTCCGGAGTTTGGCACGATTTTCCGACCGCTCGACAATCCAGCCGCCAACGCCTTCGTGAAAAATTCCCGCGAGCGTTTCGGTATGAAACTGCTCTCGCGCAAAGAGGGCTTCGCCGACGCGCTGAAGATTCTGCGCCGCGCCGGCTTTGTCGGCGTGCTCTTCGATCAAAATGCCGGGATGCAGGGCGCGCTCACCACGTTGTTTGGTCGCGTGTGCTCCACCACCGAGTTGCCTGGGCTGATGGCCGAAAAATTCGATGCGCGCGTCTACGGCATTTTCGCCCGGCGGCGGGCGTTCTGGCGCGTGGACATTTCCGTCGCGCGCATTCCGGGCCCGAGCACCAGCCACGCCGTCACGCTCGGCCTCAACCACTGGCTCGAATCGCTGCTCCGGGGCGATGACAACCTGTGCGCCTCGTGGCTCTGGGCGCATGACCGCTGGCGCAATCAGGATGTCCCCGAAAAACGTTTCCGGCTCGAGGCCAAGCGCAACCTGCTGGGCCCTGACCTGGCGGCGCGCGGACTCCCGCAGATGCCCCGCCGCACGCGGATTTTCGTCCGGCTGCCGAATTGGCTCGGCGACGTGGTGATGGCGCTGCCGCTCTTGCGGGCGCTGCGCGTGTCGCGACCGGATGCCGAAATCACGCTCCTCGCCAAACCGCAATTCCTGCCGCTCCTCGAATCGTGGACGGTCGCCGATCGCGCGCAGGCGCTGCCGTCGCGTGGACTCGGCTATTTTTCCCACTTCCGAAAACTCCGCGGCGAATTTCCCGACGTCTGGCTGCTTTTCACCAATTCATTCCGCGGTGACCTCGAAGCCTGGCTCAGCGGTTGCCGCCAGCGTTTCGGCCTGGTGCGGCCCGGAAAATCGCGCCCGCTGCTTTCGCACGCCTACCGCGCGCCCGCCGACTTCGACGAACAAACTCACCCCCAACTCGCGCTCTGGGAAAATTTTCTCCGCCAATTCGGTCTCAACGCCCCACCCGAACGCACCCCCGTCGCTGGCGCCGAGGGTCGAGGGAATGGGTCGAGTAACCCGATCCTCTCCGCCCCCCGCCCCTCTCCTTCGTCCCTTCCTTCCCCGCCGATCGGCCTGATCTGCGGTTCGGAAAACAACCCCGAAAAACGCTGGCCGATCGCGCACTGGCGCACGTTGATCGCGGCGTTTCCCGCGGAGCGCTTCGTGCTGCTCGGCACCGCGAACGACACGCCCATAACCTCTGCCATCGCCGCCGGTTTCGATGCTGCGCACGTCGAGAATCTCGCTGGCCAGACCACGCTGCTGGATTTTTCCGCGCGGCTTCGCACCTGCCGCCTGCTCGTCACCAACGACACCGGCGGCATGCATCTGGCCAACGCCCTCGGTGTTCCGCTCATCGCGCTCTTCGGCCCGACCAATCCACTCCGCACCGGCCCGGTGTTTAGCGCGCCGGCGAAAATTCTGCAACCGCCCGGCTGTCCGCCCGCGGGCGGCGCCGCGCTCGACGCGCTCGCGCCCACCGTGGTCGCCGCCGCGGTGCGAGACTTGCTCGCCACGGATCGAACAGTGGTCATTGCTCCTTAGCGCCCCGTCATTTCCTGTGCCTCTTCTCAACGTCACCGATCTTCGCACTTATTTTCACACGCGCAGCGGCGTCTATCGGGCGGTGGATGGCGTGAGCTTTTCGGTCGAGCGCGGCGAAACGCTCGGCATCGTCGGCGAGTCGGGCTCCGGCAAATCCGTCACCTGCTACTCGATCATGGGCCTGATCCCGACGCCCCCCGGCCGGATCGAAAGCGGCACGGCGCTTTTCGACGGCACCGACCTGCTGCATTGCTCGCCCGCGCAGGCCCGCGCGATCCGCGGCAAGCGCGTCGCGATGATCTTCCAGGATCCGATGACCTCGCTCAATCCCTACATGCGGATCTCCGAGCAGCTCATCGAACCGCTGCTCATCCACGAAAAAATCTCGCGGCGCGACGCCCTCGTCCGCGCGCTCGCGATGCTGGAATCCGTCGGCATTAACGACGCGCAAAAACGCATTCACCTTTATCCGCATGAATTTTCCGGCGGCATGCGCCAGCGCGTGATGATCGCGATGGCGTTGATCACGAAACCGGAACTGCTCATCGCCGACGAGCCGACCACCGCGCTCGATGTGACCGTGCAGGCGCAAATTCTCGAGTTGATCAAAAAGATGCAGCGCGAACTCGGCATGGCGGTGGTGTTCATCACGCACGATCTGGGCGTGGTCTCCGGACTCTGCGATCGCGTGCAGGTGATGTATGCCGGGCGCGTCGTCGAGACCGCGGACGTGCGCACGCTCTTCCATTCGCCGCAGCATCCCTACACGCGCGGCCTGCAGCGCTCCATTCCCTCGCTGCAGCCGAAAGGCGCCGAGCTCTACACCATCAGCGGCCTGCCGCCGGATGTCTCGAAGCCACTGCCGGGTTGCGCCTTTGCGCCGCGCTGCGAATTCGCCCGGGAAATCTGCGTCAATCGGGACGCCCAACTCGCCGAGGTTGCACCCGGGCAGGCCCACGCTTGCACGCGCGTGCAACTCGGCGAACTCTAGCCCCATGTCCGATTCGATTCTCGAACTGCGCGACGTCCGCACGCACTTTCCCGTTTCGCAGGGCTTCCTGCTCAAGCGGGACCTCGGCACGGTCAAGGCCGTCGACGGCGTCACGCTGTCGCTGGCCCGCGGCGAAGTGCTCGGGCTGGTCGGCGAATCCGGCTGCGGCAAATCCACCCTCGCCCGCACCATCCTGCAGCTCGTGCCGACCACCGGCGGGGCCGTCGTGCTCGAGGGCAAAAATCTCACGACCGGTTCCGCGGCGGAACTCCACCACGTCCGCCGCGATCTCCAGATGGTCTTTCAAGATCCCTACGCGTCGCTCAATCCGCGCCTGACGGTTTATGCGACGCTCGCGGAGCCGTTGCTCGTCCATCGCGTGTGCGCGCCGGCGGACGTGCCGGCGCGCGTGACCGAGTTGATGACGGTCGTCGGCCTCGCGCCGCGGTTCATGCAAAAATATCCGCACGAATTCTCGGGCGGCCAGCGCCAGCGCATCGCGATCGCCCGCGCGCTCGCGCTGCAACCGAAGGTCATCATCGCCGACGAACCGGTCTCCGCCCTCGATGTTTCGATCCAGGCGCAAATCCTGAACCTGCTCGCGCAACTCGTCCGCCGGATGAACCTCTCGCTCGTGTTCATCGCGCACGACTTGTCCGTCGTGAAACACATCTCCGATCGCGTGGCCGTGATGTATCTCGGCAAGATCGTCGAACTCGGGCGGGCGGAGGACATCATCGAGCGCCCGCGGCATCCTTACACCCGCGCGCTGGTGAGCGCCATTCCGACGCCCAACCCCGACATCGAACGCACGCGCCAGCGTATCGTCCTCCCGGGCGATCCGCCGTCACCGATGAATCCGCCCGCGGGCTGCGCGTTCCATCCGCGCTGTCCTTATGCCGAGGAGAAATGCCGGCTCGCGGTGCCGCCGCTGGCGCCGTTCGACGCCCGCGAGGTCGCGTGCCTCCGCTTGGCTGAGATCACCTCGCCCGGCCACTGAGCCCGGCGCGGGTGCCTACGGCACTTCGTAGACTTCGAGGAGGATGTTGCCCGTCCCGCCCATCGAGTCGAACGCCTGCATCGTGTAAGCTCCGGGCGCCAGCGAGAGGTAAAGCGCGGCGTCGTGACTCGAGGTGCTGAGAAAGCGAAACGCCCCCGCCCGATCGAACACCGTGGTGAGCCGGCCGGCATCGGCCACACCCCAGTCATCATTGCTGGCGACCACCGCGCCGCTTTGCTGGAAGAGCGTCATCGTGGGCCGCGTCACGATATCGGTCAGCAGACCAAACGCCGCAAGTGAGGGGCCGACCGCGCGCAGGAGGATATTGCGCGGACTTCTCCCGCCCACCACGAAACCGACGATTTGGGTATCGCCCGGATTCGCGATGCGGCCGCGCGAGGAGATGTTGATCAACGCGCGATCCGTGGTGCCATTGGACGTGGTCGTGGGAATGATCGTGTCGATCGCCGCCGCCGAAGCGGTAAACGCAAAAGTGAGCTTGGCCCCTTCACTCGCCCGCTTGCCCGTGAAACGGCATAGGATGGTCGGGCCGCCATTGTCGGTGATGTCGAGAATGCCGTATTGAATACTGCCGGGCAGCGGCCCGGCGGTGTAGGGTCCGCCTTTGACGGACCCATCCGAAGACAGCGCGGCGGCATGCAGGACCACGAGCGGCGCGCCGCCACCCGTGGCGTAGTCGGAGTGCGTGCCGTCATCGTAGGCCAGCGCATGCATGTCGCCCGAGAGGATCACGAGATTCTTGATGCGGTTGTCTCGGAGAAAATTGGCGATCTCGGTGCGCTCGGTCTGCCAGCCGGCCCACGTGTCATTGCCCAGCAATGGCGGATCAATCCACGGATCGGAGCTGACCCAGCAGATGAGGGGGAAGCCGGCGTCCCGGGCGCTCAGCAGTTCTTGTTTGAACCAGGCTTTCTGCGCGGCACCGAGTCGGGTCTTCGAGGGAGATTCCGGCAGCGTGCCCGGTTCAGAGGCGCTCCGGAGATCGGTCATGATCACGCGCACCCGGCCAATGGTGAAAGACTGCGCGATGGCCCCGCCAGCGTTTGACGCGATGGGGTAATGCGGCACGCGCTCCGCGTAAACCGCCCGCGCCGTGGCGACGCCGGTGAAGGTGCCATTGCTATCGTTGCCCATCGAATCGTGGTCATCCCAAATGTAAGCCATGCCGACGCTGCGGAAGAACGCGGACTGGTTCGGCTGACTGAGCACCGCATCATAATTCGCCCGATAATCGGCCGGATTGGTGGTGTTCGTGTCGCGATAGTGCAGGTCCCCCAGGTGAATGAAAAACATCGGGCGCTCCGCCGTCAGCGCATCGAAGCCCCGCCAGTCAGCATGGTTGAAGTCGCTGTCGCCGCCGAATGCCAATTTGAACGACGCGGCGCCCGCCGGAAAGGTATGAAACCTTCCACGCGAGAACAATTCAGTCCGCAGCACCCCTGCCACCTCGAACCCGTAAAAATAATCGGTGTTGGGATCGAGGCCGAAGGCATCGATCGAAACCGTGTCGCCTTTGTTCGCAGTCGTGGTCACGGCCCCGAAAAATTTGGCCGGTGCAAGCGTGGAATTAGTGCTCAACACGAGCCGCACCGCCACGCCTGACGTCGAGAGACGGATCGTGACGGTCGCGCTCGTCGGCGTCACGTTTCCACTCCATGCGCCACTCACAAAGGGCGATGCGATCTGCGCTTCCAGCTTCGCGCCGAAGGCAAGTGCGTAGAGGATAACGAGGATCCTGGTAAGACGGGAAGAGGGTGACATTCAGGTGACGGCCGAGCCACTCTTAGTGTAATGCCCTTGCATTCGAAGCAAGCGTCAAGAACGACTGCTCCTCGTGGCGCGCGCGAACCTCCCCATTTCCCACCAACCGGCAAAACCGGGGTTGCAACAAACCGCCCCTCTCCGCACCGTCCCGCCCGTGCGAACCTCCGTGTGTCCACTCCCGGATCCGTTCACCCACCGCCTCCACTGAAACCCGCCCACGGTTTGGGCCGCAGATTCTGCGCAGAGCTCTAACCCGATCGTCTATGCTTCTCTCTCCCTCACTGACGCGACTGTTTGCCAGCCTCCTGCTCGCGGCCGCCGCCACTGTGTCCGCGTTGGGCGATCCGATCATCTCGGAGTTCATGGCTTCGAACACGAACACGATCCTCGACGTCGACGGTGATTCTTCCTCTTGGATCGAGATTTTTAACCCAGACTCCACGTCGGTAAATCTCAACGGCTGGTATCTCGCCCACAAAACCACGGATTTGGCGAAATATAAACTTCCGGCTGTGACGATTGCCCCCGGCGGCTATCTCGTGGTGTTTGCCTCGAACAAGGATCGCAAAGATCCGACAAAGGAGCTCCACACCAACTTTTCGCTTAACACAGGCGACACCTACGTCGCCCTCGTCAAGCCCGATGGCGTGACCGTTGCCAGCCAGTTCCTCAACTTTCCGCCGCAGCTCACCGACATATCCTACGGCGTCACGCAGCCGACCGACTCCGCGCCACCGCGCACGGGATATCTGCGCATTCCCAGCCCAAAGACTCGCAATCAGGATTTGATTCTCCTGCTGGGTAACGTGACCTTCTCGCGCGCGCCGGGATTATTTACGGGGGCGTTCACGCTGACGTTGTCGGGCGCGGGCGCCGGCCAGCGCATCACGTATGTTGCCGCGCCACCGTCCTCCAACAACGGTGCCGCAGTCGCCGAGCCGACCGCGACCTCGACCACCTATACGGGCCCGATCACGATCAGTTCGTCCACCATCGTGCGCGCGGAAATCTTTTCCACCGACAACAAATCGAGCAGTCTGCCCGCCACGGCGCAGTTCGTGCCACTCGCGGCCAACGCCGCCTCGTTTTCCTCCACGCTGCCCGTGGTGATTTTCGACAGCCACGGCAGCGGGCCGTTCATCAAGGACAGCACTTATCATCCCGCGTGGTTTTATGTGTTCACGCCGCCGGCCAGCGGCCCGACCACCCTCACCGGCACGCCCGCCCTCGCCACCCCCGCGGGGATGACCGTCCATGGAAATTATTCTTCGAGCTTCCAAAAAAAGAGCTGGGGCCTCGAGTTACTCGACCCGCTCGGCCAAAACAACCCGCAGCCGCTCATCGGCCTCGACAACAATCGCCAGTGGGAACTCTACGGGCCGTTTCAGACCGATCGCTCCTACATCCGCAACGCCTTCGTTTATGCGCTGAGCAATCTCATCGGCCGCTGGGCCCCGCGCACTCGCTTCGTCGAATATTTCGTCAACAACGACAGCGATGGGCTCACCTCCACCGACTACCAAGGCATCGGCGTGCTCGTGGACCGCCTAAAGATCAGCCCGGACCGCATCGACATCAGTTCCCTCGCGAGCACCGACGTGTCGGGCTCTGCCGTCACGGGCGGCTACGTGTTCAAAATCGATCCCACGCCCGACCTGACGCACTACTTCTTCACCACCAGCCATAACATTCCGACCCAAAATCTCGCGCAAGGCGGCACGGGAATGATCATCGAAATTCCCGACGCGGGGAGCCTGAAACCGGAACAGCGCGACTACGCGAAAGGCTACATCCAATCGATGGAAAATGCGTTCTTCGCCGCGCAGGCCAGCAACTACAGCGATCGCAGCTACCAAGACTTCATCGACGTGCCGTCGTGGATCGACCGCCATATGATGCGCCTCTTCTTCGGTGACGTCGATGCGCTCTATCACAGCGAATATTTCCACAAAGACCGGAAAGGGAAACTCATCTCCGGTCCCGTTTGGGATTTTGACGGCAGCATGGGCTACTCCGTCGGCGACCCGCGCAACCAAAACCCCAGCACGTGGGACACCGCCGGCCGCGACGTCTGGAACTACGACTGGTGGGGCGTGGTCGGCCACGATCCCGAAATCATGCAAGGCTGGATCGACCGCTGGCAGACGCTGCGTCGCAATGAATTTTCCACCGCCAACCTTACGGCCACCGCCGATTCGCTAGCCGCGCAGATTCCCGCCGACGCCGCCGCGCGCGACGCCACGCGCTGGCCCGACACCGGCGATGGCAACGGCACGACTTCGCGACACGGCAACGGTTTCCTCGGTGAAGTCGCTTTCATGAAAGACTGGATCACGACACGCGCCGCGTGGATCGATTCGCAATGGGTCGCCGCGCCCGCCGTGACGACGAGCGGCTCCAACATCACGTTCACGCCTCCCGTCGGCGCGCAGCTCGCCTACACCACTGACGGCAATGACCCCCGTTTGCTCGGCGGCGGTCTGCGCACTGGTGTCCAGCTCTCCACCGCCGCACTCACACTTCCGGCCACCACCGACGTCGTCGTGCGGAGCTATCGCCCGAACTTCGATCCGAACACCTTTCCTGGCAGCGCCTGGAGCAGCCGCGTCGGCGGACCCAATTCGTCGCCGATCAAAAATTTTCCGACGATCACGAGCCAGCCCGTTTCCGCGACCGTCGCGAGCGGCTCCACCGTGGTATTCAACGCCGCCGCGAGCAACTCGCCCAACTACCATTGGCGGCTCAACGGCTCCAATGTGCTGAATTCGAACACGGGCTCCAACGGCCCGATCCTCGTCATCACGAACGCGACGGCCGCGCAAGCCGGCACCTATACTGTCAACGTCTCGAACGACGCCGGCATCATGACCAGCACCACCGCCACCCTCGCCGTCACGACGACCAACGACGTCGGGCGCCTGACGAACCTCTCCGTGCTCACCGACATCACGGCCACGACGCCCAGCTTCACGCTCGGCACTGTCATCAGCAGCGGCGATGGCAGCACCACGAAACCACTCCTGGTGCGTGCCGCCGGTCCCTCGCTCGGCGCGCTCGGCGTGCCCGGGACGATCGCCGATCCCAAACTCGATCTCCTGGCCGGACAGACCATCGTCCTCGCCAACGACAATTGGGGCGGCAGCTCCACGCTCGCCAACGCGATGGCCGGCGTGGGTGCGTTTCCGTATAGCTCGCCGACGTCGAACGACGCAGCGATCTTCGCTACCGGCCTGACGCCGCGCGATTACACCGTGGCCGTGAGCGGCGTCGGCGGCGCGACGGGCACCGTCATCGCGGAAATTTACGATGC
Source organism: Opitutales bacterium (assembly GCA_038231575.1). Taxonomy (GTDB): domain Bacteria; phylum Verrucomicrobiota; class Verrucomicrobiia; order Opitutales; family Opitutaceae; genus CAITWF01. Next base: position 19,760 of record JBBRLB010000059.1, on the reverse strand, counting down.
GACGCCGCCGAGCGCCTTCAGTCCGACCACGACTCCGCGCCTGATCAACGTGTCCGTGCTCAAGCAGGTCAACGGCGGCGGCTCCATCACACTCGGTTTCACCATCGGAGGCTCGACAGCCAAGACCGTGCTCATTCGCGCTATTGGCCCCGGACTCACGCAACTCGGCGTGCCCGGCGTGATGGGCGATCCCAAAATCTCGCTCTTCAACAGCAGCTCCGTCGTCATCGCAAAGAACGACGATTGGGGCGGCGACCCGGCGCTCAGTTTAATCATGGCCCACGTGAATGCCTTCGCGATCACGAGCAACGGCAGCAAAGACGCGATGCTGCTCGTCACCCTGCCACCCGGCAGCTACACCGCCCAAGCCACTCCCAGCGCCGGCGCCGGCGCGGCTGGGGGCGGCCTCGTCATCGTCGAAGCCTACGAAGTGCCGTGATCGGCGGCAGTGACCGTGAACAGCCGGTCGCTAAATAGTCCGGCTCAGTGAACCGTCACGTCCACCATCTCGCCCGGCCGCAGCGCGAAGCCAGCCGGCATGGTAAAGTGAATCCGCAGTGCGTGCTCCGGCGGTGGGTTCGAAGGCAAATGCATCGCCGCGATGATCCCGCCAGGCATCTGCTCCAAAACCGCGCCGATTTCGGTAATTTTCGTGGTCCCGACCAGCCGCTTGCTCGCCCGAGTGCGAACCTCCGCCGGCATGCCCACCTTCGGTTCAAACGGCATGGGGGGCCGCAAAAATCCCACCAACCGCTCCGCCCGCGCGGCGGTAATGCGCAGCACCGCTTCGCCCGCCGTCACCCCTTCGCCGGGATGCCGTAAAACCGCCGACACGACGCCGTCGATGGGCGCCACGAGTGGCGTCGGTGCGAGCTGTTCCTCGGCGAGCTTTAGTTTTGCATCCTGGACTTTGATCGCCGCCGCCAGTCCAGACTTGGCGGAAAGGTCGGCGTTGTTTTCATCCTTGGGCGAATAATCGCGCACAATTGGCTCCAGATGCGCCACGAACTTCGATTCCTCGGCGATCTGGGCGGTCAGGGATTCGACGGTGGTCTTCAACTGTCCGATTTGTTGCTCGGTTACCAACCCCAGCTTGTAGAGTTGCTCGGAACGCGCCAGGTCGGCGCTCGAAATCTGCAGACGGCCCCGCACGGAGGCGAGGGTGACCCGGCGGCTCATCAACTCCAGTTGCAGTTTCTCGTATTCGAGTGCCATCTTCTGTTTATCGGTCACGCCCGCCAGCGAATCGGAGAGCATGCCCACCTCGGCGCGAATCACAGCCAGCGTGGCGTCGAGCAGGCGGGGATTGGCCGGGGCGACGTGGCCCACGACTTCACCCGCGTGCACCGCCTGCAGCATTGCGACCTTCAGGCTCGCGACAACGCCCGCTTGGGCCGCACGCACATCAACCTGCTCGACCTCCGCCTCGGCGACCAGCGTGGCGGGCGCCACACTGCTACTCCAGAGCCAGGCGGCGAGCAGCACGCCGAGCCCAAACACCGTGCGGGGCAGATAGAGCAGGCGCACCTCGCGCCACCGTTGCGACGGGGGCGTGGGAATTGGGCCGAGAATGCGCGGGTCGTCCATGGGATTAGATTTCGGATTCGTCCGCCGCCTGCACGCTCGACACGCGATCCACGCCGGGGACCGTGGAGAGCTCGCTCAGCAGTTCGCTGGTGCGCTTGGGATCACGGAGCAACAGCCGATACGAAAGATCTGCGCCTTCCATGCCCTGCGTGAAATGCTGGTTCGCCACGTGCACCCGCAGGCAGTGGCGCTCAAGCAGTTGATCGACGGCGACCAGGTCGGCCGCCGAGCGCATCCATTTCAAATTCAGGATGAGGTCGAAGCGGTGGCGCGTGCCGGAGGCGGTCATCCACAGGAAAATAAACAGGCCGCCGAGCGTCAGGGCGCCCATCACTGCGGAGGAAAATTTCTCTGTGCCGCACGCCGCGCCCAGCACGATCACGGCGAGCACGTAACACGTGTCGAGCGTGTCGCGGAGCACGTTGCGGAAACGCACCACTGCGAAGATCGCGATCAGACCGAACGCCGTGAAGATGTTGTTCGACATCACGGTCAGCACGAGCGCCACGAGCACCGGCAGCATGATCAGCGAGACGACAAAGGACCGCGAATACGAGATGCCCGAATGCGTAAAGACATACACCCACGCCATCACCTGGCCACTCAGATAAGCGAGCAGCAGCGTCAGCGCCATCAATTGGAAACTCGTCGGCGCCGCGCCGTAATCGCCTTGGAGGAATGCGTTCATCGGGATTCGGGACGGAGGGAACTGCGCACGCCGGCGGAAGCGTCGCCCCACGGGGCGCTGGTGGCCGTCGACGTGACGGCATGGCCCCACTCGAAACCCGTGCGGCGCCGCGCGACCTTGCTTTCTCCCAGCATTTCCACCCCACGGACATACTTGGCCGCCCCCGTAACCTTCAAATCAAATCCACGAACCATCTCGATCATCCACGAGGGCATGCGTTCGGTGAACTTGAGTTCGAGGATCACGAACTCCTGAAAGATTTGCATGCCTTCGTCCTGGACGGCGGTGCTCAAATCGTAACCGAACTCCGGCACCACGCGGACCGCGCGATCCATCGTGACCCGCACGCTGGCCTTGCCGGCGCTCACGTAGGCTTCGCGCATATAGGCGTTGTGCAGGCGCGGGGCGGCCTGGAGGCGTTCGACCAGTTCCCAAAAATCGAGGAGGTCCGACCAATACTGCGGCTTCCAGGCGTGCAAGTGTTCGCGACGTGGGCTCTCGCCGGCGAGCAGCGGACCGATGGCGTCGCGCCGCACGCGCGCGCGCTGCTTCACGATGCCTTCATTGATGCGCCGCTTGATTTCGCAGAACACCGGCGCCGACGCATCGTCGTCGTAGTAGCGGATGCGGAGCTTGAACCGGTTGCGATCGCCGCTCGTCGTGGCCCAATAGGTATACATCCGGTCCGAATCCAAATAGAGTGAGTGCACCGGATAGGAGTTATCCACGCGACCCAGCGCAAATTCGTCCGGCTCAAGGTAGCAGCTCACGAAGGCACGCACCGCCAAGGCTTCCTCTTCGCGAATGAGGTATTTGATCTCGCGGCGGTCGCGTTGGGCGCGGTCGATAAGCATCGCTGGGAACAGTTAACGAATCTCGCCTGCATCGGTTACACGCAACTGTAAAATGTTACGGTCGTGGAAAACAAAGTCGACTCACCACGGGTCCAACCGCTACACGAATGCCGATGGTTCTCCCGGTGCATTTTTTCGCGAGAGGGTGGGCGCTGGCCGCTTTGATCGCGGTGCTGCCGGTGCAAGCGCAGGTTCAAGCGGTGACGATCGGCGGGGTGACGTTTTCGAACAAGGGCTTGGTCGGCGCTGGGCGCATCGCGCACGATAAGAAGGATAGATACGGCGAGACGTTCGGCTCGCTCTCCGGCCTCGCGCTCGATGTCCGTGCGTGGTCGCGCAACGCCAGCGGCTCCACGTTTTCCGGGACGCTCTACGCGCAGCCCGACCGTGGCTACGTCAAATCCGGTGTTACGACCAACTACCGGTCGCGCACGAACAGACTCACGTTCACGTTTAAGCCCGACAGCAATGGCTCGTCCAACCAAGACCAGCTGGCGCTCACGCTCGCCGATACGACGATTCTCACCGAAGCCGACGGCACGCCGCTCACTGGCATGGATGCTTCCGCGACCGCGTCGGGCACACGCGCGGGTTTCCCGAAACTGCCGCAGGCGTTCAATGGCCGCATCTCGCTCGACGCCGAGGGCCTCGTGCTCTTGCCCGACGGCACGTTTTTCATCTGCGACGAATACGGCCCCTATCTCTACCGCTTCAGCGCCAGCGGCGTGTTGCTCGGCGCGATTCGCCCGCCCGAGGCGTTGATTCCGAAACGCAGCAACGTCGATTCGTTCTCCTCCGACAATCCCGCCACCCTCCAGCCCGCCGCCTCTCCGAGTGATCCCACTGCGGGCCGCGCGAACAACAAAGGCCTCGAGGGCCTCGCCGTTTCCGCCGACGGCCGCACGCTCTACGCGCTCATTCAGGCCGCCACGCGCCAGGACACCAGCTCCGGCCAAAACCGTTTCGCACGCATGCTCCGCTACGACATCACGAGCCCCGCCTCGCTGGCGCTCACCGGCGAGTGGGTGTTGCCGCTGCCGTTGTTCACCGCCAATCCGCAAGACGTCGCCGAAGCGCACGAACTCCTCGTGCTCGACAGCCGCCGCTTCCTCGTCCTCGCGCACGACGGCAACGGCCGCGGCGCTACGGTCACCAAGTCCACTTACCGCGCCGTGCTCGTCTACGACATCTTCAGCGCGACTGACATTCACGGCGGCGTTTACGACAGTGCGTCGTCGCCCCTCGCGGTCAATGGTGTGCTCGCCAACAACATCACGCCCGCCACCTCCGGTGTGCTCGTCGACATGACCGACTCCGCGCAGCTTTCAAAATTCGGCCTCAACAACAGCGCGAACGACGATTCCAACACGCTTTCGAGCGCGTGGGAAAGTCTCGCGCTCGCGCCCGCCCTCGATGCCGCGAACCCCGACGATTATTTTTTGTTCATCGGCAACGACAACAATTTCTCCACGAACGGCGGCTTCCAGGACAGCGGATCCTACAACGCCTCGCCGAACATCGATTCGATGATCCTCGCCTACCGCGTGACGCTCCCCGGCACGCCGACGATTCCCAGCATCATCACGCCACCGTCCAACACCACCGTCGCCGTCAATCAATCGGCCACGCTCAGCGTCGTCGCGAGCGGCAGTCCCGCTCCGAGTTATCAATGGAGCAGGAACGGCACCGCGATCGTCGGCGCGACCTCCGCCTCTTTGGCGATCACCAATGCGGGCGCGGCCGATGTCGCTTCCTACACGGTTACGCTGACCAATGCGAACGGCAGCGTGACCAGCGCAGCCGTTGCGCTCGCGGTGACCGGCGCGAACATTCCGACGATCACCGCGCAACCGGTTTCACCAACGGTCGCGATTGGCTCCACGGCCGTGTTCTCCGTCACCGCGACCAACACCCTCTCCTATCAATGGCGGCTCAACGGCGTGAATATCTCGTCATCGACGACGGGCGCGACGGGCCCAACGCTCGTCCTTGTCGGTGCCACCGCTGCGCAAGCCGGCGTGTATTCCGTCGTCGTCACGAACGGCACCAACAACGTCACGAGCCAGTCCGCCACGCTGACCATCGTCGCTGCGACTGACGTCGGCCGGCTCTCGAATCTCTCCGTGCTCACCGATATCACCGCGACGGTGCCGAACTTCACCCTCGGCACCGTCGTCGCCGTCGGCTCTGACGCCAACGGAAAAAAGCCGCTCGTCGTGCGGGCCGTCGGTCCGTCGCTTGGCGCGCTCGGCGTGCCCAACACGATCGCCGATCCCAAGGTCGATCTTCTGGCTGGCCAGACCGTCGTCGCGACCAACGACAACTGGGGCGGCGTCACCGAAATCAGAAACGCGATGGCCAGTGTAGGGGCGTTTTCGTTCGCCTCCGATACGACGAAAGACGCCGCAATCTACAGCCCGTCGCTCCCACCGCGCGACTACACAGTCTCGGTCAGCGGCGTCGGCGGCGCGACCGGCACGGTCATCGCGGAAATTTACGACGCGACGCCGATCGGCACCTTCACGAGCGCGACGCCGCGGCTCATCAACGTTTCCGTGCTGAAACAAATTAACGCGAACGGTTTCATCACCCTCGGCTTCACCATCGGCGGCTCGACCGCGAAGACGGTCCTCATTCGCGCGATTGGCCCCGGCCTCGCCGCTGTCGGCGTGCCAACAAGCGCGACCGTCGCCGACCCGCAGCTCACGCTTTTCAACAGCGCCTCGGCCGTGATCGCGACCAACGACAATTGGGGCGGCGACGCCGCGCTTACTACGACGATGACGCGCGTTAGCGCCTTCGGCGGTTTTAGTGGCGCCAGCAAGGACGCGATGCTGCTCGTAACTCTTCAGCCCGGCGGCTACACCGCGCGCGCCAGCGACACCGGCCCCGGCAGCGGCCTCGTGATCGTCGAAGCCTACGAGGTGCCGTGAGGACAGCGGACTCGTGTCCGCAACGAAAGGAGTTTTCCTTCGTCAATACTTTCGCCCCATGAAACTCACTCGACGAGACTGGATCAAACTTAGCGGCGGCACCGCCCTCGCCGCTTCCCTGCCCCGCTCTTTTGGCGCCGTGACCGCGGCGACAGTCGATTTTCCGCGCAATGTGAAGCCGTTCGTCCACGACGCCGAGCAGCCGATGTTCGACCTGCCGGCGCGGTTCAAGGCGCCGGTGATCATCGAGTCGATCGAGATGTTGAAGCGCGGGAATAATTTCTTCGTGCGCACCGTTTCGAAAGATGGGGCGGTCGGCCTCACCGCTACGAAACAAGTCGAGGATTTCCTGGCGATTTTCGAGCGCCTCGTCGCGCCGCAGTTCGTCGGCAAGGACGCGCGCGAGATCGAATCGCTGATCGATTTCGCCTATCGCCAGAACTACAAGCTCGCGAGCCTGCCGCTGTGGTGCTGCATCGCCTATTGCGAGCAGAGCATTCTCGACCTGCTGGGCAAAGTCGCCGGCGTGCCGGTCGGCGCGCTGCTCGGCGGCGTGGTGCGCACCGAGATCCCCGTCTACCTTTCCGGCTCGGAACGCATTCTGACCGCCGAAAAAGAAGTCGGCATTTACGTCGAGGGCGTGGCTGACACCGGCGCGAACGCAGTCAAGTTTCACATGGGCGGCCGCATGAGCCGCAATGTCGACACCTATCCCGGCCGCACCGAGAAGCTGCTCGTGATGGCGCGCGAAAAACTCGGCGACGCGTGCGTGCTCATGGCCGACGCCAATGGCTCCTACGACGTCGAAAACGCCATTCGCATCGGCAAACTTTGCGAAAGCCTCAACTATGCGTTCTACGAGGAGCCGTGCCCGTTCGAGGAATTGTCCGAGACGATCGCGGTGCGGCAGGCACTGAAAATTCCGATCGCCTACGGCGAGCAGAACTACTCGCTCTGGCAGTTCCGCTGGATGCTCGAGAACGGCGTGATGGACATCGTGCAGCCCGACATGAATTACAACGGCGGCATCATCCGCGCCAAGCGCGTCGCCCGCCTCGCCGAAAAACTGGGCAAGCCGATCACGCCGCACAACACGCAGACCGGCGTGGCTTCGGTGAACATCCTGCAGTTCGCCTCGTGCGCGAAAAACATCGGCCCCTACATGGAATATCCGTGGCGCGCGCCGCAACAGCCGCCCACCTGGTTCAAGCCCGATTTCAAAATCACCAACGGCACGATCAAGGTGCCGACCGGCCCCGGCATGGGCGTCGAGATCGATCCCGAGTATCTGTCGAAGGCGACGAGCGTCTGCAAAATTGACAAGCCCGGCCGCATGGGCGGCAGCGGCTCCGGTGCGGGAGCGTAAAGCGTTCGGAAGGTGGAGCGGGGTTTAGCCCCGCCTGCGGGACGAAAAGAGGAAGGGCATAAAGCGCTCCCCGCACCCCCCCCCGGCCTATCCCGGCGGCATTCCGATTTGACGCAGCGCCTCGTAGGTCGCGACGCCCGCGGCCGTGCTGAGGTTGAGCGAACGCAGCGCGGGATTCGCGTGCGGGATCGTCACCCGGGTGGCGTTTAACTCCGTGTGCAACCACTCGGGCGCGCCGGAGCCTTCGTTGCCGAAGACGAGCCCGTCACCATCCGCGAAACTCACCTGCCAAAAATTCTGCTCCGCCTTCGTCGTGAACAACCACAACCGTTGCGGCGCGTGCGGACTCGCCCGAAACGCCGTCCAGTCCGCGTGCTCGTGCACCTCGAGTTGCTTCCAGTAGTCCATCCCCGCGCGCCGCAGATTCCGATCGTTGATCACGAAGCCGAGCGGATGGATCAGGTGCAGCCGGGAACGCGTGAGCGCGCACATCCGGCCCACGTTGCCCGTGTTCGGCGCAATCTCCGGTTGAAAGAGGACGACATGCAGCATCGCTCCATTCTCCACTACGCAACACCCGCAAATCAAGTGTGCCCTCGCAGATTGATTTCCGGGGGCGTCTCGCCCAGCCTCTCCCGCGTCCCGCTGTGAGCCCCACTCCACCCAAAGCGATTGTCCTCGTCGACGACGAGCGTTCTTACACGGAACTCATGACGCAGTTGCTGGCGGACAACCTTGACTGTGCCGTCCATGGCTTCACGCGTCCCGCCGACGCGCTCCGCGAAATTCCCCGCCTCGATCCCACCGTGATCGTCACGGATTATTTCATGCCGCAGATCGACGGCTTGGAATTCATCCGGCAGGCCTCGGCGCTCGCGCCCGCCGCGCGGTTCGTGCTCATCACCGGACACAATCTTTCCGCCGAGCAGGAAGCCATGGCGCGGCTCCCCGCACTCAAGGGCTTTTTGGCGAAACCGTTTGGCTGGCGGAAACTCGCCGACGAAATCATCCGGGTGTGGCCCGACCACAGCACCGCGCCGACGCACAAGGCCGACGCGACCTCGCTCTAGGCCAGCAGTCGCTCCGCTCTCTACGACCTGGGCGACAGCTTTGGCGGACAAGGCTCAATCGTCTCTCGTCCATCCTCGGACTATCTTTAGGGGTCCGTTGCGAGTCGGCTCGTGGAGCGTCAAACGAACCGAACGTCGACGGATGACGTTGCCTCCAACGCCGCGCCTCGATGCGGAATCATTCCACCCGCAGCCCTGCGTTATCGGTGGCGAGCACGCGGACCTCGCTGGTCACGCCGGCTTCCGTAAACGCGCCGTGCATCGCGTCCGCGACCGCCCGGCTGTTGGCCAACGACGCGACGCACAGCACGCTCGAGCCGCTGCCGCTTAGCCAACCCGTCAGCGCACCCGCCGCGACTCCGCGGTCGATTGCCTCGCGCGCGCCCGGGATGCGCGGCAGCCGGTAGGGCTCGTGCAGGAAATCGCCGGCGGCGTGGCGGAGCTTTTCGAAATCACCGGTCGCAAAGGCCGCCGTGAGAAAAGCCGCGCCGTTCACGCTGCGCGCCGCGTCGGCGAAAGGCAGCGTCGGCGGCAACACTCCGCGCGACTCCTTCGTCCGCATCTCGAACGCGGGTGAAGCCACCACGAACATCACGTCCGCCGGGACCGCCACGCGAATCGTGTCGCGATAGTCGGCCGCCGTGGGCGCACACCGCGACACGGTGAATCCGCCAAAAATTCCCGCGCAGATGTTCTCCGGATTGCCCTCAATGGCCGTGCCGACCGCAGCGAGCCGTTCCCGCGACCAGTGCGTGCCGTGCAATGCATCGAGCCCCGCGAGCACGCCAACCAGGATCGTCGCACTCGAACCCAGCCCGCGTGCCGGCGGCACGTCGCCTTCGATGCGAAAACGAAAAGCCTGCGGCGCCATCTTCGCCGTGCGAAAAAATTCCGTGGCGGCTGCGGCGACCAGTTCCTGGGCGCGTTCGTCGCTCACCCGGTCCGCGATGCAGGCCCGGCCACCGGCCGGTTCCGCCTCGGGCGCCCGCGTGAGCGTCACGCGATTGTAGATCGTGAGGGCGAGACCCAGCGTGTCAAAACCGGCGCCGCAGTTCGAGGTGCTGCCGGGCACGCGGACGGTCACGCTGTCGCCGCCGGATTTCATCCACGACGCGACTTGATGGCCTTGTCGATTTCGCGATCGACGACGCGCTTTTTGAGATCCTCGCGCTTGTCGTAGAGTTTTTTACCCGACGCCAGTGCGACTTCCACTTTCACCAACGCGTCTTTGAAATACATCCGCAGCGGCACCAGCGCACGCCCACCGGCCTCGAGCGCGTGGCGAATCTTTTCGATGTGGCGCCGATGGAGGAGGAGTTTTCGGATGCGCCTCGCGTCGTGATTGTGGATGTTGCCGAAGGCGTATTGCTCGATGTGCGCGCCATGCAGCCAGATTTCACCCTTCTCCACGCGCGCAAACGCATCGCTGATCTGGGCCTTGCCGCCCCGGATCGATTTCACTTCGGTGCCGCGTAGCTGGATGCCCGCCTCGAACCGCTCATCGATGAAATAGTCGCGCAGCGCCTTCGAGTTTCGAATCTCGGTAAAGCGGGTGGCGTCTTTTTTCTGGGCGGACATGGGGGACGGGAAGTTACTGGAGCCAACTATGCACAAAAAAGGCGGCGCCGACAATCGCGGGCCGCCCGAAATTTAAAAGTGGCGTGAACCTCAGACCTCAGCCAGCTCGTGGCTAATCTTGCCTTCGATTACTTCGCGAAGGGCGGTGTCTTCGGGCGTCAGCTTTTCCAGCGACTCGACGAGCGGGCGGTTACCGCGCTTCAACTGCTTCACGCGGCGTGAAATCACGTTGATGAGGATGTTCGGATCCGGGATGGTTTTGAGGGCGTCTTTGATGTAATCGTCTCTCATGACTGGGCGAATGGCTTGGTGAAAAAGCGAGAACACACCGATCGTCACCCCGGGCGTCAAGGGTCAAAATTTACCGGCTTGCACCGACCCGCCGACCGGCCGATGCCTGACTCATGCTCATCGCCTGGACCACCGTCGGAACCCTCGCGGATGCCGATCGCCTGGCCGCCGAGGTCGTGGCCGCCGGCCAGGCGGCCTGCGTCCAAATCGACGGACCCGTCGTCTCCCACTTTCGGTGGGAGGGTAAGCACGAACGGGTGGAAGAGTTTAGGCTGTGTTTCAAGGTGCTGCCCGCCCAGCTCGCTGGGCTCCGGCAGAGGGTGCTCGCGGCCCATCCTTACGACACGCCGGAATGGCTCGTCGTGCGCGCCGAAGACGTGGGAGAAAAATACTTGTCATGGGCCGAGGCGACCGTTCACTCTCCGCCCCTTTAGCAACTCGCAACCCTCACTTTTAAATCACCATGTCACAGCACAAAAGCCTCCAAGGCGTCTCCGGCCTCGTCGTGAAACGCAACGTCCTCAAGCGCTTCGAGCGCGTCGATATCCTCAAGAAGCGCGGCCAATGGAAGGCCGGCGATCGCGTGCAGGGTCTCCGCAAGACCAAGCCCGACGTCTGAGCCAAACCGTCCCTTTACTGGCAGGCAGTTTTCAAGCTGCCTGCTTTTTTTATTTCTGCCCCCATGCACGACAAATTGACGGAGCTCATCGCGTGGTATCGCACGACCCTCGAGGGCGGCAGCTATCCGCTCATTATCCTCCTGATGGCGATCGAGAGTTCGTTCGTGCCGCTGCCCAGTGAACTCGTCATCCCGTTCGCCGCGCATTACGCGCACACCCAGGGCCACATGAGCGTGATGGGCGTCGTGCTCGCCGGTGCCTTCGGCTCCTGGATTGGGGCGACGTTGATGTATTGGGGCGCGCGCTGGGCCGGCCGTCCGCTGGTGCAGCGCTACGGCAAATTCTTCTTTGTGCCCGAGTCGAAACTCGTGCTCGCCGAGCAATGGTCCGCGCAGTTTGGCAGCTTCGGCACGTTCGCGTCGCGCTTCATTCCTGTCGTCCGCCATCTGATCGGCATCCCCGCCGGGATTCTGCGGGTGAATTTCTTCACCTACTCCGTTTACACCTTGGTCGGCTCGGGGCTCTGGTGTGGGGTGCTCGCTTGGCTCGGCATCAAGGCCGGCCAAGACGAGAAACTGATGAAGGGCGAAGTGACGCAGAGCACCCTCTGGGTCGTCGGCGCGCTCGCGGTGCTGGGCGTGATCTACTACGCGTTCGTCCACCGGAAGATCGCGGCGGCAAAAAAGTAAACCGCTGCGGAGGGGCCGCCTTCGCCGAGGCTTCGACGGGCAAACTCCGTTTCGAACCGAAACGGTTGTTGGTGCGAGCGCTGGGAATCGAACCCAGATCCATAGCTTCGGAGGCTACTACACTATCCATTGTGCTACGCTCGCAGGGAAACGGCGGCCATGAAGCGGCCCGACCCGCGTCGCGTCAAGCCCGCGCCAACTGCGGCGTTGCCTCCCGCTGGGGGACCGGAAACGCTGGCGCATTATGCCTGCCGACCAGACGCCGACCACGTCTCGCGCCGAAGCCCCCGCGCGGGTCAGACCGGGGTTCGCGCTCCACTTCGTGCTTGGGCTGCTGCTGATCGGCGCCGCGTTTCTCGCGTATGCGCCGGCACTCCGGGGCGGATTCGTGTGGGATGACGACGCCCACATCACGAAGCCCGAGCTGCGCTCGCTCGCCGGGTTGGGACGCATCTGGTTCGAACTCGGCGCGTCGCAGCAATATTACCCCATCCTGCATAGCGCATTTTGGCTGGAACATCGCTGGTGGGGCGACGCCCCGGTCGGCTACCACATGATCAATGTGCTGCTGCACCTCGCCGCCGCCTTCCTCCTGGTCTTGATTTTGCGCCAGCTCAAACTTCCCGGCGGCTGGCTCGCGGCGTTTCTGTTCGCGCTGCATCCTGTGCACGTCGAATCCGTCGCTTGGATCACGGAGCAAAAAAACGTCCTGTCGGCCGGTTTCTATCTCTCGTCCGCCTTGAGCTATCTTCGATTCCACGAGACGCGGCGCACGCGTTTCTACTGGCTGGCGCTGGCGCTGTTTGCCGGTGCGCTGCTGACCAAGTCCGTCACCGCCACCCTGCCGGCCGCCTTGCTCGTGATTCTGTGGTGGCAACAGGGAACGCTGGCATGGCGGCGAGATGTTGCCCCGCTGCTCCCTTGGATCTTCCTCGGGGCGGGGATGGGTTTGTTCACGGCGTGGGTGGAGCGGAAATTTGTCGGCGCGGAGGGCGTCGAGTTTGCGCTGACGCTGTTGCAGCGCGGCCTGCTCGCCGGCCGCGTCGCCTGGTTCTACGCCGGGAAGCTGGTCTGGCCAGTGGAGCTTTCGTTCAGCTATCCGCGCTGGGAAATCGATCCCACGGCGATCGGGGCTTACCTTTTCCCGGTGGCCATGGTGGCCGCGATGATCGCGGCGTGGTGGCTCCGCCACTCGACGCGCGCGCCACTGGCGGTCGTGTTATTTTTCGGCGGCACCCTTTTCCCCGTGCTCGGATTTTTCAACGTCTACCCTTTCCGTTACTCTTATGTGGCGGATCACTTTCAGTATCTCGCAAGCCTGGCGTTCATCGTGCCGGCTTCGGCTCTCGCCACGCATTATTTTTCGTTTGGCGGCCGCCCGTTCGGGCGGTGGGGCGCCACCGCTTTGCTCGTGGGCGTTCTGGCGGCACTCACGGCCCGACAGGCTTCAAACTATCGCGATAGCCTCCACCTCTACGAGAGCGTCCTCGCGCGAAATCCGAACTCGTGGATGGCGCATAGCAACATCGGCATCGACCTCGAGAAGGCCGGCCAACCGGAGGCGGCCTACGCGCACTTCACCACGGCGCTGCGTTTGAATCCCAAGGCCACCGGCGCCCGCAACAATCTCGGCCATTTGCTGCTGGATCAGGGTAAGCCCGCCGAAGCGATTCCTTATTTCCAGCAAGCCCTCGAGATCGACCCGGGATTTTTCGAGGCCCGGATCAATCTTTCCACGGCTTTGCGGCTGACCGGCCAGGGTCGGGCGGCCTTGCGCCAGGCCATGCTGGCACTGGATCGCTCGCCGGATTCGCCGGCGGCCCTCGTCTGCGTCGGCGCCGCGTGGCAGACGATCGGCCAGCTCGACCGCGCGATCGTGCACTACCAGCGGGCGCTGGCCAGCGATCCCAACCACCTCGAGGCTCATCTTAATCTCGGGCTCGCGCTGCTCGCGCGGGGAAACCTCGCGGCCTCCATGGCGCACTCCCGGGCGGCCTTGCGTCTCGATCCGAAATCGGGTGCGGCGCATAACAATCTCGGCAACGCGCTTCAGGCCGCTGACAAACTTCCGGCCGCCGCCGCCGAGTTCCAAGCCGCCCTCGCCCTCCAGCCGGATTACCCCGAGGCGCACCAAAACCTCGCGATCGTTCTGCGCCGGACCGGTCAAACCGCTCAGGCGATCACGCACGCGAAGCGGGCGCTCCAGCTCCTCCCTCAAACTCCCGAGGTGCGCATCAACCTAGCCTTGTCGTTGCTTGATGCCGGCCGCGTCGACGAAGCGCGGCAGCAATGGGCGGAAGCCAAAAAATTGCGGCCGAACCTGCCCGCGATGCCGGAACCCCTCCCCGCGACGCCGGCCAAACCCTGACGTCCTGCTCGCGCAGTCGCGTCGGAAACTTCGCGCCAATTGTGGCGTTGCCTCGCGCCGGCGCGCAGGGCAATTTCGCGCCTTATGTCCGTTGAGCCTACCGACTCTGGCGTCCCCGCCACTCCTCTTCCCAGCGACTTCATCCGCGATATCGTCAATCAGCACGTCGCCGAAAAACGCTACGCGAAGATCGTCACGCGTTTCCCGCCCGAGCCCAACGGCTATCTCCACATCGGACACGCGAAGTCCATCTGCCTGAATTTCGGCATCGCGCGGGAGCATGGCGGTCAATGCAATCTCCGCTTCGACGACACCAATCCCGTCAAGGAGGACATCGCCTACGTCGAGTCCATCACCACCGATGTGCGCTGGCTCATCGCCGGCTGGGCCGAGGACTGCCTCGGTTTCAAACCGAAGGGCGCCCATCCCGCCGCCGTCACCAGCAATGGCCAGCCCGACTTCTACCTTAGCCCGATCTCGCCCGCGGCGCCGAACGCCGAGCCGTTTTTCGCCTCCGACTATTTCGAGGCGCTCTACAACTACGCACTCGAACTCATCCGCCGCGGCAAGGCCTACGTCTGCGATCTCAGCCCGGCGGACACGGATGCCTATCGCGGCGCGCCCGACCAACCCGGCCGCGACTCGCCGTTCCGCCACCGCTCGGTCGCCGAGAATCTCGATCTCTTCCAGCGGATGAAGGCCGGCGAGTTTCCCGATGGCGCCCGTTCGCTCCGCAGCAAAATCGACATGGCGTCGCCCAACATGTGGCTGCGCGATCCGCTGCTCTATCGCATCCGCCACGTCGGCCACCATCACGCCGGCGACCAGTGGTGCATCTACCCGCTCTACGATTACGCGCACTGCCTGAGCGACTATCTCGAAGGCATCACGCACAGCGTCTGCACGCTCGAGTTCGTCGATCACCGCCCGCTCTACGACTGGGTGCTCGCATCCCTCGGCCTGCCCCGCGCGCTGCCGCATCAATACGAATTCGCCAAACTCGTCCCCGGCTACACGCTCGTGTCGAAGCGCAAGCTGCTCACGCTCGTGAACGAAAACATCGTCACCGGCTGGGACGATCCGCGCATGCCCACCCTCTCCGGCCTGCGCCGCCGCGGCGTTCCCGCCAGCGCGTTACGGAAATTCGTCATCGGCGTCGGCGTCACGAAATTCAACAGCGTCACCGACCTCGCCGTTTTCGAGCACGCCGTCCGCGAGGAGCTCAACACCCTCGCCCACCGCCGCCTCGCCGTCCTCAAGCCGATCAAACTCGTCCTCACCAATCTCGCGGGGGGGGAAGTCGTCGAGTGCACCGCCACCAACGATCCGCAAAACGAAGTTTCGACCACGCGCACCGTCGTGCTCACGCGCGAGGTGTTCATCGACTCCGACGATTTCGCCGAGGTCCCGCCCCCGAAATACTTCCGCTTGAAGCCCGGCGGCGAGGTGCGGTTGAAATACGCCTGCATCATCAAGCTCGACGAAATCGTGAAGGACGCCGCCGGCGCCCTCACGGAGTTGCGCTGCACCGCCGATCTGACGACCCGCAGTGGTCAGCCCAACTCCGATAAAAAGGTGAAAGGCACCATCCACTGGGTGAGCGCCACCCGCGCGATCGACGCCGAGGTGCGGCTTTATGAGCGGCTCTTCACCGTCGCCGAGCCCGCCGCCGAGGAGGATTTCCTGAAAGTGGTGAATCCGCATTCCCTCGAAGTCGTCGCAGCCAAACTCGAGCCGATGCTCGCGACCGCGACGCCCGCGGATCGTTTTCAGTTTGAGCGTCTCGGCTACTTTGCCGTCGATCCCAAGGACAGTGCGCCGGGCAAACTCGTTTTCAACCGCACGATTTCGCTCAAGGATGCGTGGGTGCCGAAGACGCCTCCACCGAAAAAATAGCCGGTCGTTTCCCCATGATCCCTACCCGACTCCTCGCTCCCCTCCTGCTCGTCAGCGCGGCGTTTGGCGCGGCGCCGGTGGCTGCGGTGAAGCCCGTCACCGACACGTATCACGGCATCACCGTCGTTGATCCTTATCGCTGGCTGGAGGACTGGAACGACCCCGCGGTGAAGGCCTGGTCGGAGGCGCAAAATGTCCAGGCGCGCAGCATCCTCGACCTACTCCCCCACGTCGCGGACATCCGTAATCGCGTCGCCGAAATTCTGTCCGCGCAGTCCATCGCGTATGGCGACCTGCATTTTGCCGGCGGCCAGTTGTTCGCGATCAAGCGCCAGCCGCCGAAGCAGCAACCGTTTCTCGTCGTAATGGCGTCGCCGCTGCAGCCGGACGCCGCTCGCGTGCTCGTCGACCCCAACGCGATGAACGCGAAAGGCACCACCGCGATCGATTGGTATGTGCCCAGTCACGATGGCAAACTCGTCGCGGTCTCGCTGTCCGAGGGCGGCAGCGAGTCGGGAGATGTGCACGTGTTCGACGTCACGACCGGCCAGGAAGTCTTCGAGGTCATTCCCCGCGCGCAAAACGGCACCGGCGGCGGCGCGCTGGCATGGCTGCCCGATGGCAAAAGTTTTTTCTACACGCGTTATCCGCGCGGCACTGAGCGCCCCGCCGCGGACCGCGATTTCTACATGCAGGTCTATCATCACGTGCTGGGCACGTCGACGGAGCAGGACCGCTATGAAATCGGCCAGGATTTCCCCAAAATCGGCGAGGTCGTGATCGAAACGTCCCGCAGCGGCGTCGCACTCGTGAGCATGCAGAAGGGCGACGGCGGCGAATTTCAGCACTACGCCCGCTCCCTTGACGGCCACTGGCACCAGCTCTCCCACTATGAAGATCGCGTGGTCCAGGCCGCACTCGCGCCCAGCGCGGCGAATGGCAAAACCGCCGTTTATCTCGTCTCGTTGAAAAATGCGCCGCGCGGAAAACTGCTGAAACTCACGCTCGACTCGCGCACCGGCCGCGGCGCCGAACCCACGCCATCGCAGGTCGTCCTGCCTGAGGGCAAGGACACCCTCGTGGCGAACTTCAGCCTCCACGCCTCGAACCTCGCGCTCACCGCCACACGGATTTACGCGACCTACCAGCTCGGCGGACCGAGCGAAGTCCGCGCGTTTGATCTGAACGGTCTGCCGGTCGGCACGCCGCGGCAATTCCCCGTCGGCGCCGTCACCGATGTCGTCGCCGCCGAGGGCAACACCGACTCCGTGCTCTTCCGCGATACGAGCTACATCGACGCCGCCACGTGGCTCGTCTTCGATCCGCTGGCGGGCACGACAACGAAGACGCCGCTCTCGCAGGTTGCGCCGGTCGACTTCGCCGACTGCGAGGTCGTGCGCGAATTCGCCGTCTCCCAGGACGGCACGAATGTCCCGGTCAACATCATCCGGAAAAAAGGCCTCCAACTCGACGGCACGCATCCGTGCCTCGTGACGGGTTATGGCGGCTACGGGATTAACCGCACGCCGGGTTTCCGCGCGGGGCTCCGCGTGCTCATCGAACAGGGCCTGGTGTGGGCCGAGGCGAATCTGCGCGGCGGCGCCGAGTTCGGCGACGAGTGGCACCAGCAGGGCAACCTCACGCGCAAGCAAAACGTGTTTGACGACTTCGACGCCGCGTGCCGCCACCTAATCGCAGCCGGTTATACGCGCTCCGAAAAACTTGCGCTGCAGGGCGGCAGCAATGGTGGCCTGCTTATGGGTGCCACGCTTACGCAGCATCCCGGGCTGGCGCACTGCGTCGTCAGCCACGTCGGCATCTACGACATGCTGCGGGTCGAACTCTCGTCCAACGGCGCGTTCAACATTCCGGAATTCGGCACCATCAAGGATGAGGCCCAGTTCAAAGCGCTTTACGCCTACTCGCCCTACCACCACGTCCGCGACGGCGAGAAATATCCCGCGATTCTGTTCCTCACCGGTGCCAACGATCCGCGCGTCGATCCGTTGCAGAGCCGGAAGATGACCGCGCGCCTGCAAGCCGCCGGCGCCCACTGCCTCTTGCGGACGACTGCTGACAGCGGCCACGGCATCGGCAGCAGCCTGAAGCAAAGCATCGCCGAGGCGGTCGACGTCGACGCGTTTCTTTTCAGTCAACTCGGTGTCGACTACCGGCCGGTGCAGAAATAATCTCGTGGCTTCATTCGTTCTCACTCCGACCGAAGTCCGCGTGCTGGGCGCGCTCGTCGAAAAATCGATCGCGACGCCCGAGTATTATCCGCTCTCGCTCAACGCGCTCACCAACGCGTGCAATCAGCTCACCAACCGCGAGCCGGTCATGGCGCTCGACGAGGCCGATGTCACGCGTGCCCTCGAAAGTCTGCGCGTGAAACGCCTCGCCTCCGTCTACCACGGTTCCGAGAGCCGCGTCCCACGTTACAAGCACACCCTCCACGACGCGATTCTCCTCACGCCCGCGGAGACCGCGCTACTCTGCGTGCTGATGTTGCGCGGCCCGCAGACCATCGGCGAACTCCGCACGCGCAGCGAACGGCTTTTCCCTTTCGATGCACTCCCCGAGGTCGACGAAACCCTCACCGGCCTCGCCGCCCGCCCGGGCGATGCGCTCGTCGTCAAACTTCCCCGCCAGCCCGGCACCAAGGAATCGCGTTACACGCACCTGCTGGCCGGTCCCGGCGAGACCGCGGCCTCGTCCACGACGGAAAGCTCGACGCCACTCGCTTCCGTCCCCGCGTCCATCCCGTCCGCGCCTGCGACGGCCGAGGCGCGCATCGCCCAACTCGAGGACGAACTGGCCACGGTGCGCCGCGAAGTCGCCGCGTTGCACGATCAGTTCGCCCAATTCCGAAAACAATTCGAGTGAACCCCATTTTGTCGTTGCGAGCCACGACGCCCGTCGAGGCAATAAGCCAGTGAAGCAAAGCATCGTCACGCTCGACATGGAGGGTGTCCTCACCCCCGAAATCTGGATCGCCGTCGCCGAACGCACGGGGATTCCCGAATTGCGCCGCACGACGCGCGACGAGCCCGACTACGATAAACTGATGGGCTACCGGCTCGAAATCCTCGACCGCCATGGCATCACGCTCTCGAAAATCCAGGAGGTCATCGGCGGCCTCACGCCGCTCCCGGGCGCCGTCGATTTTCTCGACGCGCTGCGCGGCACGGTGCAGTTCGTGATTCTCTCCGACACCTTCGAGCAGTTCGCCCAGCCGCTCGTGCGGCAGATGGGTTGGCCCGCGATTTTCTGTCACCGCCTGATCGTGAAGGACGATCGCATCACGGGCTATCAACTCCGCCTGCACGATCAGAAGAAACACGCCGTCGCCGCGTTTCAGTCGCTCCGCTACAACGTCATCGCCGCCGGCGATTCGTTTAACGACACCACGATGCTCACGCAGGCCGATCATGGCATCCTCTTTCACGCGCCGGACAACATCGTGAAACAGTTTCCCCAGTTTCCGGCGGTCCACGATTACGGCGCGCTCCTTGGCCTGATTCACGCGCGGCTGTGAACGGCGTGGTGCTCCCCGCCCGTCCAACGATATCAGCCCAATCCCCGCGACCCGCGCGCACCGTCCTGGCGCACGAACGTTTCGCCGGTTAGCCTAAACCACGAAATTTGTGTTTGCCGGCGACAACATCACGCACGCGGACAACTAGTATCCCGTAACGTCTATAATTTCGGATAGAGGCGAGAGAGTTTGATCCGCGCATCTTTGGTAGTGAAGCGCCAGTTTACTGGAGCGCCGCGATGGTTGCGGTCAGATTGCCAGGCTGCGATTTCACGTCGCATCTCT
>JBBRLB010000058.1:0-36226 GCA_038231575.1 Opitutales bacterium | reverse complement strand
AGTTGGCGGTTTTCCAACGGCGTGCCGGTCAACACCACACGGTGTTTCGCGCGGACGGCGAAGCAGGTCTGCGTGATCTTCGCGTCGGGATTCTTGATGAACTGGCCTTCGTCGAGCACGGCGTAGCCAAACTCGACGCCGCTGAGCAGCGTGCGGTGCTTGCGCAACTGCGTGTAGCTCGCGAGCCAGATCACCGCGTCGGTGCGCTGCGTGAAGTCGTGCCCGGTCTTCAGCACGTCGACCAGGAGCGCGGGGAAGAATTTCGCAATTTCCTCGCGCCACACCGGGACGACGCTCGCGGGGCACACGATCAGCGTGGGCTTGTCCATCACGCGGCGCGCCGCGAGGAGCGCGAGCACCTGCATCGTTTTCCCGAGACCCATCTCGTCGGCGAGCAGGCCGTGGCAGCCGACTTCGCCGAGGTGATGCATCCACTCGACACCCCGGCGCTGGTAAGGACGCAGCAACTCCGGCATCTCGGGCGGCGCCAGCGGCGGCGCCAGCACGCTCTGCCGCCACGCCTCGATCTCCGGCGAGAGGGTGAGCTTCAACCGCGCATCGCTGAACAGCGAAAAAATCAAATACGGCGAGAGCGCCTCGCCTTCCCCACCCTGCGTCTCTTCGACGTTCTTCTGCCACGCGTGAAACGATTCCCACTTTTCCGGGTTGAGCGTCACGATGCCGATGTTCGGCAAAATCACCGGTTGGCCACCGCGCTTGAGCAGCGACTTCACCTCGCCATCGGTGAGCATCCGCTCGCCCGCGCGGAAAATCCACCGCAAGTTCAGGGCCGCGACGTCGGATCCGCCGGGGCCGCCGCCGGCTCCCGCCGCACC
Source organism: Opitutales bacterium (assembly GCA_038231575.1). Lineage (GTDB taxonomy): Bacteria > Verrucomicrobiota > Verrucomicrobiia > Opitutales > Opitutaceae > CAITWF01. Next base: position 35,390 of record JBBRLB010000058.1, on the reverse strand, counting down.
CCGCTCGGCCACCGCCTCGATCTCGATCAGGCGGGTGCCTTTGAGGAGATTCTCCGCCTTGTCATCGAGCTCGATCGCGAAGAGCCGCCTCCACGCGGGAAGCACGGTCTTCAAAAACTTCGGGATCTCGACCAGCGACTCCATCAGGTAGACGCCCGTGTCTTGATTATAGTGAAAGTGCGCCTTGCGCGCGTAGGCCGCGAGACCGATCAGTTTCGCGCGCTCGCTCGAAGAGACGTGCCCGTTGCCGTCGGCGTGGGCGTCGTGGCCCAGCGCGGGGACGCGGCTCTTCTTGTTCACCGACAACCACTCGGCCTGAAAGGTGAGCCCGCCCGTGCGGGTCTTGAACACCAGCACCAAGGTGCGCGAGGGCCCGCGCACGACCGCCGGTGCGGCGCCCTGGCCGGCGCCGTTGCCGTTCCGCATCCCGCCGCCGATCGCCGGCGGGGCCGGCTTCGCAAAACCATGGCCGTTGCCGTTGCGGTGCGTAAAGCCGTTCTCGTGCTGCTTGCCGTTGCCTTCCGGCTGGGCCGCATCGGGCGTGCGCGGCGGATCGCCCGGGAGCGGGGAGATTTCATCCGCGACCAACTCCTCGATTTCGTGGAGGCCGGCGACCGCCAGCGCGCGCGCGATTTCGAGATCGGTCGACGACGAGCGGACCGAGAGCCCGTCGGGCGTCCACTCGATCACCGCATACTCATCCTTTTTCTCGATCCGGCGGTGCACGATGGCATCGCGATCGGTCAGTTCCAGTTCGCGCACCTGGCCATCGCGGTATATTTCGCGGCCTCGCTCCAGCTGGGTGTCCGTGAAGGCTCCCGCCCAGTCGTTTTCGAGCTTGCTGAACCAGAACTCGAGGGAATTTGGAGTGTAGACGCGCTTGGGGCCGTGAGACTGCATTCGCGTAAAAGATCAGAACGTAGAAACCGCACGGCGCGGTGCAATCCCGAATTTGCAGGATCATCGTAGGACGAATGCCTACACCCCGGCGCGCTGCTACCGTTTGCGCAACTCCTCGTGAATCACCTCGAGCGTGCGGGCGACCGCCCCCGCGTTGTCGCGGTGCCATTGCGCGGCGGCGGCGGCCAGCGCCTCGCGCCGCGTGGCGTCGCGCAACAGGGCCTGCACTTCGTCAGCCAGCGCCGCCGCATCGGACACCTCGCGCGCCGCGCCGCGCGTCAAAAGATCCGCGGCAATGAGCCGAAAATTTCCCATGCCGGATCCGAACACGATGGGCTTCTCCAATGCGGCCGCTTCCACCGGCGTCTGGCCTTCGGTATGCGGCGGCAGGCTCTTCCCGACAAAAACCAGATCGGCGAGCTGCGTGAGCTTGCGCAATTCACCGGTCGTGTCGCCCACCGCCACGTCCACCTCGCCCGGCGCGGGGCCGCGCGAACGGAGGTGAAACTTCAGGCCGGCCTTCTGCAGGATTTTCTCAATCTCGATGCGCCGCTCCGCGTGCCGCGGGACAAGCAGCAACGCGCAGCGCACGCCGCGCTCGCGGGTGTGCTTGAGCGCAGCCACGAGCGCCTCCGGTTCACCGGGCCACGTCGAGGAACCGAGCAACACGAGGCCGGGCGGCAGGCCGAGTTCGCGGCGGAGCTGCGCGCGCTCGGCGTCGGCCAGCGCCGGGATGCTGACATCCAGCTTGATGTTGCCGGTCGTGAATATTTTTTCCGCGGGCACGCCGAGTTCGCGAAAGCGCGCCTCGTCCTGCGTGGAGCACGGCAGCAGCCGCGTGACGCCGTCGAGCATCAGGTGCGCGGTCGACGAAAACAGCTTCATCCGGCGGTAGCTGCGATCGGAGAGGCGCGCGTTGATCGCGATCACCGGCACGCCGCGCGCCGCTGCCTGCTGCATGTGTTCCGGCCAGCGTTCGCCTTCCGTCAGGATCACGAGGTCCGGATCGATCGCCCGCCAGGCGCGCCGCGAGAAGCCCCACCAATCGAGCGGAAAATAACCGATGCCGAGCGTGCGCCCGAGATAGCGATCGTTCGCGATGCGGAAGCCGGTGCTCGTCGTCGTCGTGAGATAAACTTCGTGACCGTCGCGATGCAGCGCCTCAAGCAACGGCCCGATCGCGAGCATCTCGCCCACGCTCACCGCCTGCAGCCAGATGCGGCGCGAGCCGGTGGGCTTGGGCGGGAGTTGCGGGTGCCCGCCAAACCGCTGCGTGAACGCGCCCCGGTAGCCTCCGCGCTGCCGCATCCGACGGAGATACGCCGGCGACATGACCAGCAGCGCTGGAAGAAAGAAGAGTCGGTAGAGCCAAAGCATCACAACAGCCTGAAGCAGGAGGACGATCATGCACCTTGTTGCGGAAAGTTTCCGAGTCTTTTGTGCTTTTGCCGCACGGTGAGATCCCCCAGCGTCCGCCAACCATGAGGAAATTCCCCCGCCCTGCCCGGTTCGTGTCGTGGTTCGTCCTGCTCGCCGCGCTCGCAAGTGGCCTCCGCGCCGTGATTCCCTTCCCCCAGGAAGGCAGTGATCTGAAACCCGATCCCGCCGCGCACTTCGGCGTGCTGCCGAACGGCCTCCGCTACGTCGTCCGCGCGAACCCGGAACCGAAGAACCGCGCGTCGCTGCGCCTCCTCGTCGAGGCGGGCGCGTTCCACGAGCAGGACGATCAGGACGGCCTCGCTCATTTCCTCGAACACATGGCGTTCAAGGGCAGCGAGCACTATGCGCCCGGCACGCTGATCGAATTTTTCCAGCGCATGGGGATGAATTTCGGCGGCGACACCAACGCCAGCACCAACGTCGATCGCACGCTCTATCAGTTGGAACTGCCCGACACCAAGGAAGCGACACTCGCGGAGGGGCTGCGCGTCTTTTCCGACTACGCCGGCAGCCTGCAGATCAAGCCGGAGGAAATCGAGAAGGAGCGCGGCGTTGTGCTCAGCGAGAAACGCAACGGCGATTCCGTCGGTTACCGCATCGGCCACGCCTCGCGCGATTTTCTTTTTGCCGGCACGCTGCTCGAGAAACGCGACGTCATCGGCAAAACCGCGGTGCTCGAAAAATCCCCCCGGGAACGCTTCGCTGATTTCTACAACACCTGGTATCGCCCCGCGGCGATGGCCGTGATCGTCGTGGGCGACATCGATCCCGCGGCGGTGGAGAGGCAGATTCTCGCGACGTTCACGCCGCTCGCGCCGCGCGGCCCCGCCCGCCCCGCGCCCGACCTCGGCAAAATTAACCCGGCGGAGGGCCTCCGCGTTTTCCACTACTACGAGTCCGAGGCGCCCTCGACCAGCGTCGCAATCTCCACCCTCGTCCAGCACGCGCGCGAGCCCGACACCGCCGCGCGGCATCTGCGCGATCTGCCGCGCCAACTCGCGACCGCGATCATCAACCGCCGCCTCTCCGTCCTCGCGAAAAAGGAAAACGCCCCCTTCATCGGCGGCGGCACCGGCGTCGGTGAGGGCCTCAACCTCTACCGCCAGACCACGATTTCGCTCGGGTGCAAAGCCGACCAGTGGGCCGCCGCCCTCGGCGTCGCCGATCAGGAATTGCGCCGCGCGCTCGAGCACGGTTTCCAGCCGGCCGAGCTCAAGGAAATCGTCGCCCGCCAAATCAACGCCCTCGAGCAGGCGGTGAAGACCGCGCCCACGCGCCACTCCGATTCGATCGCCGAGGAAATCGCGGACAGCCTGGTGGACCGCGATGTCTACACGACGGCTGAGGACGACCTCGCCCTGCTCAAGCCCGCGCTCGAAAAAATCACCGTCGCCGACTGCCTCGCTGCGCTGCGCACCGCGTGGAACCCGAAACACCGCATCGTGCTCGTAACCGGCAACGCCAAAATCGAGGGCGACGCGAAGGCCGTTATCGCCGCGACCTACGAGAAGTGCCACGCTGAGCCCGTCGCCGCACCCGCCGCCGAAGCCGAAATGAAATGGGCCTACACCAATTTTGGTGCGCCCGGAAAAATCGTGAAACGCGAGCACATCGACGATCTCGATCTCACGCTGCTGTCGTTCGAAAACGGCGTCCGCCTCAATCTCAAGCAGACGGACTTCGAGGCCAACCGCATCCGGATCAGCGTGCGCGTCGGCACCGGCCAGCTCACCGAGCCGAAAGCGCAGCCCGGCCTCGCCACCTACGCGGGCATGACGATCACCGCCGGCGGGCTCGGCAAATACAGCGCCGACGATCTGCGCCGTGTGCTCGCGGGCAAAACCGTGGGCGCGGGCATCGGGGTCGGCGGCGATGCGTTCAGTTCCGGCGGCACGACCAACCGCGAGGATCTCCTGCTCGAACTGCAACTCATCACCGCGCACCTCACCGATCCGGGTTATCGTGCCGAGGCGGCGCGACAGGCGCGCAAGAGCCTCGACCAGACTTATCTCAACTTCGAGCACACCGCGGGCGGGCCATTCTCCCTCGAGATCGCGCGCCTGCTCGCGAATGGCGATCACCGCTTCGGTCTCCCGCCCAAGGAGGAGATGCTCAAGCGCAACACCGACGAGGTGAAAGCCTGGGTCGGCCCGCAACTCGCCCACGGCGCGATCGAGATCGCGATCGTCGGCGATTTCGATCTCGACGCCACGATCGCCGCCGTCGCCCAGACCCTCGGCGCCTTGCCCAAGCGCGACCCGCGCCCGGCGCTCGACGAGCTGCGCAAGGTCACGTTTCCCGCCGAACCCATCGCGAAGGAATACGCCATCCCCACCGAAATCCCGAAGGCGGAGGTCCGCGTTTTCTGGCCGACGACCGACGCGCGCGACATCCGCCGCACGCGCCGGCTCAATCTGCTCGCCGATGTGCTTTCTGATCGGCTCCGCAAAAAAATCCGCGACGAACTTGGCGATGCCTACAGCCCCGGCGCCGGCAGCAACCCCAGCGAACTTTATCCCGGTTACGGCTACCTCTCCGCCGGCACCACGGTCGATCCGACGAAAATCAAATCCGTCACCGATATCATCATCGCCCTCGCCGACGACATGGCGAAGAGCGGGATTTCGGAGGACGAACTCGACCGCGCGAAAAAACCGGTGCTCACCGGCCTCCGCGAATCCGACCGCAGCAACGGCTACTGGCTCGGCAGCGTCGTCGGTCGGGCACAGGAGCGCCCGGAAATGCTCGACTGGCGCCGCACCCGTTACACCGACAACGAGTCGATCACCGTCGCCGATCTCAACGCCCTCGCGAAAGAATATCTCGGCGCCGCCCGCGCCTCGCACGTAGCGGTGTTGCCCGCGGAAAAGCCCGCCGCCAAGCCCTGACCCGCCCCGTCGTGGAGCGCCGTGGCGGCCAGACCCCGGAGGAAGGGCACACGGGCAATCGCCCCCGCCCGGTCGTCGCGAGATTTCTCCGCCACCGCCTGATCGCCGTCGTTGTTTTCGTTTGCACGGGCGCGTGCGCCTTTCTCCGCGCCGCCGACGGGCCATGGCTCGCCGCCGAAAGCGATCTGGCGCCGCCGACTGAGCTGCGGCAGGGCGCGCTGCCCAATGGGCTCCGCTATGTCATTCTCCCCAACGCCGAGCCGCGCGATCGCGTTTCGCTTCGTCTCGTGGTTTCCGTGGGCTCGGTGCAGGAAGCCGAGGACGAGCGGGGACTTGCCCATTTCGTCGAGCACATGGCGTTTCGCAGCACGCGCACCCATCCTGCGGGCACGCTCACGGCCGCGCTGCAGCGGCTCGGCTTGGGCCTCGGCCCCGACAGCGCGGCGTTCACGTTTCCCGACTACACCATCTATCATCTCGAATTGCCCGATGTGAAGGACACCACGCTGCGCGAGGGCCTGCGGATCTTTCGCGAATATGCCAGTGAGGTGACCTTCGATCCGGCGCTCATCGAGCGGGAGCGCGGCGTCATCCTGAGCGAGAAATCCACGCGCGACACGCCCGAGGCCCGCAGCGGCCTCGACAATCTCGCGTTTCTCTTTCCCGAATCGCGGCAGATTAACCGCACCGTCATCGGCACCACCGCCTCGATTCGCGCGCTGCCGCGCGATCGGTTCGTCGCGTTTTACGACGCCTGGTATCGCCCCGAGCGCATGGCAGTCATCGTGGTGGGAAACATCGGCCCCGATGCCGTCGCGCGCATCGTCGAGGAAGAACTCGCCGGCCTCGCGCCCCGCGGCCCCGCCCGTCCCGACCGCGACGATCTCGTTCCTGCGCGCGCCGAAAAACCGAACGTTGGCATCTTCGCCGATCCCGGCTTGCTCGGCGTGGGTCTCGCGTTCGAGCATCCGGTGGCGCGCCCGCACCGTCCGGACACGCATGCGAAACGGGTGCGCGAACTTCACGGGGCGCTGGCGTTCGCCATGTTTCAAAGCCGGCTCGGTCGCATCGCGCATGAGGCCGACTCCTCGTTTGTCACGCCCATCGCCAGCCTCACGCCGATCCTCCCCGGCTGGCAGATCGCGTCGTTCAGCGTATCGGGAAAAATCGACAACTGGCAGCAAGTCGCCGCAGAGGTCGAGCGCGAGCACCGGCGGGCCGTGCTGCACGGCTTCGCGGCGTCCGAACTCGCGGAGGCCCGCGCGAATTTCATCACCGGCTACGAGGAGGCCGTGCGCACGTCTCCGACGTGGCGCTCCGACTGGCTCGCCACCCGCCTCGCCGCTTCGCTGGTCGAGGGCTTCGTGTTTCTGACGCCCGCTGCGCTCCAGCGCGATCTCGCCACCACGCTCGCCGAGGCCACGCCCGACGATTGCCTGCGCGCGTTTCGCGACGTCTGGACCTACGGCGCGCCGCACGTGTTCGTCACCGCCAATCCCTCCTTCCACATCACCCGCCAGCAAATCGGCGACGCGCTCAACGCCAGTCGCGAGCGTCCCGCGCCGCCGCTCGTCGAGGCACCGCCGCCGGTGTTTGCCTATGCGGACTTCGGCCCGCCGGGGAAACTGGTGCGCGACGAATATTCCGCCGATCTCGACGTGCGCCTCACGCAGTTCGCCAACGGCGTGCGGGCGAATTTCAAGCCCACGAAGTTCGAGGCCGACACGATCGAGATCCGCGTGCGCGTCGGCGAAGGGAAACTCAGCCTGCCCCCGAATCAGCCCGGACTCGAGACCCTCGCCGACGCGATTTTCGCCGCGGGTGGACTCGGCCGCCACACCGCACAGGAACTCCAGCGCCTCCTCGCCGGCCGCTCGCTCGGCTACTCGTTTCAAGTCGGGACCGACGCCGCTCAGCTTTACGGCCGGTGCGCCCGCCGCGATCTGCTGCTCTGCCTGCAGGTGCTCGCCGCGCATTTGACGGACGCCGCTTATCGCCCGGAGGCACTGCGCGAGGCCCGCGCGCGTTTCGGCAGCCTGTATTCCTCGCTCAACGCCTCACCCGGCGGCCCGATCACCATCCAGGCGCCGCGCGTGATGTTTAATGGCGACGCGCGTTTCGGCCCGCCGCTCGTGGCTGAGCTCAGCGCGCGCACGCTGCCGGAATTGTCCGCGTGGCTGGAGCCGCAACTCAAACACGGCGCCATCGAACTCAGCGTGGTGGGCGACGTCGGCTGGGAGGAAACGCTCGACGCGCTTGGCCGCACCTTCGGCGCGCTCCCCGAGCGCGCGCCGCGGGCCGACACGCACAAGGCCTCCGCCCTCGGTTTCTCCCGCGCGCCGTCCGCGACCCAAATCTACAGCATCGATCCGAAACTTGGGCGCTCCGCCATCGCGTGCTTCTGGCCCGCGCCCACGCTGCAGGATATCCACGAAGAGCGCCGCTGCCGCGTGCTCTCCTCGGTCCTCGGCGATCGGCTGCGCGTGCGATTGCGCGACGAACTCGGCACCGCCTATTCCCCGTCCGCGAGTTTCATCGTCACCGATGGTTTCACCAAGATGAACTACTTCGCATTCTACGCCGAGGTGGAACCCGTGCGCACCCAGCAGGCGCTCAAAATCATCGAGCGGGAAGCCACGACGCTCGCCGCGTCGGGCCCGGACGCCGATGAGTTCAATCGCGCGCACCAGCCGTATATCCATGAGATGTCCGACAACCTGCGCACCAACGCCTATTGGGGCGGCACGGTGCTCTCCGGCGCCCAGTTCAATCCCGCCCGCCTCGCCGCCGCCCGCGACCGCACCGGCGATGTCAGCCTCATCAACCGCGCAGAGCTTGCGCGCCTGGCGAAACGCTACCTGCCGCCGAAAAACGCGTTCACGTTTCTGACAGTGCCGGCGGTGTTCGCACCCGCGCCGACGACGCCGTGAGCGGCGCAGCGGTCAGAGGCGGCTTGCCCCGATGCGCCATCTGCGCCTGCCTTTACCTCGTGCCGCCCTCCGGACGACTACCGAGCACAGCAAAATAATGAAGGGACTTCAGATGCTCCCCACCACGTTCGTTTTTCCGGGGACTGCGGTTCATCTCTGACAGCGGCAAATTTCTCTCCCATGCAAATCCACCAACACCTCCTCCGTGCGTTCTGCGTGGTTTCCGTCGTCAGCGTGGTCGCTCTCACGGGCGGCTGTGCTTCCATTGTCAACGGCGGTTCGCGCACGGTCACCCTCACCACGCAACCGGCCGGCGCGAAGGCGACGATCACCAAGAGTGACACGGACAATACCGTGCACTCCGGTCTCACCCCGCTCACCGTTTCACTCGAACCCAAGCGCGGATATTTCAAAGGGCAGAGCTACTCGGTTCGCTTTGAACTCGCGGGTTACAAGACCGAAGAAGTGACCCTCCGCGCGGAGCTCTCCGGGTGGTATTGGGGCAATATTCTTTTCGGTGGCCTGCTCGGCATGCTCGTCGTCGACCCCGTGACCGGCTCGATGTGGAATCTCAGCCCCGCCCAGTTGGATCGCACGCTCACCTCCCAGCAGGCCGCACTGCTCCAGACCGGCGACGGCTTCGTCGTCGCACTGGTGTCCGAGATGAGCGAGGCCGAGCGCGCCCGCCTGATCAAAATCCGCTGAGCGACGTTCCGCCTTGGCGTTCCGCAAAGAAAATGGATCAGCCCACTCCCAACGTTTCCACGACGGATGTCGACCGGGTGATTGCCCGCGATTTTCCTGCCGCGGAAGTCTCGGCGCTGCGCGCGGCGCTCGCGGCCTACGGCACAAAAACCTGGCATCGCGAACCCGAGCGCGTCCGCCTCGCGGCCTTGAAGGTCGCCGGCGGCAATGTGGCACGGCTGCGCGAGGCGCTGGTCATCGCCGGACAGGATTTTCGCGATGTGCTTTGCGCCGCCGAATATCCCCGCTACGGTAAGGAAATCAACCCGTCGGAAAAAAATGAAACGAAGCGGCAGCTCGTCATCGACGACGACTGGCGCCAGTATCGGGAGTGGTTTGAAAAGAAAAATGCCTGACCAACCGCTCGCCGCACTCGCCGCCCGCCTCACCGCGATTCGCGGATGGGTGCTCGTTGGCGCGGCGTTGGCGCTGTTCGGGTCGGGTTGCGCCATACCCCAAGGCGGTATTCCGCTCCCAGGCGTTCGCAATTTTCACCAGGTGGATGCCCGACTTTTCCGCAGCGCGCAACCCGAGACCGAAGGCTTCGACGCTCTCGCCCAGCGTGGCGTCAACACGGTGATCAACCTGCGGATGCCCGGTGATGTGCTACCCGAGGAAAAATCCGCGGTGGAAGCCCACGCCATGACCTATCGCCCCATGCCGCTGGCCGGCTGGCACGGGCCCACTCCAGCGCAGGTGAACAAAATCCTCGCGCTCATCGAGGCCGCGACTCCGCCGGTGCTCGTGCACTGCCGGCGCGGCGCCGATCGCACCGGTATGATCGTCGCGTGCTACCACATTCGCCACGATGGGTGGACGGCGGAGCGCGCGCTGGCCGAGGCCGAGGAGCACGGCATGGCGTGGGTCCAGTTCGGGATGAAGGCTTTCGTGGAGGATTTCGCACGCAGCGAACACGCGCACTGAAATCTCCGCCGCGCGCACCCCGTCGCCGCCGCACCAGTGAAGAACTCGCCCTGCCCTCTCACCCTTTCGCCGGATCCAGCGCGATCTCCCGACAGCGCTTGAGGTCGAGTTTGCCGGTGCCGAGCACCGGGATTTTTTCCACGCGGCGGATAATCTTGGGGACCCAGAGTCCCGGCAGGTCGGCGCCGAGCAAGCATTCGCGGACCTGATCGGCTGCGAGCAGGAGCGTCGTGAGCAGCACGAGCGCCTCGCCCTTGCTTGCGTCGGGCACCCCGACGACCACCACCACGTAGCCCGCGGATTGATCGAGCTCGAGCAGCTCGACGATTTTTTGCTCCACCGTCCCGTGCGGCACCATCTCGCCGCCGATTTTTGAAAACCGCGAAAGCCGGCCCTCGATGAACAAAAACCCGTCGTCGTCGAACCGCCCGAGATCGCCTGTCACGAACCACCCGTCGCGGAACGCGGCTCGGGTCTTCTCGTCATCGTTGAGGTAGCCGGCAAACACGTTCGCGCCGCGGAAGAGCACGATGCCCGTTTGGGTGAGCGGCAGGTCGGCGCCCGTTTCCGGATCGACGATGCGGGCGGTGATGCCGGGCATCAGGCGGCCGACCGCGCCGGCTTTTTTCCCGAGTTGAAACTCTCCGGTGCTCGTGACGATCGGCGGGTTGGGCTGGTTGATGTTGGTCGCGGGCGTCGTCTCCGTCAGCCCGTAGCCTTGGTGAATCTCGATGTGAAAGGTCTCAAGAAACGCCTTGAAGAGATCGTCGGGCAGTTTTTCCGCTCCCGTCACAATCAGGTCGAGTGAACGCAGCTCACCGCGGTGCGCTTTTTTCAGGAGGGGCCGGATGAAGGTCGGCGCGCCCAGCAGCACCGTCGCCTGCTCGTCGCGGATGGCCTCGATGATTTTGCGCGTGTCGAGCGGGCTGGGCACCGTAACCACTTCGCAGCCGCGCAGCATCGGATACCACAGCGTGACGGTGAAGCCGAAGCTGTGAAACACCGGCAGGCAGCCGAGCAGCGAGCACGTCTCCGGCAAAATCGAGAGCGACGAAATCTGCGCGCAGTTCGCGAGGATGTTCCGGTGCGAGAGCACGACGCCCTTGGGTTCGCCGGAACTCCCGCTGGTGAACAACAGGCCCGCCTCCGCGCGATCGCCGACGCGGGGCAGGTCGAGCAGCGAGGCGCACCACTGGTTCGGCAGCAGCCACGCGGCGAGCAGCCACGGCGCCATCCCGCGTTTCCCGCCAGCGGCCTCCAGTTCCTCCTTCAAATCGAGCGTGTGCTCTGGCCACGGAAAATTCGGCAGCTTGGCCTTGAGCGCGTCGGCCGTGATCACAGTCGCGATGCCGGCGAGCCGGAGACTCGTCTCGAGCGCGAGGCGGCCCGTCGTGAAGTTGAGGTTCACGGGCGTCTTGCCCGCGGCCATGACGGCGAGGTTGGCGATGAACGCGCCCGCACCCGGCGGCAGCACGACGCCCACGCGTTGCTCCGCCACCGTCGCGCGCCACCGCCGTGAGAGGACCGCAGTCGCGGCGTAGAGTTGCGCGCACGTCAGTTCACGCCGCTCCGCCGTGCGATCGATCACGGCCACACGGTGGGGGTGCCGCGCGAGCATCCGCACGCATTCGCGGCCGAGATGGCGCTTCAGCCGCGGCCGCTCGTCGAACGCGACGCAGCCCAGATCCAGCAACTCGCGCCGCGCCCACGCGATGCTCACCTGCGCGGGCGGCGTCGGCCGGCCAAAGGCGATGAAGACGTCCGTCGGCGTGAGGCGCGGCGATTTCCAGATGTATTTATGGCCGGCGAACGAAAAAATCGATCCCCAGAGGCCGTCGTGCGCCGCCGCCACCACCGGAACATTCGCCTGCCGCGCGATCAGCTCGAAGCCTTTTTTGATCTCCATGAGCTGGCCCGTGCGCGAGATGTGCCCTTCGGGGAAAATGCACATGACCTCGCCCGCTTTCAGCGCCTTGACCGCCGCGCGCATCGCCTCGAGCGGCTGCGACGATGAAATTGGAATCACGCCGGCGAGATCAAAGCCGAGGTTGAAAAACGGGTTGCGCTGCAGACCGCGATAACCGAGGAAGCGAATCGGCCGCGGGCACGCCAGCGACAACACGCACACGTCCACGTAGGAAAGGTGGTTCGCAATCACCAGCACGCCGCCCGTCGCGGGGAAGTGCTCGATGCCGCTCACCCGGATGCGGTAGAGCATCCGCACCACCGTGCTGGCGATCAGTTCGAGGAGAAACGGGAGATGGGAGCGCCGGCGAAAAACGGGGTTGGGCATGAGCGCACCGCAGTTATGCCGGTGGGGACGGGAGGGTTTCAAAACTTTTCGGGCCTCCGGGCCGCGAATTCAAGTCTCGGGCCAGCGCCGCGAATCCCGGAAAATCGTTCTCCAGCCGGCGGGGGTCCCGGTGATGCCGCGCGACCTCGTGCAACGCGCACCGGATCTCCTGCGGCAGGGTCGGCCGGTCGGTGCCGTAGACGCGCCACTTCAGCTCCGCGCGCGAGTAGGGCGGCCGGCCGCTCGCCTGCCCCGCCGTCCACGCCACCTCACTAACCGATGAATCCCGCCCGCACAAATACCACGCCTCGATCGCGGGCACCGCGACGCCCACGACGCGCAGCACGCGATCGCGGCCCTGCGCCGGGGGAAATTTTTTTGTCGTCCGGCGAAACACCGCGCGCAGCTCGCACAGCCGGCACTGCGGGTGAAAATAATCCGGCCGATCGTGCGCGGCGGTGTGCACGACGGAGTCGTCGGAATCGACGCTGACGACCAGCGTGTCGGTGTCGGTTTGAAAATGCAGATGCCGGATGACCGCGGGCAGCAACTGGGCGACATTCGGCCAGCCGCGGGCGCGGAAGCCCGGCGACACAAACTGCGGCGGCGCACCGAGGACCGCCTCCACGAGCACGCGCAACGCCGCGTCGTCCGCCGGCGATTCGCTGAGCAGCGCGACCTTCATCAGGAGAACAAACGTTCGCCAAGCCGCTGCACAGGAGAAACCAGAGGGAACGGAGAATAAGCGAGGCCGGGCCGGCCTCTGTTCTCTCCGATTGCTCCGGTGAAAGAGCCTTTCATGTCTTTTCCTCCGGCACGCCGCCGAGAATTCCGCTGAACCACATGTCACCGAGCGAGCCTTCGCTCAGCAGCTCGGCGAGATGCGGACGGTCGGCCAGCCGCTCGAACCGGGCCTCGCGGCCGTGTTTCTGGCCGATGATGATTTCCTCCGGGTGCTCGCGAAAGAGATCGAGCATCGTCGGCGAGTGGGTCGTCGCGATGATCTGCACGGGCTCGCGGGAGAGTTGAAACGACTTCGGGTAGCTCAACCGGTAAAGCGCATCGCGAATCTCGCGCAACATCCGGGGATGAATCCCGCGATCGATTTCCTCGAGGCCAAGGATCGCCGGCGGGTCCGGGTCGAACGCCAGCGTGAGCACGGCGAGCGTATACAGCGTCCCCTGCGAAAGATTGTCCGCGGTCACGATTTCTTTTTCGCCCAGCCGCAGCGCAAGGGCCACTCGGCCGCCGTCTCGGTCCGCCAGGTCAAGCGCGGTGAACTCGGGCATCACTCGGAGAAATTCCGCGGTCAGCGTCGCGAACGCCTTCGGCGTCCGTTCCCGGCGGGTCGCGAGCACGGCCGCCAGATTGCCGCCGTTCGGCGCCAGCTCCGCACCGCTGGCCCGCAACGCCGGCTCCGCCATCGCCGCGTGATCGAGTGCATGGCTTCGGATCGTCGCGAGGCTTTTCTTGAGCGCCGGCCAGCCCGCCGCGCCCGGCGGCTCCACCCGCAGCAAGTCGCAGACCAGCTCCGACGCGCACGCCAGCCGCACGGTGATCCCGTCGTGCGGCGGCGAAAAATGAAACTCAATCGCCGGCCCGCGTGCTTTCGCCGCCGGGGCGGTTTTGCCTGCGACGGGCAGCTTCGCGAGCGTGCGCAACTGCAGCAGCGCCTGAATCAGGCTGGTCTTGCCGCTGCCGTTGGGGCCAATGAGCAGGTTGAACGGGCCGAGCGCCACGCCGGCATTCCGCAGCGCCTTGAAATTTCGAAATGCGACAGACGCGATCACGCGTCGACTGTTTCACTCCGCCCGCAAAACAACAAGGTCGTCCGCATGCAGTCCGCAAAAAACTTTGTCGCCCGCATGGAAGATTTCGCCCAACGCACTCTCGTTGGCGACGATCGCGGACAGCCGCGTGCCGGCCGCCGTCGCCAGGCAGAGATGATCCGTCGCGCCCCGGAAGACTTCCTCGACGACCCTCGCCTCAAATGCGTTCGCCGCCGCCACCGGCTGACGCGAGACGTGAACCTTTTCGGGGCGAACCGAGACGAGGGCCGCCTTGGCGCCGGTCGGCCACGCCGCGGCGGGCAGCAGGAGTTCGAGTCCGCCGACGACGCGCACGCGGATGCCCGCCGCATCGGTCGACAGCCACTCCGCGTGCAACAGATTCGCTTCCCCCACGAAATCGGCCGCGAACGGCGTCGCCGGCCGGTGATAAATCGCCTGCGCCGTATCCAGCTGCTCGATCCGTCCGCGGTTCACGATCGCGATGCGATCGCTCATCGTCAGCGCCTCTTCCTGGTCGTGCGTGACGAACACGAACGTGATCCCGAGCTGACGCTGCAGCCGCTTCAATTCGAGTTGCATCGCCAGCCGCAGCTTCGCGTCGAGTGCGGACAACGGCTCGTCGAGCAACAAGACCTGTGGCCGGCACACGATCGCGCGCGCGAGCGCCACCCGTTGTTTTTGCCCGCCGGAAAGCTGGTGCGGCCGGCGCGCATCGAGGCCGGTGAGCGACACGAGATCGAGCGTCTCCCGCACGCGTCCGGCCGACTCGGCGGCGGGCACGCGCTGCATGCGCAGGCCGAAGGCAACGTTCTCCGCGACGGTGAGGTGCGGGAACAGCGCGTAACTCTGGAAGACCTGATTCACCGGCCGCCGATACGGCGGGAGGTGGGTGACCTCGACGCCGCCCACCCACACCGACCCCGCGGTCGGTTGATCGAAGCCGGCGATGAGCCGCAAGAGCGTCGTCTTCCCGCAACCCGAGGGACCGAGCAGCGTGAGGAACTCGCCCGCCGCGATCTCCAGCGTGACGTTGCTGACCGCTTCGACGGCGCCGAAGTTTTTCGTCACGCCGCGCAGTTCGACCTTCGCACTCATCCGCGTGCCTCCCCCCGATCGCGGAATCGCAGCAACGCCCAATACGTGGTCGCGAACAGCGCGAGGAACACCACGCCGAGCGCCGCGCCAAACGGCCAATCGCGCGCCTGCAGGAATTGGTTTTGAATCACGTTGCCGATGAGCGGCACCCGCGCCCCACCCATGAGATCCGTGATCGCAAACATCGCGATCGACGGCACGAACACCAGCAACGTGCCTGCCGCGAGGCCCGGCCGCGTGAGCGGAAAAATCACCGCAGTAAACACCCGCCACGGCCCCGCGCCGAGATCGTGCGCCGCTTCCAGGAGCGCGCCGTCGATTTTTTCCACACTGCCGTAGATCGGGAGAATCATGAACGGCAGGTAGGCGTAGACGAGGCCGATGACGACGGCGGTCGGCGTGTAGAGAAAATCCACCGGCCCGGGCCCGAACGGCAGCGCGCGCAACACCGCGTTGAGCAGCCCCTCCTCCTTCAGAATCGTGATCCACGCGTAGGTGCGGATGAGGAAGCTCGTCCAGAACGGCACCATCACGAGCAGCAAGAGCCGGTCACGCCAGGCCGCGCGCGCGCGGCCGATGCCAAACGCGACGGGGAATCCCGCGACGATACAGATAATCGTCGTCAGCGCCGCGTAACCGATCGAACGCGCGAAGATCCGGAGGTAGATCGGATCGAAAACGCGGGTGTAGTTTTCCCACGTGAAACTGAAGACGACGCGGCCGAGTTCGTCGCGTTCGCAAAAACTGTAGACGAAGAGAATGGTGGTGGGCACCACGACAAACAGCACCAGCCACGCGACCATCGGCATGAGCAGCAGCCAGGCCCGCCAACTGGCGGCGTGGGGCGCGCGCCGCGCGGCGGCCTGGCGCACCACACGAGGAGGAGTGGGCAGTGTGTCCACCGGTCAGCGCGCGCTCTTCAAATCCGTCACAAGCCGGTCGATGGCGGCGGCCATCTTGCCGATGTCGCGAAACGTCTCGAGTTTTCCGGTCTTGGGATAGCTCGCGGGATTCGCGAGGGCCTCCGGCGAGAGCAGCGCCCGCGCGGCGGCGTTAGGATTTGTGTAGGGAAACGCCGTGGAGATGAGCTGCGAAACCTCGGGCCGCAGGAGGTAGTTGATGAACTGGTGGGCGGCCGCCGGATTTTTCGCGCCAGCCGGAATCGCGAGCACGTCGATGAACTGGTGCGCGCCCTCGGCGGGAATCACAAAGTGAAATTTCTTGTTCTGGTTCCAGAGGATCGCCGCCTCGCCGCTCCATACCACACCGAGATCGACGTCACCGTTGAGGAGCGCGGTCTTCGGGCTGTCGGAGTCGAAGACCTTCACGAGCTTCACCCAGTCGGCGACGATCGGCCGCGCCCGCGCGAGGCTTTCGGGGGTGAGCGTGTTGATCGGCAGGCCCAAAGTGTAGAGCGCCCACGTGACGATTTCACGGCTGTCGTTGAGGACGACGAGGCGATCCTTGAAACGCGGTTGAAAGACGTCGCGGTAGCCGCGGATGGGAACGGTAACTTTCTCGGTATTGATGACGATGCCGACCGAGCCGCTCAGGTAAGGCACGGTGAAACCGCCCGCGGGATCGTGCGGGCGGTTCGTGAACGCGGAGTCGAGATTTTTCAAATTCGGCAGCTTCGCGCGGTCGAGCGGCGCGAGCAGTTTCTGGCGAATCATCACCTCCGCCGCGTAATCCGAAGGCTGCACGAGATCGTAGCGGCCACCGCCCGCGACGAGTTTTGCAATCAGCTCCTCGTTCGAGGAGAACGTCTCGAAATTTACCTTGATGCCGGTCTCCTTGGTGAAGCCGTCGATCACGGTCTGCGGCACGTATTCCGACCAGCCGAAGAGATTGAGTTCCGCGGCGCGCGCGCCGGCGCCAACGCCGAGCGCCAGTAACAGGACCAGGAGATGGGAGGATTTCATGGGAGAAAGCGCCTCAACCGCGGCTCAGCTTTCGGACGTAAGCGGAGAAGATGACCAACAGGGCCGTGGCCACAACGAAGAGGGTGGAGAGCGCGTTGAGCATCGGATTGAGCCCGACCTTGGCCATGCCGAAGATCCGGATCGGGAGGGTCGCGGAGGCCGCGCTTGCGGTGAAGAATGTCACGATCAATTCGTCCCACGACAGCGTGAACGCCATCAAGCCCCCTGCGATGATGGCCGGCCGCAGGCATGGCACGATGACGAGCCAGAACGCCTGCACGGGCGTCGCCCCGAGATCGAGCGCGGCCTCCTCGAGCGCGGGATCGAGTCCGCGCAGCCGCGCCTGCACCGCCACCAGCACGAAGGGAAAACTAAAGGTCACATGTCCGATCATTACCGAGCTGAACCCCAGCGGCATCCCCATGGTTGCGAAAAACACCAGCAGACTGATGCCCATCAGGATTTCCGGCATCACCATCGGCACCGCGGCGAGCGTCTCGATGCTCCCCGCCGCCCGAAACCGGTAGCGGTGCAGCAGCCAAGCGCCGAGCGTGCCGAGCACGACGGAGAGGATCGTCGTCAGGATCGCGATGACCAGGCTGTTGCGCGCGGCCTCGAGCAGCGGACCGTTTTCCCACACCCGTCGATACCAGGAAAACGTGAACCCCTCCCACACGACATTGAGCCGCGACGCGTTGAAGGAATACGCCACAAGCACCGCGATCGGCAGATAGAGAAAGAGCAGCACCCCACCCGTCCACATTCCGATCAAGAGATCGCGCGTCCGCAAACTGGAGGGCAGGCGAAAGCGGGGCGAAGAAGGCATGGCAACAGCGAGCAGGATTTGTGCGCCCGGCCCGGCGAGCGCAAGACTGCATCGCGTCTCAACCGGCCGGGCGAGACCGCTGGTCCCGCCCTGAGTTGGTTCGCGGCGGGCCCAGCGGTCCCGCCCTACCCGCTCACTTCCCGAACAGCCCCTTCAGCAACTCGCCCGCCTTGTCCTTCACGCCGCTCTTCTCAATCGCCATGGCGGTGAGAGCGTTGTTCAGCTCGCTGGTATCGGGCTTGCCCAGCGTGCCAGTAACCTTGATCGGCAAGGTGCAAGCGGCATAACCCAGTTCATCCGTGGTCGCGTCGAGCGCGCCGAGATATTTCAACAGCTCGCCGTGATGGCCGCGGGCCCGCAGCTTGAATTCCATCGCGATCTCCTCGTCGAGCATGGGTTTCGCTTTGACGTGCGTGGCGCGACCGCCGCCCGTCAGACGCAACTCCGGCGAGATGAGCGTGAAATCCTTCAGCACGGTGTTGAGATCGGCATCGCGCGCGATCACCACCCCGAGTTGATCGTAGTTAATCGCCTGCCAAATCTTCGTGAGCTCGGCGAGCGCCTGCGCGCGGTTACCAATGTCGGCGTAATCCTTCCGGCCCGTGACGGCCCCGGCGAGATTGCCGAGAAACGCCGCGCCGGCGGCCAGCTTGCCCGCCGCCTCGACCTTCGAGGCAACGTTCACGGGCAGCCCGCGAAATACGCCGCCCTTGCTCGTCATTTGAAAATCACCGTGCGTCGTCGTCGCGAATTCATCGAGCCGCCGCGCTGAGCCGGCGAGCTTGCTCGTGACATTGAATTTTCCCTCGACCGTTGCGGGCTGGCCGGGATTCAGCGCCTTGAACAGCGGCGCGGGATCAAACTCGGTCACCGCGAGGTCGACGTTCAGCGCATAGGGCGTGGTCGCTTTCTCATCGAAGGTCACCGCGCCAGAGATTTTTGCGTCGCTGCCATTGCCGAGGCCGGCCCGCATGCCCTCGAACTTCACCGCCCCGGCCTCGATCCGCAGCGTCCCGGCCACATCGGTCGCCTGAAACGTCCCCGAGTAAACGACTTCCTTCAACGCGAGCGCGATCTGGCCGGTGATTCCAGCCCAAGGCGGCGCGACATCACGCGTCACGGGGGCGGGAGCGGTGGCCGGACCCGGAGCTGGCGCGAGCGGCGCAGCGAGAATCACCGCGTCGTCGAGCACCAGCTTCGTGCTCGAAACGCGCGCGGCAATAATCAACCCCTTGGGATCCGGCGTCAGCGTGCCGACGAGCGACAGGTCGGATTTCCGGCCCTCGCGCTCCAGCAGCAGCGGCGCGTTGACCGTGATCTGGCCGCCCGCGGCGATATCCGCGCGCAGATCCACCGAGACGGTCGGAAGTTTTTCGGTCGTCAGCTTCGGATCGGCCTCAAGGTTGGTGAGGGTAATCTTGGCTTGGATTTCCTGCGTCGCCCCGAGGCTCGCGGCAAAGTCGCCGGCGATTTCACCGCGGGTGAGCTGCAGCGTCCCGCTGGCGGCCGGCTGCGCGAGGAGCGCGGGCAGCGTGCCGGAAAATCGTCCCGTCGCCTTCGTCGGTTGACCCACGCCAGCGAGCTGGCCGGCCTTGGCTTCGAACGTGAGCAGCGTGGCGTTGCCACTGCGCAGCAGCAGCGGCGCCGCGGCCACCTGCCAGCCGTGCGGCGTGTAATCGACCGAGGTGTTGAGGGAAATATCGAGCGCGCTGAGCATGGGCTTGCCGGCGCGCGCGAGGGCCACACCCGTCATCGTCAACGGTGCTTTCGGGCGCAGCGAAAATCCGCCCTCGCTCGCCGTGGCGACAAACTCGCCCATCAGATCGCCGCCGCTGATCGTGAGGCCTGGCGTGAAGGGCTGCGCCCACGCCAACGGCACGCCCTGCAATGTCATCGCGAACAGCTCGCGCGCGGGATCGGCGGCGTTCAGGCCGCGCGTGGTGCGGTTGTAGGTCAGGGTTTGCAGCGAGGTGACCGTCGCGATCGGCTGGGCGCCGCGGATGGCGACGGTGAAATGATCAACCCGCGTCTGCTCGCCGATCTGGGTGAGATCGAAATCGGCGGTGAGCTGGAGGGCGCCGAGCGCCGCGAGCTCCGGGCGCACCGCGGCGAGCGTCTCGGAAGAGGAGTTGAGTTTGCCGCGCGCATGCACCTCGGCAAAGGCCGCGTCGAAATCGAATTGTCCCTCGCCCGTCGCGACGAACGGCGGCAAGGCGCGGCCGAGCAGGAAGGGCGCGACCTCGGTGTCGCGGACGTCGATTTTCCAGGTGCCGGTGAGCTTGCGCGCCGTGAGTGGGAACGTGGCGCGCACATCGACGAGTTGCTTGTCGGTGGTCGCCAGGGCGACCGCGTAATCCTCGCCGGCGGCGGCGCGCGCGGCCGAGGCGTCGGCGGAAAGCTTCACGCCGCGGGGAAACTGCGGGCCGGACGCGGTGGAGTCGGCCTTCACGCCGAACCGCGTGAACGTGCGCGGCGTGTCCATGGTGGCGGTGAAGACACTGTGCGTCTCCACCGTCGAAACCGTCGTCGAGGTCAGCGCCGCCGTCATCTTCAAATCAAACTTACCCGCGTGGCCCGCGCCGAGCCCGCCTCCGGTCAGCGCCAGCCGGGCGTGGCCGCGTGCCGCCGGCAGGATCACTTCGCCTTCGAGGTCGACGCCATCGAGCGCGAGATCAACGGGCAGCGCGAGCTGCGCAAAAATTCCCTGGAAAACCTGGGCCGCCACCGCCGCCGGCGCGGGCTCGGCGGCGCGGGCGGAGGACAGCAGGGAGAACTCGTTGACCACTACCCGACGCGGTGGGGGCACCGCGCCCCCAAAAAAATCGGCGCCCGCTTCGAGGAGTTGCGTGACCTTGACCGCCTTCGAAAGATCGAGCGTCCAGCCTTTCGCGACGAGACGGGTGACCGTGACCTTGCGCTTCAAGCCGGCGGAAACCAGCGGCAGCTCGGCCTCGAGCGCCGGCAGCGTGAGAATCGCGCCGTGCGATACGACGCGAAGGTCCTTGACTGCCACGCGGCTCAACCCGGCCGAGAGCGAACCCAAGGAGGCGCCCAGTTCCGGCCGGGCGGCCAGTTGCCGGCGGGCCGCCCAGGTTTGCACACGCGAATTAAACGCGCCGCAAACGACGCCGATGAGCAGCACCACGAAAGCGGCGGTGACGAGAAGAAGAAGCCGGAGAGGTTTCATGCGATGAACCGGACAAAGACACCGCAGCTCGCGCTGAGTTGCGAGCCGAGTGTGCAGAAAATTTTTAAACGCCGGTCAGCGGGGGAACGCCGCAGTGGAGCTGCGTGGCCGGCAACGCGCGGGAGCACCTCGAAAGCGGGAAAAGCGCGTGGGGGGCAACGCGCCTCACCCTTACCCTCACTTCGTGACGAATTCGTCCGCCTGCCCCATCGCCTTGCGGAGGCTGGCGACCGCGACCGTGTAGGTATAGTAGGCTTGAATCTGATTGGTGCGCGCCGTCGTGAGATCGGTCTGCGCCTGGAGCAGATCGAGCTGCGTGGCGGTGCCGGCGTTGTAGCGGGCGTTGGCGAGGCGGACCGATTCCTCGGCCTGCTCGACGACCTTCTTCGAGGCATCGGCCAGCTCGGTGGCCTGCTGCCAGTTCGAGTAGGCGCGGCGGACCTCCACCTCCGCGGCGAGCTGGGCCTCGATCAACGTGAGCTTGGTTTGCTCGAGCGCGGACCGGGCCTGCGTCACGCGCCCGGCCGTGGCGCGGCCGTCGAAAATATTCCACTGTGACTGCACGCCGACGAGCCAGCCGTCCTTCGAGTCCCCGAAATCGTTCGTGACGCCCTTGCGGAGCTGGTAGCCGCCGAAGGCCGAAACCGTCGGGTAGTAATTCGCGCGTGCCGTCGTCACCGACTCTTCGCGCGCGGACGCCAACTTGGCGAGCCGCTGCAGATCGGGCCGGTTCGCGTGCGCCGCATCGAACGCGGCCTGCAATTCAAAGCTGACCGGGGTGTAGTCGAGCGTGCCGATGAAATCGGGAGTCTTCCGGAGGGAGTCCGCCTTGTTGGTCGTGAAACCGAGCGCCTGCCGGAGCGCCTCGATGGCGAGCCGGTAGTCGTTCTTCGCGGTGATGAGCGGGACCTTCGCGTTGGCGACGGCAACCTCGGCGCGAAGTTTTTCAAAACTCGACACCGTGCCCGCATCGTAGCGATCGGTCGTGGTTCTGAGCTGCGACTGGAGCAGCTCAAGGTTCTTTTCCTGCACCGTGATTTTTTCGCGGGCGAGGAGAACATTGGAGAACGAGGTGCGCACCTGCAGCAGCGCCTCGTTGATCGTGGACTGGAGATCGAGCACCGCGGCGTCGCGGGTGAGCTGCGAACTCTTGACCGCGGAACGCACGCCGCCGCCGGCGTAGAGCACCTGCGAAGCGGTGAGACTGATCGACCACGCGCGATCGCTCGGCACCGTGGCGCCGGTCGAGGTGACGTTGAACGACTGGGAGATTTCCTTGTCGTTGAACTGATAGGCCCCATTGGCCGCGACGTTGGGGATCTCGCGCGCGCTCACCTCGATCACGACGCCCTCCTGCTGTTTGATGCGCTCGCGCGCCTGCCGGATGGCGAAGTTGTTACCGAGCGCGAAACCGATCGCGGTCTTGAGATCGAGCTGGTCGGGCACCGGCTGCTGCGGCGCGGGCTGCGCCGAAAGCGACGCGGCGGCAAACAAGAGCGCGGCAACGGGAGCGACCGGCGAGAAAGAATGGCGGGCGAGTTTCATGGAATTATTTGGCGAGGGCGGGAGCGGCGACGTCATCGGCGGCGAATTCGGAGGCGGGCGCGTGAACTTTGGAACGATCGGTGGCGATCAGCAGGTAGAACGCCGGCACCACATAGAGCGTGAAGACCGTGCCGACGGCCATGCCGACGACGAGCACCCAGCCGATACTATTGCGCGCGGCGGCGCCGGGGCCGGTGACGAAGATGAGCATCAAGTGACCGAAGACCGTCGCGGCCGACGTCATCAACACCGGCCGAAGCCGTGTGGCGGCCGCGCGGCGAATGGCATCGCGCTTGCCGACCCCCTCCCCTTGCAGCTGGTTCGCGAACTGGACGATGAGGATGCCGTTCTTCGCGATGAGGCCGACGAGGGTGATGAGCCCGATCTGCGAGTAGATGTTGATCGAGGTCTTCCACAGGAAGATCGGCACCATCGCGCCGACGAGGGCGAGCGGGACGGAGCCGAGCATGATGATCAGCGGATCGCGGAAGCTGTTGAACTGGGCCGCGAGCACGAGGAAGATGAGGACGCCGGCCATGATGAAGGCTTGCCAGAGGGCGCCGCCCTCCGTGCGCAACTGGCGCGACTGCCCGCCGTAATCGAGCGAGTAGCCCGGCGGCAGGATCTCCGCCGCCTTCGCCTCAAGTTTTTTCAGCGCCACGTCGCTGCTCGGGCCAACGCCCGTGATCTTCACGGAATTGAGCTGCTGGAAGCGGTTGAGTGAGCGCGGCTGCACCGTGTGCTTGAGCGTGGCGATCGTCGAAAGCGGAATGAGCTGACCCGCGGGGCCGCGCACATGATAGTCGAGTAACTGCTCGGCGTTGAGGCGCGAGCCGCGCTCCACCTGCGGAATGACGCGGTAGCTCTGACCGTCGTTGACGAAGCGGTTGACATAGCCGCCGCCGAGCATGGAGCCGAGGTCGCGCGCGACATCGCTGAGGTTCAGACCCATCGAGGCGACCTTGTCCTTGTCGATCTCGATCTCGACCTGGGGAAGGTCGAACTTGAGGTCGCTGTCCGCGAAATAAAACGTCGGTGCGGCGTCCGGCGCATTGGCCTCGGTATTGGCGTAGATCACGAGTTGCTGCGCGTATTCCATCATCTCGCGGTGATCGGCGGTCGAGCGAATGACCATCTCGATGGGGAAGCTACCGCCCGAGGGCAGCGGCTCCGGCGTGGTGACGATGACGTTCATGCCGGGGATTCTTGCCGCCGCGGGCAGGAGCGATTCCTGAATCTGGATCGAAGTGCGCTTCCGCTCGGACCAGGGCTTGAGCAGGATGCCGGCGAAACCGAAGTTGGCACCGGTGAGCTGGAACGACGTGTCGTATTCCGGCACGCTCGCGAACATCTTCTGCACCTCCGCCGCAAAGATCACGTTTTGATCGATGGTCGAGTTGGGCGAGGGTTGGAGAATGCTAAACACGACCCCCTGATCTTCTTTCGGCGCGAGTTCATGCTGCGCAAACATCAGGAAGGGCCCGAGCAACAACGCCAGCATCGTCGCCCCCATGAGGGCCACCTGCAGCCATTGATACCGCCGGCCCAGCAAAAGATCGAACCCGAGGCTCAGCACCGCGCCCAGCACGGTCGCGGCCAGCATGGCGCCCGCGATCGGCAGCGCCGACGACGTCGCGGTGGCAAGGCCAAACATCACGCCCACAGCCACGAACACGACCACCCAGAGCGGAATCCACACGACCAACGCCCAAAGCAGAATGCTCCACGAGATCCGGCGATCCGTTCGCAGGCTGGCGAGGGCGTCCACGGTATGCTCGTAGCGGTTGCGCACGCGATCGAAGATGCGGTTGATCCGGCCGCTGAGGCCTGCCTCCTCGTGGTCGTGGTCCTTGAGCAGGTAGGCGCTCATCATCGGCGAGAGCGTCAGGGCGACGAGGCCCGAGACCGCGACCGCACCGGCGAGCGTCATGGCGAATTCGCGGAAGAGCGCGCCGGTGAGGCCGCCCTGAAACGCGATCGGCGCGTAAACCGCGGCGAGCGTAATCGTCATCGAGACGACCGGGCCGACGAGTTCGCGCGCGCCGAGAATCGCGGCATCGAACGGCGTGCGGCCTTCGCGAATGTGGCGCTCGATGTTTTCGACGACGACAATCGCGTCGTCGACCACGATGCCGACCGCGAGCACGATCGCGAGGAGCGTCAGCAGGTTGATCGTGAAGCCGAACGCGAACATCAGCGTGAGCGCGCCGATGAGCGAGAGCGGCATGGCGACGATGGGGATGAGCACGGAGCGCAGCGAGCCCATGAAAAGGAAGATGACCGCCATGACGATGAGCAGCGTCTCGATCAGGGTGCGGAGAATTTCCTTCAGCGCATCGTCGATGTATTTCGTGCCGTCGTAGGCGATCTTGGCGTGCAGGCCCGCGGGCAGCGCGCGCTCGATCTCGGGCATGACTTCGCGGACGCGCTTGATGACCTCCACGGTGCTTTCCGTGGGCAGCACCCAGAGGCCCATAAAGGTGGCGGTCTGGCCGCCGAAGCGCACCTCGGTGTCGTAGCTCTCGGCCCCGAGCACGACGTCGGCGACATCGGAGAGCCGGATGATCGTGCCGT
Source organism: Opitutales bacterium (assembly GCA_038231575.1). Classification (GTDB taxonomy): domain Bacteria; phylum Verrucomicrobiota; class Verrucomicrobiia; order Opitutales; family Opitutaceae; genus CAITWF01. The sequence goes on along the minus strand of JBBRLB010000058.1, from coordinate 10,332 downwards.
TGCGCTGGGCGACGACGAGCTGCTTGAACTCGTCGACATTCTTCAGATCGGTGTTGGCGACGAGGCTGACGCTGAGCATCGAGCCCTTCGTGGAGCCGACGGCGGCGAGCGCATTGTTGGCTTGCAGCGCGGCGCGGACTTCCGAGGGGCTGAGGCCGCGGGCGGCGAGCTCGTCAGGCTTGAGCCACACGCGCATCGCGAAGACGCGGCCACCGAGCACGTCGGCGCGTTGCACGCCCTTCACCGAGGAGAGGCGCGGCTGCACAAGACGGTTCAGGTAGTCGGTGATCTGATTCTGATCCATCGTGTCCGAGTAGAAACTGAGATACGCGGAGGCGAACTGGTTGTCCGCGGTCTGCACGCTGATCGTGGGCGTCTCGGATTCCGGCGGGAGCTGGTTGCGCACCTGGTCAATCTTCGAGCTGATTTGCGCGAGGGCGGCGTTGGTGTCGTAGTTGAGCCGGAGGTAAACGTTGATCGTGCTGACGGCGGCGCTGCTCGACGACTCGATGTAGTCGATGCCGTCGGCGCTCGAAATGGAGCGCTCGAGCTGCGTGGTGATGTAGCCGCGCACGGTGTCGGCGCTGGCGCCGAAATAAATCGTCGTGATGCTCACGACCGCGCTGTCGCTGCGGGGATACTGGCGGGTGTTGAGCTTCGTGTAAGAGACGAGGCCGACGACGAGGATGACGATGTTCACCACGAGCGCGAGGACCGGCTTGCGGATGAAAAGGTCGGTGAAACTTTTGGTGGACATGGCGGTGGTCTCCGGGGTGGCGGCCGCTTAGCTGTTCGAGGGCTTGGGCGTCGCGCTCGCGTTGGGCACGGCGGTGTTGTTGACCTGCACCGGCATCGAGTTGCGCAGCTTGAACACGCCAGAGGTCACGATTTCCTCGCCCTCCTTGACGCCCTCGCTGATCGCCACGAGATCGCCGCGGGTGGGTCCGAGTTTCACGGGCTGCTGGCGGACGCCGAGGTATTCCTTGCCGTCCTTGTCTTTCATCTTCTCGACGACGAAAACCGAAGTCCCGTAGGAGGCGTAGGAGATCGCGGGTGCAGGCAGCACGATGCGGGGCGCGCCGGGCGGAAGCTCGACCGGCACCTGCACGAACAGGCCCGCGCGCAGTTTCTCGCCGGGATTGGCGAGGAGCGCCTGCACGGAGACGTTGCGCGTGGCGGCGTCGACCTCGGAATTGATTGCGGCAATTGCGCCGGAGAAAGCCTCGGGAAACGCGTCGACCGACAGCGAGACCTTCTGACCGATGGTCAGGTTGCCGAGTTCGCGCTGCGGGATGCTGAAATTAACGAAGATCGGATCGAGCTTCTGGAGCGGCACGAGCGCTCGGCCGCGGGCAACGAACTGGCCGACGTTGACGAGGCGGATGCCGATGCGGCCGTCGAACGGCGCGCGAACGTGCTTGCGCTCGATGGTGGCCCTGAGCGCGGTGACATTGGCTCCGGCCTGCTCCAAGCCCGCGGTGGCGGCGTCGAACTCCGACTTGCTGATGGTGTTTTTGCCGACGAGCTCGTTGGCGCGATCGCGCTGCAACTTCGCGAGCGAAGCGCTGGCCTCGGCGGCGGCGAGTTGCGCGGCCTCGACGCTGGTATCGAGCTCGATAAGGAGATCGCCCTTCTTCACGGTCGTGCCGTTCTCCACGTTGATTTTCGCGACGACGCCATCGGCGTCGGCCGAAACGGTCACGCCCTCGACCGGCGCGAGCGTGCCGATGGCCTGGATGACGCCCTGCCAGGCGGCAGGCTTGGCGGTGGTCGTTGTCACCGCGGTGGCCGGGGTGGTGTGCGGGGCCGAGGAGGCCTGCTTGATCTGGGCGACCTTGACGGCGCCGAGCGCGAGCACGACGACAACGAAGCCGGCAATGGCGAAGAAGAATTTTTTGAGCATGGAAGGAGGTGGATTACTTAAAGATAAACGATTGAGAGGAAGGATTCCGGACATCCGATCAGCGGGCGCCGATTGTCGCGGCCAAGGCCGTCGCGGGCGCGGGGCGGCCCTCCGTTTCACCGGCGCGGCCCAGCACCTTGGTCAGGAGGCGGACGAGCGTCTTGCGCTCCGGTTCGGACAACGGCTCCATCAGCCACGCCATCTGCCGGAAATGCGCCGGCAGGATTTTCAGCAGCTTACGCTCGCCGCGCGAGGTGAGCTGGACGGTCATCATCCGCCGATCCGTGGGGTCGGGCGCACGGCGCACGAGACCATCGCGTTCGAGGGTGTCGACGAGGCCGGTCATCGTGGCACGGGTCACCCCCGTGCGATCGGCGAGGCCGGCGGGGCTCAGCGGAAGTTCGCGGCCTGCGCGCTGGCACTGGCCCCACAACGCCATGAGGACGCTGAAGCCGCCTTGGGTGATGTCGTGTTGCGCGAGGTGCGCTTCCACCACCCGAAAAGCCTCATCGCCGGTGCGGAGCAGGTTCAGAAAGACCTCGGTAGCGGACGGATCGAGCTCGGGAAATTCGCGGGAGGCCTCGAGGAGGCACTCGTAACGCGGCAGGTCTTTGAGCATCAGCAGTGGCATGAAAAAAAGTAAGGGGGCGAATAGTTAGGCAGCTAACGAGAATTGCAAGCGCCAGCTTCAAAATAATCAGCACAGCCCAGCGCCTAATCCGGGTGGGAATGTTACGGCCAGGCGACTAATGCCCAACGATGGCGTCGCGGCGCCAGTCCGGTGCCTTTTACCCCGCGAACGCGCCGACCTGCGGTGGAGGGCGGGCCGAAGCCCGCCTTACGCTATTAAGAGAGCGACTGGACCGCGGTGACCACAGCCTCGGTCGTGATGCCGAGTTCCTTGAACGCCAGCGGGGCCGGCGCACTGAGCCCAAACCGATCGATGCCGACGACCTTGCCGTCGAGCCCGACGTATTTGTGCCACAGCACCGTCACGCCCGCCTCGATCGCGACGCGTTTGCGGCAGGATGCGGGTAGAATGCTTTCGCGATACTCGGCCGGCTCGCGATCGAAGCGCTCGGTGCAGGGCATCGAGACGACGCGCGTGCCCGCGCCGAGAATCTTCGCGGCGGCGAGCGCGTATTGGAGCTCGCTGCCTGTGCCGATGAGGATGCACGTGAGCGGCGCCGTTTCCTGCCACGCCACGTAGGCGCCCTTCAGCACGCCCGCGCGGCGGAGGTGCGGCGGAATATCGTTGAGCACCGGCACGGCCTGGCGCGTGAGCGCGAGCAGGGTCGGACCATTCGTGCGCTCGAGCGCGGCGGCAAACGCGCCCGCCGTCTCTTCCGGATCCGCGGGGCGGATCACGTCCAGGCCCGGAATCACGCGGAGGCCGGAAATCGTTTCGACCGGCTGGTGCGTCGGGCCGTCCTCGCCCACGCCGATGGAATCGTGCGTATAGATGTAGATCACCGGCAGTTTCGAGAGCGACGCGAGGCGCATCGCCGGGCGCGAGTAGTCGGCGAACACCAGGAAGGTCGCGATGCTCGGGCGGAAAAGTCCATCGTAAGCCACGCCGTTCGCGATCGCCGCCATGCCGTGCTCGCGGATGCCGAAGCGAATGTTGCGGCCGCCGCGATTCGCCGGATCGAAATCGGGCGCGTTCGCGATGAGATTGAGCGTCGAGCCGTAGAGATCGGCGCTGCCACCGAAGAGGAGCGGGAGTTCTGCGGCGAGCGGCTGGAGGATGTCGCGGCCCGCGGCGCGCGTGCCGCCGAGTTTCACGTCGGGCGCAAAGAGCGGAATCTTCGAGAGCAGATGCGCGGCGCTCGGCGCGACCGAGGCGGAGTCGAGCAGCGCGGCATTGAGCGGATTCGCCTCGCGCCAGGCCTTGTAGGTCTTGTGCCACTTGTTGCACGCGCGGACGAGCCGCTGTTTGTGGCCCGTGAAGTAAGCGCGCACATCGTCGCTCACATAGAAATGTTGATCGGCCGGGAGGCCCCAGCCGGCGCGGGCGGCGTCGGCGAACTTCGCCCCACCTTCGCCGTGACCTTTCGCGGTGCCCTGCACTTCCGCGATGCCTTTGCCGATGATCGTCTTGGCGATAATGAGCTGCGGTTTTCCGCTCTTGGTTTTCTTCGCCTTGTTGAACGCCTTCAGGAAGGCCGCCAGGTCGTGGCCGTCCACCGTCTGCACGTCCCACTCAATCGCTTTGAAACGCTGCGCGGCGTTTTCGCTCTGCGTCTTCGCCGCCATCGCGTCGAGGGTGACGTCGTTCGAGTCGTAAATAAGAATCAGGTTGTCGAGCTTCTGGTGGCCGGCGAACGCACAGGCTTCCATGGCGACGCCTTCCTGCATGCAGCCGTCGCCCGCGAGACACACGACGTGATAATTGAAAATCTCGTGCGCGGGCGTGTTGAACTTCGCCGCAGCCATCTGGCCGGCGACCGCCATGCCGACCGCGTTACCGATGCCCTGGCCGAGCGGGCCGGTCGTCGCCTCGACGCCAGGCGTCTCGTGAAATTCCGGGTGCCCGGGCGTGATGCTGTGGAGCTGGCGGAATTTCTTCACCTGCTCGAGCGGCACGTCATAGCCGCTGAGGTGCAGCCAGCCGTAAAGAAACATCGAGCCATGGCCCGCGGAGAGGACGAAGCGGTCGCGATTTTTCCAACGGGGCGCATCGGGATTGTGGACGAGTGCGTGGCCGAAGAGGACCGCACCGAGGTCAGCGCAACCGAGCGGGAGGCCGAGGTGGCCGGAATTACAGGCGTGGACGGCGTCGAGCGCGAGGCCGCGGGCTTGATTGGCGGCTTTGGCGAGGAGGAGAGTTTGAAGTGTCATGACGAAAACCGAATAGACGTAGCGGGCGCGGACGCGCCGGGGAAGCAGAATTTCGGGCGCAGGGCGGTTTAGGCCGCAGCTTGGTTTTCGGGATTTCTGACTGGGGCTGGAAAGCTCATTCCCAGTGGCACTGGCTTTCCAGCCCGCGAGTAGCGCCAGCTTCCAGCCGATGATTCTGCGGCGGGAAGCCGCAAACACGTGTGCCGGCACGATGCCGACGCCACCCAACAAAAAAGCGGACCCGAATCGGGTCCGCTTCGCAGAGTGATGATTACGATCGCCGAGCCAACTCAGCTCGCAGCCGCGGGAGCGGCGGCAGCAGCGGCCGGAGCCGCCTTCGCAGCCTTCTCGGCCTCGTGCTGGGCGTGAATCTCGGCGGCGCGGTCCTTTTCCTTGATCGCGACGGCGGCCTTGCCGGTGCGGCGACGGAGGTAGTAAAGCCGCGCCTTCATGTTCTCGGACTCGCGCTCGACCTCGATTTTCTCGATGTTCGGGGAGTTGACCGGGAAAACGCGCTCGACGCCCTCGCCGTAGCTGATGCGGCGGACCGTGAAGGACTCATGGATGCCGTGGCCCTTGCGGGCGATGACGATGCCGGAGTAAATCTGGATGCGCTCTTTGTCGCCTTCGCGAACCTTGGTGTGAACACGCACGCCGTCGCCGACTTTAAACGGCGTGACTGCTTTGTTCACCTGAGAGGCGGTGATTTCTTGAATAATCGGATTCATGGCGGATGGGCGTTAAAAAATTATTTGAGTAAATCGGGTCGGACCTGGCGGGTTTTTTCCACCTGTCTCGCATGCCGCCACTTCTCGATTTCAGCATGGTTTCCGGAGAGAAGTATCTCGGGAACGGACATGCCGCGGAACTCGGCGGGACGCGTGTATTGAGGAAAGTCGAGCAACTTGCTGGTGAAGGATTCGTGCGTCAATGACTTTTCCTCCCCGAGCACGCCGGGAATAAATCGCGCTAAAGCATCGATCAAAACGGCCGCCGCCAACGTGCCGTTGGTCAGCACGTAATCGCCGATCGAGACCTCCTGGTCGATGACTTTGTCGCGGATTCTTTGATCGATTCCCTCGTAGTGTCCGCTGAGAAGGACGAGATGTTTTTGCTGCGAAAGCTCCAACGCCAGCGCCGGGGACAGCGGCACGCCGTCGGGCGTGAGGTAGATCCGCCGGCAGCCCGGAGTTTGAATTTGCTCCATCGCCGCAAACACCGGCTCCGCCAACATCACCATCCCGGCGCCGCCGCCAAACGGCCGATCGTCGGCCCGGCGATGCTTGTCGGTCGCCCACTCGCGCAAGTCGCGGACGTTGACCGCCAGATGCCCCGCCGCGAGGCCCTTGCCAAGGATGCTCTCGGCGAGAAAGCCGTCGAGCATCCGCGGAAACAACGTCAGGACATCGATGGTGAGCGGCATGGGGAAAAAAAATCGCCCGAGCCGGAAAGGCTGGGCGATTTTCTGAAAAAGACGAGAAGAGCGATTAGCTGGCGGCGGCCGGAGCAGCAGCGGCGGCGGCGCGGCGGGCCTTCTTGATCATCGCGTGCATCGTGTTAGTGGGCAACGCGCCCTTGCTCAACCAGTATTCCACGCGGTCCATCTTCAAGTTGATGGGATTGCCCTTGGTCTTGGGCGTGTAGGTGCCAATGGTTTCGACGGCATCGCCATCGCGACGCGAACGGGCTTCAGCAACCACGACGCGATAGAGCGGCTGATGGACCGAGCCAACCTTGGTGAGACGAATTTTGAGAGCCATGACGGATATTTTGCGGAGCGATGCTTCTTTGGAAAAGTCGAGAACAACACCGCCCGTCCCCCACCCTGTCAAGCGCCGAGTCCCGACAGCCGTATTGCTTGATTACCAGCCGATTTTCGGTTCTCAAGCGGTTGCCCAATGAGCGATGAACCAAGAAACCCCCGATCAGTATGGTTCATAATAGCTGCACTACTTGTTTTCGCCTTCGGTTTCGTCAGCTATCTACTCGTCAGGCCAAAACGGATCGATATCGCATTGGTCGGGCCGCCCGGGACAGCTCTAAAAGTCGGCTCAATCGAAGACGGAGTTAGAAAAGTGCAATTTGTAACGACCCCGACTGCGCTGAATTTTACCTTTCACCGCGAATTTCTCTTCTGTGTCGAGGAAGTCGGTTCACGCACCGGATTTACCGCCCAAGCCACAGGGTTCATCAACGAAACGATCGTGACCAACCCGATCGACGACAAGGTTTGGGTGCATTACCGGAATTATGTGATTCCAAAAATTTGGCCAACCAAGGATGTCCACACACTAAGAGGGGCGTTTCCGGACTCCCTTTTCCGCTGACCGCCAAGCTCCCTATCTGAGAAAATCAGTGTCAATGCCATAGCCAGCGTCGTCGCGTTCCACAATGTAGGGCTCCGTCTCTTATCCTTTCGTTCGTGATACAACACCGCTGGCCGCTTCGTTGACACCCTTGGGTCGCAGTTGAGAACGTCCACCAGAAATTATCCATGACCGCCCAAGCCATCCTCGCCGAACTCAAGCCGTTGGGTGCCGACGGCTATAAAAAGATTCTCCTGAACCACGGCGCGACCGAGCCGTGTTACGGGGTGAAAATTGAGCACCTCAAAAAAATCCAGAAGCGTATCAAGGTCGATCACGCGCTGGCGCTCGAACTCTATGACACCGGCGTTTACGACGCGATGTATCTGGCCGGACTGATCGCCGACGATGCGCAGATGACGAAGAAGGATCTGCAGCGCTGGGCGGAAAAAGCTTCTGAGCCGCTCGCCGGTTCGACCGTGGCATGGGTCACCGCTGGCAGTCCGCATGCGCGTGAAATCGCGCTCGAATGGATCGATTCAAGGAAAGTCCTCGTGGCCGCTGCGGGTTGGGCGACGCTGAATTGCCACGTCGCCCTCAAAGACGACACGGACCTTGATCTCGCCGAATTGAAAAAATTGCTGCTGCGGGTGGAGAAGACGATTCACACGGCGCCCAACCACGTTCGCTCTAAGATGAACAGCTTCGTCATCGCCGTTGGCAGCTACGTGAAGCCACTCAACGCCCTCGCCAAGCAAACCGGCGAAAAAATCGGGCCGGTGACCGTCGATGTGGGCAACACCGCCTGCAAAATCCCATTCTCCCCAGAATACATCGGTAAGCTCGAGAAACGCGGCGCCATCGGCAAGAAGCGCGCGACGGTGAAGTGCTGAGCGGCCTTTTCCGTTGACCGCACCCCGCCCCGGCTGAGAACGTCCGCCCCTTATGCTCAAAGCCGGCATCGTTGGACTTCCGAACGTGGGCAAGTCCACCCTCTTCAACGCCCTCACCCGGTCCCGCAAGGCCGAGGCTGCGAACTATCCGTTTTGCACCATCGATCCGAATGTCGGCGTCGTCGTGGTGCCCGATGAGCGCGCCTACGTGCTGCAGAAAATCGCCAAGACCAACGTCGTCGTTCCCGCCGCGATCGAGTTCGTCGACATCGCCGGGCTCGTCGCCGGCGCCAGCAAGGGCGAAGGTTTGGGCAACCAGTTTCTCGCGACCATTCGCGAGGTCGACGCCATCGTCCAGGTCGTCCGCTGCTTCGTCGACGACGACATCGTTCACACGATGGGCGGCGTCGATCCCATCCGCGACATCGAGGTGATCACGACCGAGCTCGTGCTCGCCGATCTCGACGCGGTTTCAAAGCGGATGATCAAGACGCAGAAAAACGCGAAGGCCGGTGACAAGGACGCGATCGCCGAAATGGCGCTGCTGCAGAAACTCGAGCCGCACCTCAACTCCGGCAAAACCGCGAACACGCTTCCCGCCACGCCCGAGGAAAAGGTCGCGATGAAACTCTTCCAGCTCCTCACCGCGAAACCCGTGCTCTTCGCCTGCAACGTCGCCGAGGGCGACCTCGCGACGGCCGAACAGAATCAATACGTCCAGAAAGTCGCCGAGTTCGTCCGCACGCACCACGACGCGGCTTATGTGCCGATCAGCGCGAAAATCGAAAGCGAGTTGATCGATCTGCCGGCCGACGAAGCGAAGGCCTTCCTGAAGGATCTCGGCGTCGACGACTCCGGCGTCTCGTCGTTGATCAAGGGCACCTACGCGCTGCTCGGCCTGATGACGTATTTCACCGCCGGCGAAAAAGAAGTCCGTGCCTGGACGATCAAGAAAGGCTGGAAGGCCCCGCAAGCCGCCGGCGTCATCCACACCGATTTCGAAAAGGGCTTCATCAAGGCCGAGATCGTTTCCTACGACGATCTCACGCGGCTCGGCAGCGTGGCCGCCGCGCGCGACGCCGGCAAATACCGGCTCGAGGGCAAGGAATACATCTTCGCCGACGGCGACGTGGCGCTGTTCCGGTTTAATAACTGAACCGTTGGCGGTCGGCCGTGCGCTCCTTCGCGCGGCCGGTTTGGGAAGAACGGTGGCGGAATGGCCGCGCGCGGAGCGCCCCTGGCAAGAATACCTCCCGCCGCAAAGACCTGCTTGTCATTCTGAGCGGAGCGAAGAATCCACGTGTGCGCAGACGGCCTCGTATTCGTTGCCGTGGATTCTGCGCTCAGACCGACAGATTGCCAGAACGCGTCCGTTGAAAGCCCTGCAAAAAAACCGTCCCACCCCCTCGGCACCGGCGCTCTGGCCCACGTGGTCCACGCGCACAAACTGCACGTTGATTTTTATCGCGGCGCTCCTCGCTTATCTGCCGGCACTCAGCGGCGGCACGATCTGGGACGACGACGGCCATATCACGCGCCCTGACCTTCAATCGCTGACGGGGTTGATGCGCATCTGGTTCGAGCCGGGGGCGACGCAGCAATATTATCCGCTGCTGCATTCGGCCTTTTGGCTCGAGCATCACCTGTGGGGCGATGCCGCGCTCGGCTATCATCTCATCAACGTGCTCCTGCACGCGACGGCCGCGTGCCTGTTTGCCGCACTCCTCCGTAAACTCGCGGTGCCTGGCGCGTGGCTCGCCGCCGCCGTCTTCGCGCTGCATCCCGTCTGCGTCGAATCGGTCGCCTGGATCGCCGAGCAGAAAAACACGCTCTCGACCGTCCTCTACCTGGGCGCTGCGCTCGCCTACCTGCGCTTCGATTCCATGCGCACGAATTCGTCCTATTGCGTCGCATCCGGCCTATTCCTCGCCGCGCTCTTTACGAAAACCGTCACCGCCACGTTGCCTGCGACGCTGCTCGTGATCTTCTGGTGGCAACGCGGCCGGCTCAATCCGCGACATGACCTCGCCCCGCTGTTGCCATGGTTCGTCATCGGTGCGGCGAGCGGACTTTTCACCGTGCATTTCGAGCGGGTGCTCATTGGCGCGCAGGGCTCAGATTTCGCGCTCTCCTTCCTCGAGCGCGGGCTCCTCGCCGGCCGCGTCGTGTGGTTCTACCTCGGCAAACTCGTCTGGCCCGCCGACCTGATTTTCATCTATCCGCGCTGGACGATCGATGCGGGCGTGCCGTGGCAGTGGCTGTTTCCGCTCGCGACGCTCGGACTGCTCGGCGTGGCGGTGGGGTGGTCGCGGCGTTCGCGTGCGCCTCTGGCGGCCCTGCTGATTTTCGGCGGCTCGCTGTTTCCGGCGCTGGGGTTCGTAAACGTCTT
>JBBRLB010000057.1:0-36263 GCA_038231575.1 Opitutales bacterium | reverse complement strand
CCCGGCCGCGACCGTAAGGGAAACACGTGACCCGGCTGCACCAGCTGCTCCGGGCGCGCCGCCGGATCGGCGAGCACGCGAATCGTCTGCGTGCGATCGAACGCGCTGATACCCGTCGAAATCCCCTCGGCGGCGTCGACACTCACCGTGAAATCCGTCCGCTGCACCTCGCGGTTTTGCTGCACCATCGGCCCCAGCCCGAGCCGCCGGAGCTGGTGCTCGACCGTCGGCACACACACGATCCCGCTGCAATAGCGAATCATCATGTTCACTGTCTCCGGCGTGGCCTTCCCCGCCGCCATGATGAGATCGCCCTCGTTCTCGCGGCTCTCGTCGTCGGTGACGATCACGAGTTTCCCCGCGGCGATGTCCGCGATGGCGGACTCGACGGAATCAAACGGTTCGTGAACGCAAGCGGTCATGCGGCAAAGGGCGCCCACCGTCTCGCGGCGCCGGCGGGCTGTCAACGGTGGGGCGCGGTTTCGCCGGCGGCCTGTGACCGCCGTCGAAGCCGCGCGCCATCATCGGCGGTCATCGACCCCGCCACCTCCTTACGGGTGAAAATCGACCGACAAGCCCTCGGTGGGCGCATCGTCGCCTTCACCTTTGATCAGCGTGATGAAGAGCTTGAACGTATAAGGCGGCTTCACGGTCTTCGACGCCACCAGCGCATTACCGCCATCGGGATTGAGCACCGCCCGCTCGTCGGTCGGCTGGTAATTGACCTTCCAGCGCGCCGTCGCGCGCACGGCGTCAGGCGGAGTGGGCTTCTTCTTCTCGTCGTAGAACGAGAGCTTGAACGTATTGTTCACCAACTGCAGTCCCAGGAAGCCCTTGCCGTGCGGGATTTCGATGCCCTCGATTTTTGCTGCGACGTCCTCTTTCTTTTTTCCGTCGTCCTTCTTTTTTTCCTCTTTCTTCGGCGCCTCCTTCTTGGGCGCAGGCTTGTCGAGATCGATGCGCAGGCCGCCCGAAATCGGGGGCGTCGACTGCGCGAACGCCGCCATCGTGAACGCCAAAGCCGCCGTCAGCACCGCAAACGTTTTCATGCGCTCCACCGTAAACCCGCCGCCGCCTCGCGCAAGTCGCAACCCCGGAGGACGCGCGGGTTTTACGCGCGCTTCGCCAACGGCCCAGCCAGACTTGTGCGCTCACCGCGCCACGGGCATCAAAAGCCATGCGTTTCGTCCCCCGGTCGTTCTCCGCGAGCCGTGACTTCATTACCCCGGGCTCGATCGCGCCGGACGTGATGAAAGCCTTCGTCACCGCCGCGTTGACCGCTGATCCCGTGCGGAGCGATTGGCGCAGGCTCGAGGAGTGGAACGAAACCGACCCGACAAAACTCAAGACTCCCGTCTTACTCTCGCAGGGCGAATTCGACCCGTTTGGCCTGATCGCGGCACAAAGCCGTTCGTTCAACCAATTCGGACATCCCGATCGGCAGTGGATCATCCTCCCGCATAGCGACCACGCCGCACTACCCACGCGGCGTTCATCGCTGCGATCGTCAACTTTCTCGAACATCCGCGCGCCAAATCACAAGCTCAGGGCGCTGCGCGCATCCGCGTCTTCAATTCTTTCCACCGCGCGAGGCGGTCGGCGATCTTTGACTCCCAGCCGGCGGACTTCGGCGTGTAGAGAGCAAGCGGTTTCTCGAGGTAGTCCTGGCCGGTGATGTTTTCCGGAAAATCGTGCGAGTAGTCGTAGCCCTTGCCTTGGCCGAGGCGTTTGTTCGCCTGGCCGGTTTTGCTGCGTAGCGCGGACGGGATCGTTTGCACGGGTGATTCCTTCAGCACGCGGTGCGCTTCGCCGAGGGCGATGGTCGCGGAATTACTCTTCGGCGCGGTGGCGATGTAGAGCGTGGCGTGAGCGAGCGTGAGTTCGGCTTCGGGCAGGCCGATGAAATCGCAGGCATGGTGCGCGGCGACCGTGAGTGGCAGTGCCTGCGGATCGGCGAGGCCGACGTCTTCGCTGGCGAGGATGACGAGGCGCCGCGCGATGAAGCGCGGGTCCTCGCCGCCCGCGAGCATCTTCGCGAGCCAATACATCGCGGCATCCGGATCGCTGCCGCGGCAGCTTTTGATAAACGCGGAAATCGTGTCGTAGTGCTCATCCTCGTCGGCGTCGTAGCGGATGCGGCGCTCACGGGCGAAGACCGCGAGTTCGCTGGCGGTAAGCGCAGCTTTTTCCGGGAGGCCGAGCACGAGGACTTCGAGGGCGTTGAGCGCGCGGCGCAGGTCGCCATCGCACAACACCGCGAGATCGGAGAGGAGTTTATCGTCGGCGGTGACGCCGCGCGCGCCGAGTCCCCGCTCGGCATCGGTCAGCGCAGCCCGGAGCACGCCCGTAATCTCGGTCGCCGCAAGCGGCTCGAGTCGGAACAGATGGCTGCGCGAGAGCAGCGGCGGGTTGACGTAGAACCCGGGGTTGTGGGTGGTCGCGCCGATGAGTCGCACGGTTCCTTCCTCGACGTCGGGCAGCAGCAGATCCTGCTGCGATTTGTTGAAGCGGTGCAGCTCGTCGATGAAGAGAATCGTCGCAGCCTCGGGGCGGCGACGGGCGGCGGCGAGGATTTCGCGCAGCTCGGCGACGTTCGACATCACGGCGTTGACGCGCACGAAGCGGCTCTGCGTTTCGTTCGCGATCGCCTCGGCGATGGAGGTTTTGCCGCAGCCGGGCGGGCCATAAAAGAGCAATGAACCGAAACGGTTTTGCGCGACAAGACGCGGGAGCAGACTGCCGGGCTTGAGGATGTGAGTCTGGCCGACAACTTCGCTCAAGTTGCGCGGACGCATCCGGGCAGCGAGCGGTTGTTGCGCGCGCTTCGCCGATGCCGGCCACTCCGCGCGAGGCGCATCGTCGGCAAAAAGATCGGTCTGGTCAGGCGAGGACATCGTATACCTAAAACGTGGGGGTCTCGCGCGGGGAAACAAGTTTGAAGCCGCGATTCATCCGATTTCACTCGGGGCATGACCAGCCGCAGTCTCGGACACCGCGCGCCGCTGCTCTGGCTCGTGCTGCCGCTGATCGCGGGGCTCGCCGCGGGCAAGGCCGGGGACTGGGCGCCGGTGCCGTGGCTCCTCGGCGGCGCGCTCGTCGCGGCGGGAGCGGCCAATTTCGCCGCGTGGTGCGCGGTGCGGTGGTGGGCGCCCGCCCTCGGCGTAGCGCTGTTTCTCGCCGGCAGCGCGAGCTACACGCTCCATCGCGCGCGCCTGCCCGGGTGGGACAGGTTGCCGCCCCGCGAGGTGCGGCTGTCGCTGCGCGTCGACCGCGTCTTTCCGCAGACCGATGCCCGCCGCGCCACCGGTCTGGCCACCGTCGCCCGCGCGGCGGATCCGGTGCGCGAGATTGTGGGGCAACGCGTCTACTTTTCGCTCGCCCTGCGGAAGGGCGAGACCGCGCCGGCGCGAAGCGCGGTGTTCGCGGGCATGGGTTTGCTCGCGCCGTTGGCGCGGAATCCGCCGGCGGACTCATTCGACGGCTATCTCGCGAGCGCCGGCATGAACTTTCGGCTCGCGCGCGGGCGCGTGCTCGCCGTCGAGCAGCCACCGACGCGGTATCATCTTTTTCTCGAACGCGCGGCGGCGAAACTGAACGAGTGGCTGAGCGTGGGCGTCGCCGCCAAACGGCCGGAGCTTACCGCGGTGTTTCGCGCGATGATGCTCGGACAGAAGCACGAGTTGAGCGACGAGCAGAACGGCCAGTTTATGCAGAGCGGCACGATGCATCTCTTCGCGATCAACGGGCTGCACATCGGCGTGGTCGCGATGGCCCTCCATGCGCTGCTGGCGGTGGCGCGCTGCCCGCGGCCCCTCGCGGCCTTGATCACGCTCGCGGTGCTGTGGCTCGACGTCGACACGACCGGCGCGAGCCCGTCGGCCGTGCGCGCGTTCATCCTCGTCGCCTGCTACGAAACGGCGATCGTGCTGCGCCGGCCGGCCAACGGCATCGCGTCGCTCGCTGCGGCGGCGCTCCTCGTGCTGCTGCTTGAGCCGATGGCGCTGTTCAGCGCGAGTTTCCAGATGAGCTACGGCGTGGTGTTCGCGATCCTGAGCTTCGGCCTGCCGCTGGGCGAGCGGATGGCGGCGCGGTTCGTCGTGTTCAAGGACTTGCCGGAAGTGACGTGGGCTTGGTGGCAGCGCGGCCTGGCCGCGGCGTTCCGCTGGTTCTGGCCCGTGCTCGGCATCGGGTTCGCCGCGGCGCTCGTCAGCACGGTGTCGGGTCCGGAATTTTTCCACGTGTGGGCGCCAGGCGGACTCGTCGCCAACCTCGTGCTCGTGCCGCTGGCGATGTTCGTGATCGTGGCGGGATTTGCGTCCGTGGTCGCCGGGCTGGCGGGCCTCGTGATGCTCGGCGGCTTGTTCAACCACGCCGCCATGGTGCTGCTCGTCGTGATCGATCGGTTGATTCGCTTGGGCGTGCAGGCGCCCGGCGCTTGGTGGGTGGCGAATTGGCGCGCGCCGTGGATGGCGTCGGCGGCGCTGATTTTAGTGATGGTTGCCTTGCTCGCGGGCTATGCCTCGGGCTGGAAAAAGGAACGGGGCGCGTGGTGGCCGCCGGTGGCGATCGCCACGCTGGGGCTGATCTTCGGGGTCAAATTCGGATGAAGAAAATGGGGAACTCAGGAAACGTGGAACCAGCCTGGCTCGATTTCTGATTTCCTGAGTTCCACATTTCGAAAATCTTCCCCAACCTTCCTCGTATGAAAAGTGCCTACGAACTCGCGATGGAACGGCTGGCCAAATCCGACCCGGACGCATCGCGTCCGCTCACGCCCGAGAAAAAGGCGCGGCTCGCCGAAATCGACACCGTCTACAAGGGCAAGCTCGCCGAGCGGGAAATTTTTTTAAAGAAACAACTCAATGAAGCCTACGCCGACCGGAAGGCGGAGGAGGTCGACAAAGTCCAGAAACAGCTCGTGAGCGAACGCGCCCGGCTCGAGGAAGATCGCGAGGCGGAGAAAGAACGCGTGCGCCGTGGAAAGTAGGCCGCGGCTTCCGCCCGCCTACCTCGTTTTTAACCGCAGGTTTCGCGGATCAAGCGGATAAACCGACGCAGCCAGGATCCCTCCGCACCCTCAGCGTTACCGCGACAAAAAATCTTCGCTCGATCGGGCGCGAGCTGCCGCCCGCCCTACCCCACGAATTCAAAATCGGCGATCATCGCATGGTGATCGCTTGCAGGGCTGGGAAACACCTGGTGCGCGACCGGGCGCAACTGCGCGTTGTAGAAAATATGATCGAGCACGTAGGGCCGGCGTCGCCACGTGATTTCTTTTTCCTGCACGGTCGAAAAGCCGCGCTGGGCGAACTGCGAGATGAGGGTGTGATGCCTGCTCACGTTGAAATCGCCCGTGAGCACCGTCGGCCCGCGCGCCGCACCCAGCTGGTCGGCGACGAGATTGCGCTGAAAGGGATTCAGCGTGCTGCTCGAACCCAGCATGAAGAACGCCAGGAGGTGCACGTTGAAAAACTGGATCTCCCGACCGAAAATCTCCGTCTTCGCGCCGATCAGCACGCGATCGGTCGGCGTGGTTTTCTTGCCGAAGAACTCAAACTCGATCGGCGGCGACGGCAGGTCGAGCCGCGTCATGTCGCGAAGCGGTGTCTTGGAAAAAATCGCGAGCCCGAGGCCGAAGGGCAGCTCGCGCGGATCGGCCTTCGGGTAGGAAAACCAGCTGTCGTAGCCGGCGAGCACACTCTTCAGCCGCGTGTAATTTGGCGGCGGGTGAAACTGCACGCCGCCGGGCAGCGCCTGCTCGACCTCCTGCAGCAAAATCACGTCGGCGCGGTGCCGCTGGATTTCCTCGATCGTCGCCTCGAGGCGAATCGGCGCGCGATCCGGATAGGTGTCATCCCAGATCTGGCCGAACTGCATGTTGAACTGGAGAACGCGAAAGGTGCTCATCGGCGGTGCATCAATTTCGGATCGGCGCGCCACCGGCGGACGTAACCGGCGCCCCGCCCGTGACGGGCGCGAGTTCGGCCGAGTTTTTGCGGAAGACAAAGCGGTTGAGCTTCGCGGCCGTGGCGCGATCCAACGCGGAGAACTGGGTTGGCTTGACCGCGGTCGCGGCGGTGAGGCCGTCCTGGTATTTCGCGACCATCGGCGGCTTCGTGGTGTCGGTCGCGGTGGCGAAGGTCGCCTCGCGGTGATTGAAGGTGCTCACGGAGTGCTCGCGGCCTTCGGGTCGCGAAGATTTTTTTTCGCGGATGTTCTTGTCGCGCGTTTCCTGCAGGTCGATCGCGGCGCGGCGGTCCCCCACAGCCGCGGGCGTCTTCTCGATGATGGTCTTTTCCACGCGCTTGGTCTGCACCGCGTCGTCCCGGGCCGGCGATTGCTTGTCCGGCGCGATCGTGGCGGCGGGCGAAAAGGGAGCGTTACGCTGGGCGAGATCAACGGGCGCAGTGGGGTTGGCGCGCGCCGGGTTCAGGCAAAGAGCGCTCAGACTCGCTACTCCGATGAGGCTGGGCAACTTCATGAGGGACGCACGCGCGAAGATGCCACGCCAGCAGTTTGCGGCAACCCAATTATTCGGATTTGGGACGAAACCCGGGAATTGTGGGACGGATCGGGAAACCCGGATGGCGCCAGGCTCACTCCGGCTCAGCCGTGCCCTCCACGACCCAGTCTCGCGCCTCGGGCACGAGGTCGAGAAACTTGCGCAGCGCCGCGCTGAGATGATCGGCATAACGAAAATGCGCACCCATGCCGGTGCGGAGCTCGGCCTCGTAAATAAATTTGTCGGCGTGCGTGCCGTGCTCGAACGGCGTCTGCGCGCCAAGGAGCAGGGAGTAAACATAAGCCGGTGATCCCCGGTCGAGGAGTTCGCGCGTGAGCCCGAGTTGGTCCGCGAGCAGTCCCGCATGCGCCGCCCGGTCGATTTCGGGCGGAAGATAGAATCCGGCCTGGATCAGCGGCGTGTAACGCTGGCCGGTGCGGTGGCGGTTGAGGTCGCGAAGCTCGGCGAGCGCCATGTTGTTCCAGGCGAAATTCACGCGCATGCGGCGGGTCGCGGTGCCCTGGTAGCCGTAGCGATTCGCGCGGTGGCGGAGCGACTCGGCGACCGGCTGGGTTTCCGCCAGAAACGGCGGCGTCGCGCGGTCAACGTGCACCCAGATTTCATCGGGGAGCTGCGCGGACGACAGCCGCGCGCGGGCGAGCGCGAGTGACGCGGCGAGTTCCTGCGCCGCCTGCGCCTGAAAGGATTTTTCCGCGAAACTGTGGCGCATGAGCCGCGGCGACTGTTTGAGGAGCTCGTCGCGGATGAGCTTCGCGGCGGCGCGAGCCTCCGGATTCGCGAGCGAGTCGAGGTGTTTCACCGTCGTCGCCCACATGCGCGAGGACTGGACAAGGCCGAGATTCGTCCGCGTGGCGAACGGAATGAAATAGCGCGCGCGATCGAGCGCGTAGTTTTTGCGGAGGCGCGTGACGACGGCGGGCTTCGCGTCGGCGGGCAGTCGCACGCGTTGCGGCTCGGCGACCGCGAGCGCATCGAGGCGCGCATACTCCGCGTGGTAAGCCGCAAACGCGCGTGCCATCACCTCGCGCCACCGATCCGCGAGATCGGCGGGGATGCCGAGTTCGTCAGGGGTCGGTAGATTCGACGCGTCCATTGTGATGTAGCGCGTGCTCGACTCCTGACCGTCGGCCATCGTGGCGATCTCAAACATTTTCCACGCCAGCCACATCGACACATCGTCGAGCGCGACCGCGAGTCCGCCGGTGAGCCCGCCGATCGAGGCGTGGCCGTAATCAACAAAATTGAGAATGCGATCGATCGACGCGTCGGGGTTGGCGAGGTCAACTTTTTCGAGGATGGCGGCGATGCCCTTGTTGCTGCGCGAATAGCGCGCGAGCACCGACGCGAGGAGCTCCGGCGTGACCTTCGGCAGATCGGCGGCAGTCGGAGGTGGGACGAGGGCGAGGCCGGTGATTCTCATGCTGCGGGAACCATGGCCGCAAAGAGGCGGGGAAGGCGCAAGACGGGAAAAGACGACACGCGCGAAATCCGCGTCACCGAAGCGCGAGCAACTGGCCGAATGGGCCCGGGAAGAAGCCGAGCGCGAGCGAGCCGAGCGCGAGGACCACCAGCGTGGCGCCGGCGGCGAACTCCACTGGCGTCCGTTCCGGACGCGCGGGAGTGGTCTCACCGGGTAGTTTCCACGAGCCGAAGAACGCCGCCTTGATCCAGCCGAAGTAGTAATAGATCGAGATCACGACGCCGACGGCGGCGAGCGCGAGGAGCCAGCGCGCGCCGGCTTGGAACGCCGCGATGAACACGAAAAGTTTGCCCATGAACCCGGCCAGCGGCGGAATGCCCGCGAGTGAGCCGAGACCGATCGCCAGCACCGTCGCGAGGAACGGGTTTTCTTTCGCCAAGCCGGCGTAGTGCTCGAGTTCCTGTTCGGAGTCGTCGGGGCCGGCCACGTGCGCCATCACGCCGAACACCGCGAACGACGCGAACAGGTAGGCGAAGAGATAAAAGTAAATCGCGCCGGTCGCCATCGGCACCTGAGCGGCCGCCACGACCCCGAGCAGCAGGAAGCCGGCGTGCGAGACGCCCGAGAGGCCGATGATGCGCTTGACGTTGTGCTGCGTGAGCGCCGCGAGGTTGCCGAAAATGATCGTGGCCGCGGCCATCAGCGTGAGCACCGGTGTGACGAGCCAGCCGTAGGAGGCGAACACGCCGTCCTTGCCCACGAGCGCCAGAAGCACGGCAAAACCCGCCGCCTTCGACGCGACCGCGAGGAACGCGGTCACCGGCGTGGGCGCACCTTGGTAGACATCGGGGATCCAGATTTGAAACGGGAACGCGCCGATCTTGAAGGCGACGCCGGCGAGCACGAGGACGATGCCGGCGCTGGCGAGGAATTGGTGAGGATTGGCCGCGAGGAAAATCGCCAGCGCGTGGAAGCTCATCGCGTCGGACGTGTGGGCCGTGAGCGCCGGGTTGCCCGCGAGGCCGTAGAGCAGCACGATGCCAAAGAGCAGCAGGCCGGAACTGAGCGCGCCCATCACGAGGTATTTCAGGCCGGCCTCAAGCGAGGCAGCGCTGGTGCGAAAATAACTGACGAGAATGTAGAACCCGATCGTGACGGTCTCGAGCGCGACGAAAAGCATCACGAAGTGGGTCGACTGCACCAGCAGCATCATCGCCCCCGTGACGATGAGCAGGATGTGATAGAACTCGACGCGGGGCATGCGCTGCTTCGCGAGACTCACCCGGGCCAGCACGCAGACGAGCAGCGCCGCGAGCACGAAGAACACGCGCATGACCTGGCCCCCCAGGCTATGATGCAGCAGGCCGTTGAACGTGTCGGTGCCGATCGTCGCCGAGTGGAAATTGATCAGCAGTCCGGCCAGAACGCTGGCCAGGCCGAGCATCGCCATGGTCGGAATGTGGCGGTGATATTTCTTCGGCAGCCCGATCTCGAGCACCAGCAGGAGCAGCGCGATCAGCGCGAGCATTAACTCTGGATAGATCGCGCCCCACCGGTTGTCCGCGGCAGCAAGTTTGACGGCTTCAAGATTCATCACGGAGAATTATTTGGCCGACGCGACCGCGGCGACGGGGCGGGTGAGCTCGGCGTTGAGCGCCGTCGTGATCGATTTCGGCCAGAAGCCGACGAAGAGGAGCGCGGCGAGCAGGAGAAGCGCGGGGATTTTTTCGTTCCAGCACAGATCGCTCGGCGGGTGCTGCGCGGCGACTTGCGCGAAATGCTCGGTCGGCGGGCCGAAGAACACGCGCGCCGCGGAGCGCAGCCCGTAGATGGCGGAGATGACGACGCCCGCGACCGCGAGCGCGGTGATCGTCGGGGAAAATTTCCACAGGGCGACGAAGATCGTGAGTTCGCCCCAAAAGTTGGCGAAGCCGGGCAGGCCGATGCTCGCGAGCGTGCCGGCAACGAACAAGGCCGCGAGCACCGGCGCTTTTTGCGCGAGGCCGCCCATCTCATCGAGGGCGAACGTGTGCGTGCGGTGATGAATGCTCGTGGCGAGCAGGAAGAGCAGCGCGACCGACAGGCCGTGCGCCACCATCAGCAGCACCACGCCGCCCGTGCCGAGCACCGAGGCGCAGGCAACGCCGAGGAACGCGTAGCCCATGTGCATGACTGAGCTATAACCGAGCATCTGCTTGAGATCGCGCTGCGCGATCGTGATGAAGCCGATGACGAGGACGTTACCGATAACCGCGAACCACGCCAGCGGGTGCGCCCAATGCGCGAGGCCGCCGGGCAGGAGCGGCGCCGCGACTTGGATGAGTCCGTAGAGGCCGAATTTTTTCAGCACGCCGGCGTGCAGCATCGCGGCGGAGCTCGGGGCCGCGCCGTAGCCGAGCGGCGCCCACGTGTGCAACGGCCAGAGCGAAACGAGCACGCCCAGGCCGACGAGGAGAAGGCCGGCGATGTTGTTCTGCACCACCGCCGCGAGTGGTTGGGCGCCGAGATAGTTGCGAAGCGTGATGAGGTCGAACGAGTGTGCGCCGCTCTTCACATAGAGCGCGATCAGCCCGACCAGCGAAATCATCGCGCCGAGCGTGAGGTAGATTGTCATCTTCATCGCCGCGTAGCTGCGGTCGCGTCCGCCCCACACGCCCACCATGATGAACGTCGGGATGAGCGCGAGTTCGTGGAAGAAATAGAAGAAGAAGATATCCACGCTCGCGAACAAGACCATCAATCCGCCCTGAATGATGAGAAGTTGCATCAGGTAGATTTTCAAGCGTTCGGCGCCGGACTGCAGCGCGTAGAGTCCGGCGGCAAAACCGACCAGGCCCGCGAGCACAAAGAGCGGCAGCGAAATTCCGTTGAGCCCGAGGTGCAGTGAAATACCCACCGGTTCGAGTCCCGTCGCGTAACGCGTGACGAACGCATAGCCGTGGTCCTGCGTTTGCGCGGAGAAGTGCCACCACGTGTGCAGCGCCATCAGCGCGGGCAGCGCGAAAGCGGCATACGCGAGCCGCACCGACCAGCGTTTCGGCAGCCCACACGCGATGGCGAGGGCCAACGCCAGCGGCGCGACGATGGAAAGGAGGAGGGGATCGAAAGGCATGGGCTTAACGCAAAATCAGGTGGCGGGCAGGCCGATGGCCAGGGCCCACAGCAGCGCGGCGCCGAAGAGGAACCAGTAAACGTAGGCGTTGAGGTTGCCGACGTGGAGCGCCCGCGCGCCCATGCCGACGAGCCCGACGAGACCCGCGAGCCCGCGGACTATCATGCCGGCGAGGAAGATCTGCTCGAGGAAATTGAGCACCATGGCGAACCGCTGCTGGACTTTCGCGATGTAGTAATCGTAAACGCGGTCGAAGGAATTCTTGAGCGCGCCGAGAGCGGCGAAGAGGCCGGGCGCTTTCTGCTGGAGTGAATCAGTCGCGGCCGGCTGGTAGAGCATGAGTGCCGTCCCGGCGCCGAGCAGCATCACCGCGACGCTGGTGACGAAAATAATCGTATGCGTGGAGCCGTGCGCCTCGGGAATCAAATCGAGGATGCCATCGAACAACCCCGCGTAGAGGCCGGTGTAGCCGCCGCCGACCGAGAGAATCGCGAGGACGACGAGCGGCGCGGTGAGCGTCAAGCCGCCTTCGTGCGCATGCCCGGCCGCCTCGCTGCGCGGCGCACCCAGGAACGTGAGTTTCCAGAGGCGCACCATGTAAAACGACGTGAGGACCGCGGTGAGGGCCAGCACGGCGAAGACGGCGGTGTTTTTCTCGTAGGCGAGGAAGAGGATGGCGTCCTTGGAGAAGAAGCCCGCGAGATACGGGAAACCCGCGATCGCGGCGACGCCGATTGTGAACGTGACAAAGGTCAGGGGCATTTTCTTCGCGAGGCCGCCCATCTTGAAAATGTCCTGTTCATGGTGGCAGCCGTGAATGACGGAGCCGGACCCAAGGAACATCAGCCCCTTGAAAAAAGCGTGCGTCGTGAGGTGGAACATCGCCGCGCCGACCCCGACGGCGTAAGCCACCGTGATGGACTTGCCGTCGTCCACGTGCGTCTCGCTCAGCGAACCGAGGCCGAACGCCGTGACCATGTAGCCGAGCTGGGAGAGCGTCGAGTAGGCCAGAACTTTTTTGATGTCGCTCTGCGTGATCGCGCAGAGCGCGGCGTAAAGCGCCGTCGCGGTGCCGGTCCACATGATGACGGTGAGCGCGTCGGGCACCATGAGGACGTTGATCCGGCAAAGCATGTAGATACCGGCGGCAACCATCGTCGCGGCGTGGATGAGCGCGGAGACGGGCGTCGGACCTTCCATTGCGTCGGGCAACCAGACTTGGAGCGGGAGTTGCGCGGACTTGCCGACGGCACCGCAGAAGAGGAGCAGCGGAATCGCGGTGCTGAAAACGAGCGCATGGTTATCGCCCAGCGCGGCAAGTTCAGTGAAGCTCACCGTGCCGTTCGCGTAGTAGCACCAGATGATGCCGAGCAGGAAACCGAAGTCGCCGACGCGGTTCGTGATGAAGGCCTTCTTCGCGGCGTCGCTTGCCGAGGTCTTTTCGTGCCAGTGGTTGATCAGCACGTAGGAGCTGAAACCGACCAGCTCCCAAAAGATGAACATCATGAAAAGATTGTCGGCGAGCACGATGCCGATCATCGAAAACATGAAGATGGAAAGGCCGCCGAAGTAGCGGGCCTTCGCCGCGTCGTCGTGCATGTAGCCGAGCGAGAAAACATGCACGCAGAGCCCGACGATGCCGACAATCACGAGCATCAGCGCCGCGAGATCGTCGAACTTGATGCCGAGCGAGAGCGTAAAATTGCCGAGCGTCAGCCACTCGAAGGACGCGGGAAACCGTTCGTTGTGCAGCGCGAGAATCAGCGCGATGGCCGCGATGGCCGTCGCCGTGAGCGTCGAAACGATCGCGGCGGCTCCGCCGGCGCGGCGCAGGAACAGCGCGATGATCGCCGCCGAGATGAGCGGCAGGACCAGGACGAGAAGGGCGTGCGAAAGCATCGAGGGCATGGGCGCGTCAGTGCTTCAGCGAATTGAGCTCATCCACCTGGATGGTGCGGCGCTGGCGGAACAGCGCGACGATGATGGCGAGGCCGACCGCGACCTCGGCCGCGGCGACGGTGAAGATGAAGAAAACGAAAACGTTGCCGTCCATCGTGCCGTTGAAGCGCGAGAACGCGACCAGCGCCAGCGTTGACGCCACGAGCATCAGCTCGAGGCACATGAAGACGACGAGCGTGTTGCGGCGGATGAGCACCCCGAGAAATCCCATCGCGAACAACAGCGCGCTGATCGCGAGGTAGGCGTGAAGCGAAGGAGCGATCATCGGGAAAAGCAGACGGAAGGTGAACAGACCGCCGTCGTGGCGCCGCGAAGCTCGGGGGCAATGAGTCTCATTTGATGTCCTCCAGGCCTTCGAATTTTTTGCTGAGCACGATCACGCCGAGCATCGCGATGAGGAGCAGGAAGCCGAGCACCTGCACCGGCAGCAGGTAAGTGGTGAAGAGCTGATAGGCGTAGAGCTTCAACTCCGCGCCGAGCGCGGGAGTCGTCGCCAGCGCGGGCTCCGGCAGCCGGCTGCGCGCGAAGAACGAAATGAAACCACCCGCCACCAGCGCGAATGCGATGATGCGAGCCACCAGCGATAGTTTTTGCAGCCCGGGCCGCTGATCGCCTTTGGAGTCAAGCAGCATGATAATGAAGAGGAACAGCGCGACCACTGCGCCCGCGTAGACAAGCAGGAGCAGGAACGCCAAAAGGTAGGCGTTGAGGGCGACGAACAATCCCGCGACGCCCACCAGCGAAAGCAACAGGCACATCGACGCGTTGACCGCGTTCTTGTTCAGCACGACGCCCGCGGCGCACACGAGCGTGAAGGCGGCGAAAAAATTGAAGAGAAGCTGGGCCATGGCTGATTCGGATTAAGCGCGGAGCCGCGAAGCCGCGAAGGCCGGAGCAAAGAAAAATCCTTCGCGCGATCCTTGGCGGATCGAACTGAGCGTCTTCGCGTCTTGGCGTTTCAAAGTCATCCCGGTTTGATCAATGCGCGTTGCCGTGTTTTTCGGCTTCGAGTTTCTTGTTCCACTTGAAGTGCTGATCGGGGAGCGTGCCGCCGAGTTCGTAGAGCTTGTCCTTGTGATTGACCATTTCCTCACGGGTGTAGCCGGTCATCGAGTATTGGTTCTGCAGGAAGATCGCCTCCTCGGGGCAAACCTCCTGACAGAGCCCGCAGTAAATGCAGCGGAGCATGTCGATGTCGAAGGCCCGCGGACCTTTCTCGACGTGGCCCGTCGGTGAGTCGGCGGGGATCTCGCCGGGCGTGATGCGGATCGCTTTCGGCGGGCAGACGAATTCGCAGAGCTGGCAGGACACGCATTTCTCCCGGCCATGCGGATCCTTCACGAGCGTGGGCACGCCGCGGTAGCCGGGCGGAATCGCGGGCCGCTCCTCCGGATACTCCATCGTAACCTTCGGCTGAAAGATGTGCTTGAACGTCGTCTTCAACCCACTCGCGATCGCCGGCAGGTAGGTGCGCTCCATGAAGGAGAGCGGTTTGCGTTCGAGAATTTTGACGGCCATGGCGGAGTCGGTTAAGCGCGAAGACGCGAAGGCGCGAAGATCGGAGCGAAGCAAATCCAGCCGGAGTTCTTCCGGCCC
This sequence comes from Opitutales bacterium, assembly GCA_038231575.1. Classification (GTDB taxonomy): domain Bacteria; phylum Verrucomicrobiota; class Verrucomicrobiia; order Opitutales; family Opitutaceae; genus CAITWF01. The sequence continues at coordinate 21,653 of JBBRLB010000057.1, read as the reverse complement.
GGCCTTCGCGCCTTCGCGTCTTGGCGTTTCAACGTTTTCATTTTTGAAGGATCGCGATGCCGATCGCGTAGGCGAGCAGGTTGGCGATGGAAAGCGGCAGGAGTTTCTGCCAGCCGAGCTTCATCACCTGGTCGTAACGGAAACGCGGCACCGTCCAGCGCACCCACATGAAGAAAAAGAGCAGCGCGACGATCTTGCCGAGAAAGATGACGAGCGACAGCACTGCCACCGCGAGCGGCATGCCGGCGATGCCGATCATCGTCGCGAGTTTCGCGAGCGGCAGCCACGGCAGCGGATTCCAGCCGCCGAGGAACAGCAGGGTAAACACGCCCGAGCCGATGATCATGTGCGAGTATTCCGCGACGAAGAAGAGCGACCACTTGAACGCGCCGTATTCCGTGTGGAACCCGCCAACGAGATCGGCCTCCGACTCCGGCATGTCGAACGGCTGGCGGTTGGTCTCGGCGAACAGCGAAACGAGGAAAATAAACGCGCACACCGGCATCGTGAAGAGGAACCACGCTCCGCCCCACCCGCCCGGCAGGCTCTGAAACTCGACAACTTTCGCGAGGCTCATCGTGCCGGGTTCACCGGGTGCGTTGATCCAGAGGAACACCGGGATGATCGAGAGCGTCATCGAGAGTTCGTAGGAGATGAGCTGCGCCGAGGCGCGCACGCCGCCGAGGAAAGGATATTTCGAATTCGAGGCCCAGCCCGCGAGAATCACCGAGTAAACGCCCAGCGACGAGACCGCGAAGACCGCGAGCAACCCGATGTCGACGTTGGCGAGCGCGAGCGGAATCACGTGGCCGGCGGCATCGAGATAGGCGCCAAACGGCACGACCGTCACCGTGGTGAGCGCCGGCATCATCGCGATCGCGGGCGCGAGGATGAAGTAGAGTTTGTTCACGTGGCCGGGGACGGGCTCTTCCTTGAACAGAAATTTCGCGCCGTCCGCCATCAGGTGAAACACACCGAGGCGCTGCAAAAATCGTCCGACAAACGGAATCCACGCGACCCACGGCACGATCGCGCGGTTCGGGCCGGGGCGGCCCTGCATCCACGCCGACACCTTGCGCTCCGCGAGCGAGCACGCGCCCGCCAGCGGAAAGATCACCATGATCACCGCGAGGCCCTTCGCGAGGCCTTGGACGACAAGGGGAAGCTGGAAGAAAAAGTCCCCCATGTCAGACGAGGAAAAACATGACGACGCCGAAGACGAAAAACAGGAGGCCTGCCAGCCGGAGCTTGCCAGACTCGGTTCGGCGCTCGGACTGCTCGCGCAGCTCCTTCTTTTTCGCCGGCGTCGAACCCCCAGCCGAGGACGGCTGCTTGAACGCCACGAGGAAGAGCACGAGGCCGATGATCACGAAAAATCCGGCGAGCGCTTGGAGAGGAATCGAGTGCATGGGGTTCAGGCGGTGGCGGTGGCCGCGACAGCCGCGGTCGGTTTGTAATGGAGCGTCTCGCCCTCGACAAAGGGCAGCGCGGTGAACGGCGTGGCGTCGAGCAGCAGGCCGGTCTCAGGAATATTTGCGAAGTTCATCGTGCCGAGCGCGGAATTTTCGGCGCCGATCAATTTCCAGACGGACGCGACATCCGCACCCGCCATGTTCGCGAGCTTGGCGAGCACGATGAGATCGTCGGTCGCGCCGGCGGGCGCGGGCACGGCCTTTGCGAATTTCTGGATGCGAAACTGCTGGTTCACGAACGTGCCGTTCTTCTCGAACACGCTCAGCGTCGGCAGCACGACCTTCGCCGCGGCGCTCGTGAGGTTCGGGTGCGTGCCGAGGTAGACGACGGAAATCCTGGCGAGCTGCGCGCTCGTGAGACCGGCCGCGATCAAGTCCTCACCCACCGCAATGACCGTCTTAACCTTGCCGGCGTCGACTTGGGCCGCGAGGTCCGTGAGTTTCGCCGTCGGCAGCGACGTGATCAGGCCCGTGACCAGTGCACCGCGGACGTTGGGATTGCGATCGGCGGAGACGAGGAGCGTGTCGCCCTCCCCCACCCGGCTGACGAGATATGCCGAAGCCTTGAGCGCGTCGGCGAGTTTCTTCGTGAGAAATTGCTCTTCCACCGAACTGCGGCCCGAGCCCACGACGGCCACGCCGCCGTCTTTGCAGAGTTGCGCGGCGGCATTGATCGCGATGTCGAGCGCGCTGTCGGCGCCGTTGACCTTGATGGCCGTGAGGCGATCGGCGGCCTTCACCGACTTGAACAGTTCGCGACCACTGTCGGCCATCCACGTGTCGTTCACGTCATCGTTGCGGCGCGGCGTGATGCGGTAGATCGCGCCCTCGCGCGACCAGACGACCGTGTTCGCGCCGACGCTCGACTCGGTGTCGATGCTGTTCGTCTGTTTCAGGAACCAGACCCGCATCTTGAAACGGAAATCCGTGCTCGTGAGCGCGCCGACCGGGCAGATGTCAACCGTGTTGAGCGAGTAATTGTTCTCGAGCTTCTTCCCCGGGTAGCACGTGAGCGTCGAGTAGCTGCCCCGATCGATGAAACCGAGGACGTCGTCCTTCGCGATTTCCTTCGAGAAGCGGATGCAGCGCGAGCAGAGGATGCAGCGCTCGTCGTCCAGCGTGACACGCGGCCCGAGCTGCGTGCGCTTCGGCTTCACGTTCTTCTGCTCCACGAAACGCGAGTAGCCCCGGCCGTAACCCGTCGACTGCTCCTGCAGCTTGCACTCGCCCGCCTGATCGCAGATCGGGCAATCGAGCGGGTGATTGATCAGGAGAAACTCCATCACGCCCTCGCGGCAGTCTTTCACGAGCGGCGACTGCGTGCGGATGTGCAGCCCCGGCGAAGCGTTCGTGCCGCAGCCGATCTGCGGCCGCGGGATCCAGTTGATCTTCGGCTTGCCGGTCGCCGGATCCATGATCGGCGCCTTCGTCGCGGGGTCGACGGCGGGCATGCCCATTTCGATCAGACACATCCGGCAGTTGCCCACGATCGTGAGCTTCGGATGATAACAATAGTGCGGAACGTCGACCCCGGCGAGGCGCGCCGCCTCGATCACATTCGTGCCCTTCGGCACGGTGATGTCCTTGCCGTCGATGTTGACGGTGACGAGGTCGGCAGGTTTGGGCGGAGCGATCATCTCTATCGAAAATTTAGTTTTAAGCGCAAAGACGCGAAGGCGCGAAGGTCAGAAAAAAGCGATTGGGTAAGGAGATTGGAGCTTTGCGTCAGGTCTTCGCGGCTTTGCGTCTTCGCGCTTAATGGATTGAAATCAAATGAGTGTCTGGGCCTCGGCCGGCTTCGCGGCCTTCTTGGCTTCCGGGTAATTTTTGAACTCATCGCCGAACTTCGCGATGAAGCTCTGCGTCGGCCACGAGCACGCCTCGCCGAACGCGCAGATCGTGCGGCCGGGAATTTGATCGGCGACGCTCTTGAGCAACGCCGCATCCTCTGCGCGCGCTTGGCCGTGCACCATGCGCGTCGTGATTTTCTTCATCCACAACGAACCTTCGCGGCACGGCGTGCACTGGCCACAGCTCTCATGCGAGTAGAACGCGTTAATGTTGGCGAGCGCCTCGACCATGTTGACGGTGTCGTCCATCACGATCACACCGCCGGAGCCGCCCATGGTGCCGATCATGCCGAGCGAATCGAAATCCATCGGGACATCCTCGACGCCCCAATCGTAGTCGACCATCTCGGTGCCGACCTTGCGCTTGCCCTTGTAGCGTTCACCGAAGCGCATGATTTTCGCCGACGAGCCGCCGGGGATCACCGCCTTGAATTTCCGGCCGGGCAACGGACCGCCGCAGACCTCATTGAGCAACTGCCCCATCGTGATCTTGCCGGCCTCGAATTCGTAATAACCGGGCCGCTGCACGTGTCCGCTCACACAGAAGATGCGCGTGCCGGTGTTACCCGGCGTGCCGATCTTCGTGTATTCGGCGCCGCCGTGCTCGACGATATACTTCACGTGGCACAACGTCTCGACGTTGTTCACGATCGTCGGGCACTGGTAGAGGCCGAGGACGGCGGGGAAATAGGGCGGCTTGATGCGCGGATTCGCGCGCTTGCCCTCGAGCGACTCGATCAGCCCGGTCTCTTCGCCGCAGATGTAGGCACCGGCGCCGCGGTGCACGAAGATGTCGCACGAGTAAGTCGTGCCCAGAATGTTTTTCCCGACGAAACCCGCCGTGCGCGCCTCGGCGATCGCTTTTTCGAGGATGCGCGCGCCGTGCGGCATTTCGCCGCGGATATAAATGTAGGCCTGCTTCACGTTGTTCGCGAAACACGAGATCATCGTGCCCTCGATCAACTGATGCGGATCCTGGTGCATGATGTAGCGGTCCTTGAACGTGCCCGGCTCGGACTCGTCCGCATTCACGATCAGGTAAATCGGTTTGCCGCTCTTGCGGTCGACGAGGCCCCACTTCACGCCGCACGGGAAACCCGCGCCGCCGCGCCCGCGCAGGCCGGACTTCTTCACTTCGTCGATCAGTTCCTCGGGTTTGCGCAGGACGGCCTTCTTCAACACCTCGTAACCGCCGTGCTTTTGATAGCACGCGATGTCGTTCGTGTAGCCAGCCTCGTCGATGTGCTGGAAAATGATGCGGCGTTGGGCGGGTTCAGACATGGGGTTAACGTTTCTTCGCCTCCGCTTTGATCTGATCGGAAATCTGCTTCGCCTTCGCGCAGTCGACCTTCTCGTAGAGATCGTCGTCGATCAGGACGACGGGCGCCGTCCCGCAGCTCGCGAGGCACTCGACGAAATCGATCGTGACTTCGCCGCCCGGTGAGACTTCGCCGCGGTGGGTGTTGAATTCCTGCTCGAACGCCTCGCAGGTCTTGTAGCCACCCAGCAGCGCGCACGAGAGCGTGCGGCAGACTTTGATGTGGCGGCGGCCGATCGGCTGGCGGCGAAACATCGGATAAAACGTGATGACCTCGTAAACGTTGATCGGCTCGAGTTCGAGTTTGGCCGCGATCCATTCCTCGGCTTTTTCCGGGATGTAGCCGATGTCCTCCTGAATGAGATGCAGCAGCGGAAGTGTGGCGCTGCGCTTCACGGGATAATGCGTGATGACCTCGTCGATTTTGGAAAGCGTGTCGGGCTTGAGATTCATCAATAAAACGAAAGGCCAAACCGTTGCCCGCTCATCACGCGCATGGGCGCGAATAGCTCGGTGAGTTTATTGGATTGATTCGTGTTCATTCGCGTCATTCGCGGGCAGAAATTCATCAGCGGTCGCACTCGCCCATGACGAAGTCGAGCGAGCCGAGGATGGAAACGACGTCGGAGATCAAGGCACCGACGCAGACTTTCGGCAGAATGGAGAGATTGCAGAACGAGGGCCCACGAATCTTCAGGCGCCATGGGACGCCGCCACCCTTGCTCACGATATAGAACCCGAGCGCGCCCTTCGGATTCTCCGCCTCGAAGTAAACCTCGCCGGCCGGCATCAGCGGACCCTCGGTCACGAGCATGAAATTCTGGATGAGTTCCTCCATCGACGTGAGGATCTTGTCCTTCGGCGGCGCGAAGATTTTTTTCGCATCGGTCGCATACCACGCGCCGCCGGGAAATTTCGCGATGGCTTGGCGAATGATGCGGACGGACTGGCGCATTTCCTCGCCGCGCACGAGATAGCGATCGTAGCCGTCGCCCTTCGTGCCGACCGGAATATCGAACTCATACTGCTCGTAACCCGAGTAAGGCTTGTCCTTGCGCAGATCGAGGGGGACGCCGCTGCCCCGAAGATTCGGACCCGTGAGGCCGTAACTGATCGCGTCTTCCTTCGAGATGACGCCCACGCCGACCGTGCGATCCATGAAGATTTTGTTGCGCGTGAGCAGCGCCAGAATCTCCTCGAGAATCGGCAGGAATTGATCGCAAAACTCATTCACGCGGCCGGTCCAACCTTCGGGCACGTCGCGTTGCAGGCCGCCGATGCGCGAGTAGCTCGTGGTGAAGCGCGCGCCGGTGAGTTCTTCGAAAAGTTTGTAGAGTTTCTCGCGCTCGGTGAACGAATACATGAACACCGTCCACGCCCCCGTATCGATGCCGAACGCGCCGAGCCCCAGCAGATGCGCCGAGATGCGCGCCATCTCCGCGGTGATCACGCGAATCGCCTGGCAGCGCGCGGGCACCTCGAGCTTCGCGAGCTTTTCCACCGCGATGGCGTAAGCCATGTTGTTCGCGAGCGGCGCGAGGTAATCCAACCGATCCGTGTAGGGCACGAATTGGTTGTAAGTCATGTTCTCGGCGATCTTCTCGTCGCCGCGGTGCAGGTAACCGATCACCGGATCGCACTTCGTGAGGATTTCGCCGTCGAGTTCCATCTGCAGGCGGAGCACGCCATGCGTCGAGGGATGCGACGGGCCCATCGAGAGCGACATTTTCTCGGTCTCGAATTCCGGCCGGGCAGCCGCGGTCTTCGCGGCGGTGTCGGGGAAAGTAAAGTCGGTGGCCATGGCGCGTTAGTCTTTCACCTGGCGCAGATCGGTCTGGCCGGGTTGGGCCCGACGATCGCTCCAGCTTTCGTCTTTCGCGCGCGGCTCGGCCTCGGTGAGGTTCATCTCGCCCGACGAGGCGACGAACGGGCCGCCCATCATCGGCGCGGCGATGACTCTCGTTTTTGTCTCCTCGGAAATCTCGGCGTCCGGCAGCGGCGTCTCGATGCCCGCGAGCGGGAATTCCTTCCGCAGGGGAAAGAAGGGATACTCGTCCCACATCAGGATGCGGCGGAGATCGGGGTGGCCGGTAAACTTGATGCCGAACATGTCGTAGCACTCGCGCTCGTGCCAGTTGGCGCCGGCCCAGAGGCAGACGACGCTCGGCACTTCCGGCTCGGAATCACTCGCGCAATTCGCGGCGACGCGCAGGTAATTGTGATTCGTGGTCGAGAACAGGTGGTAGACCACCGTGAAGCGCGGCGACACGCCCTCGGCCCAGTCGACCGCGGTCAAATCCGCCAGCAGATCGAAACCCGCGGTGTCACGCAGGTGCTGCAGCACCACCGGGATGTCGGCCGCAGGGATGTTCACCGCCGGGTGATCGGCGCTGGCGCGCTCGGTCACCTGCGGGAATTTTTCCTTAAGAGCGCTCGTGGCGTCGGCTGCGGGCATCAGTTGAAGTGGTGCGGTTGCGTTCGGACTCAGGCCGACAGCAAGTTCTTGGCCGACGGCTCGCGTTTTACCTTGGCCTGCAATTTCATCAACGCGTCGAGCAGTGCCTCCGGGCGCGGAGGGCACCCGCTGACATAGACGTCGACCGGGATGATCCGATCGACGCCCTGCAGGGTCGCGTAGCTGCGATACATGCCGCCCGAGCTGGCGCACGCGCCCATGGCGATGACCCACTTCGGCTCGGCCATCTGATCATAGATGCGGCGGACGGCGCTGGCCATCTTGTAGGTCACGGTGCCGGCGACGATCATGCAATCGGCCTGACGGGGGGAGAAACGCATCACCTCGGCGCCGAAGCGCGCGATATCGAACCGGCTCGCGCCGACGCCCATCAACTCGATGGCGCAGCACGCGAGGCCCATCGGCATCGGCCACATGGAATTGGTCCGGATCCAGTTGATGACCGCATCGGCCCGCGTGACCACGACTTCGCCCTCAATCTTGCTGTTGTAGGCCAGTTCAGTGTTGGAGGTGACCATGGTTGCCGGTGGTTAGAGTGAGAAAATCCTCCGCAGGGTTGGACGCGCCTTCGGGTCGCGCAAGACGCTTTTGGAAAAAGTTTTTTCGCTACTGGGCGCGTGAAGCCCGGCGGAGTGGATTTGCCGTTGACCCACCCCGGTGGTTTGCCCTTCTTTGCCCCTTCGTCCATCGGCAGGCAGCTCCCAAGAGCGGCCGGCTGAACACCCGGAGAGGTGGCAGAGTGGTCGAATGCGCGTGATTGGAAATCACGTGTTGTCGCAAGGCAACCGAGGGTTCGAATCCCTCCCTCTCCGCCAATTTTCCCGTATCAAGAACCGCTTGATACGGGATTAAATTTTCGCAAGTCACTGCGCGCCTGCCACGAGTAAAAATGCCGTTTTAACGGTGACGAAATAAGTTCACGTTTTGAGTGCGCTGCAACGGCCCGGAAACGCTCCTGCAACGCCTCCGTTTTGAGTGCCGTTAAAATTTTGCGCGTGAGATTTTTCGCGTTTGTGCGATAGTTGCCGACGTAAACCAATCACGCGGGCGCCGGCCGATGGAGCTGTCCCGTTCACTCTCAAAACGGAGGTTCTTGTCATGTCGATCACTTCATCGCCCGCTCTTATTCGCGCCCGTTCCCATACCGTCCCGGTCGCGATCTACACCCGCGTCTCGACCGCCAATCAAGTCGGTGGACGTTTCGATTCCTGCGACAGCCAAGCGGCCGTCTGCCGCGACCATATCGTCAAACAATCGGCCGAAGGTTGGTTCGAGGTCGCGTGCTATTCCGATCCAGCCTACTCCGGCGGCACCATGAACCGGCCCGGCATCCGGGCACTGATGCGTCACATCGAAGCCGGCGAAATCAAAATCGTGCTGATCTTCAAACTGGAGCGCGTGCTGCGGAGCACGGATGAATGGACGCCCTTCCGCGCGTTTCTCAAGGCGCACGGTTGCCAGCTCGTCAGTCCGACCGAAGACCTATCCGAAGCCACGCCTTCCGGCCGGCTCAAGAATAACATCGTGATGAGCGTAAACGAATACGAGCGCGACAACACGGCGGAAAAAATCCGCATCAAGCTCAACGAGCAGGCGAAGCGCGGATTCTGGACGGGCGGACAAGTGCCCTTCGGCTATCTCTACGACGAGGCAAAGCAGGGCCTGAGCCCGCATCTGACAGAAGCGGGGACGCTCCGCCGCGTTTTTGAAATGGCTGCGCAACTCACCTCGCTCACTGAAATCGCGAACACGCTCAACGCCGAGGGCATCCGCACGCGGGCGCGCATCTTCAACCGCCGCGACGGCCGGAAACAGAACATCGGCGAAAAACGTTTCCGCTCGGACATCATTCGACGGCTCATCACACGTCCACTCTACGCCGGCCGCGTGCGGATGAACGGGAAGGAGTTTCCCGGCCAGCACGCGGCGCTCGTCTCCGACGATCTCTGGGACCGCGCGAATGCGGCGATCCGCCCAGCGCTCTTGCCTGCTGCCCGTCGGTTCCGCAACCGCGACAAACATTTCCACATCTTGAAAGGCGTCGCGCATTGTGGCATCTGCGGTCGGGCGATGATCCCGAATGCCAGCGGCAAACTCGACCCCGACGGGAAGCCCTACCGCTACTACACCTGCGGCTACGCCCACAAGGAACGCTCCGATGCGAAATGCCCGGCGCGCCACGTGTCGGCCAACGCCCTTGAAACCGCCGTCATCGATTTCCTCGGCGCATGCAGCCAGCACGCCGATGTGCTCGGTGCCACCGTCGCGAATGCACGCGAGCGCCGTCAAGTGGACCGTGCGCCGCTGCGCGCGCGACTCTCAGAGGCCGAACGCGCGCTCGATACGGTTATAGGACAACTCCGCAATTGCGCCAAGCTGCTCGTGCTCGGCAGCGTCACATCGCTCGACGAAGTGTTGCGCGAGCAGGCGGAAACCTTGCAGGCCGAAAAACAACGCCTGCTCGTGGAGCGCGAACAAGTCCGGCTCGAACTCTCAGAATGCGAGCGCGGCGAAATCGACTCAGACCGCATCCGCGAAGCGCTGTCGAAGTTGGGCGAATTGCTGCCCTCGCTCACACAGCACGAACAACGCGATCTTATTGTTCCTCGAACGCGTCGAGGTTCGCTTTGGCGACAAGCCCGCCAACAACCTCGCGCCCGGCACCCGGCTCTTGGATCTGCGCAAGAAACTGCGCGTCGGTCACCTGGTCGAAGGCATGGCCGAGCGTCTCGTCATCGAGGAGCGCACCGCCCGTGCGGCATCCGCCGCGCCGAGCCGCCCGCTCGTGCTCACGCTGAATGTCGCGCTGGCCCCGACCTCGGGCAGCGCCAAGCCCGTCACGTTGCTCACGCCCTTCCGCTGTGAGCTGGGCATGACACGCCGCGCACCGGCGCCGCAACCCGCCGCCGCGCCCGTGCAGCATCCGATCCACCGCGCCCACGCGTGGCAGCGTCGGCTCGAATCCGAGCCAGCTCTCAACCGCCTGAAACTCGCCGCCGAAGAAGGCCTCTCGCCGGGCTCGATCACTCATCACATGAAACTGCTCCAGCTCGCCGGTGAGATTCAAACGCAGCTGATGAACCTCACGTCCGTCGAGGAAGTTCGTCGCTACGGGCTCAATCAAATGAAGGCGCTGGCGGAGTTGCCCTTCGACGAACAGTTGCGGCAGTTCGCCACGCGGGTGCGGGCTTAGGCGTTGAACTTGCAACGGCCCGAGTCTGGCCGGACCCCACGCCGTCCGGGTGCAGGGGCGAGATCGATTAAGGCCTTCGCTGCCGAGCAAGCGGACCGGCCCGCGTGCTCACCTTCCCATCCGTCGGCGCAAGATAGCCTGAGAGTCGCCGTCCGCAAAAAAATAGCCGTCTCGACCCCTCGAGACGGCATTTTGACCTAACACCAAGCAAACCTTAATTCTGACTACCGGACGAAAGACGCTGTCGCAGACGATCCGTTCGAGAAATGGGGAAAGTTTCGGGCCAGACTGATGAACCGTGCAGCAATTCGCCACGCTGGCGGAGCCGGAGGCGGCGACGCTGCACCCGCTCTCGTGGTTCCCATTCGTCGGCGCGGAAACATCCTCAAAGGCGATACCGGGTTTGCCGGCCGGAATCCGGTAGCATTCGACCATGATTGGAAACTGGGGCGGTGGGTGGCCGGCGCTTCAACCCGGCGAAATCCCCCGCGACGAGCGCGGGCGGAGCGCAGGGTTGGTCTGCACCGTCGGTGCGAATGAAAAGGAAATCTGCGCGCGGTTGGCCAGCCCCTCGCGCTGATCCACAATCACCCGCTGCACCCGGGCGATTTCCTCCGCCGGCACAGCGGCCTCCGCCGCGAACTGCGGCCAACGTTGCACCGCTGCGGCCACTTGTTCGGCGATCGACCGGATCGCCTTCGGCTCCAGGCCGGCGTCCTGCGCCACGCTGGCGATCCGATCCATCTTGGGCGTGCGCCATTCGCCGCCGATCCCCATCCCGCGCATCGACTGGACCGTCGGCGAGACGAAGATCAAATCGAAGGCGGGAGAAAACGCCCACGCTCCCTGCCGATAGACGAAGGCATGGTTTTTGCCGTGGTCGTCGCGATTGCTGGCCGCGACGTTGAAAATCATGCGCCGAACGCCTTCGGCCACCTGCGTCATGTCGCGCGTCAGGGCTTTTGCCACGAGCAACAGATCGCGGTAGTCGCATTTGTCGGGGTCTTTGTGCGCGACGCCGGCAAAGGAATGCACGTGGAGGCGCTCGGCGCCGTCGCGGTCGAATCGTTTTACCCCGAAATGCCGCCGCTTCGTGCCCGCCCGATCCGGCACGGAAAAAAGTCTCGTTTCCGGCATCGCAATCCCGGCTGCGCGAGCCATCGCCGCGTAAGCGTGCTCGGTGGGTCCGGTCGTGTTGTCCTTGCCCAAGTCAAACTTGACCAGCCAGGGCGTGTAACCCTCCGGATAATCGCCACCGCCGTAGAGCACTTCGCCGGGACGGCGGTCGTTCACCGCGACCACCACCTTGGGGTAGGCGCCACCGGCGGTGCCACCCGCCTCGACCAAATGCGCCAGCACCTTGTCCACAGAACCGGCCACGACCGCCCGAGCCTCACGCTCCAGCGTCAGCAGCCTGGTTTGCTGCAACTGCGGCGACGCGCCGGGCTCGGGCCAAGCCGGCTCATACGTCAACGCGCCCATGCCGCGCTGCCCAACGTAGGCGAGCCGCATCAACGGCGTCACTTTATTCGGCTTGATCCCTTTTTCCGCGAACCGCATCTCCATGAGCGTCGCGCCCCAAGAATCGGGCAGCGAATCGTAAAACAGTCCGGGCAGGCCGTCGAAGTTCTTGGCGTGGTAATACTGAACTTCCGGCTTTCTCGGCAAATGCAAGGGCGGCAGGTCATGCCCCCGGGCGAGCCATGGCGGATCGTATTCGAAAAAAATTCGACCACGGCCGTCCACCAAGCGACCGACCGGCTGACCGTGATAGGCGACGTTAAGCATGTTTGTTCCTCCGACCGCGCTGCCGCTTAGGCGCGAGCAGTTCATCGAGTGAACGGGGAGCGTCACCCGGCGCGCACACCTGATCGACGTCTTTCAAGCGATCCAACACCGAGAGCACACGCAGCAGGCGCAACAATGCAACCCGTCCGGTCTGCTCGAAGAGACGATAGGTCGCCGGCCTTAGTCCGGCCCGGCGCGCCAGTTCGTCTTGCGACCAGCCGAGTTGCAGGCGCGCCGTCCGCACCCTTGCCGCCAGCTCCGAGGCTACCTCCAGCTCTGATTTTAATGCTAGCATTATGGTAGTAGTATGCTTTTTATTGAGTTATCCAATAAAATAATGGTAGTTTATCCGCGACGCTTGGCTCGTCGGCGGGAGCCTTAATTCAGTTGCGACCATGATCGGGAATAAGCCGGTAGCGCGCGGCCCGGGTTTTCCCGACGACTTCGCACAAACCAGCGGCGCGCAGACGGGCGAGCTTGCGCCAGACGGTCCGCCCGCTGATACCCAGCGCCACGCGCAAACCCTCCGGGCCGGCCGGGCCGGCGTGCAGGAGATACTGCGCGATCTGACGCTCCAACGGATCACCGATTAATTGCCACGGATCGACCCGCACCGCCTCGGCTCCGGCCCGGTCGGCGCTCGGTGCGGCGAGCTTCGGAAGCAGGCGACCGCTGCGCGCGAGGACAGTCGCGAGCAGCGTGCCGATCCGTCGCAGCACCTCGGATTCGCTGAGATGGTCGAATCGCCGGGGATCGAACACCGACGCAGCGCCTTTGCCCCCGGATGGCACCGTGGAGCCGGGAGCGTTTGCCAATGAGTGGTCAGCGTGGTCGGCCATGAGAAGACTCGGTCTGCGCAATAAAACACAGTTTCCGCGCGGGTGCCACGCTGCACCGCGCACATCGAACACCCGCAATGTGCGCGATCCGCGGGCGTGGCGGTTTGTAACCGGCGCGGCCTTCGCTGCAGCGAGCGAATGCTAGAAGAACCCGGCCCTGATTCGTTCGCGACTCAGGCTCGGGCGGCAGAGCGACTCGGGCGGCACTCCGCGAAACTCGCGGCGATGGCGCGCCGCGACCATGGGTTGCTCTCGCCCGAGGAGGCGCAAACCACCCGCCGATCCTGTTGAATCAACTCCTTGCGATACGGGTTGGTCATCTCTTCGACCGCTTCAGCCGTGAGCAAATGGACGGGAACATCGAGCAGTTTGGCGCACTGCGCCTCGATCGTCACAATCTCAAGTTCGGGATGCTCGGGAAATGTGGCAATGAGGTCGAAGTCATTACCGACCTTGGCCTCGGTCCGTGCGACCGATCCGAAGATCTAGCCCGGAAAATTCATAAGCGAACGAAAGAATGGGCATGATTAATGCTTAAATTATTGGCATGAAGAATCAAACGAAAGCATCGACTGGCACCCGGCCCGCCACAGACTGTCAGCCCGAAGCGCTCCTGTTTCCAGACCTGTATGCGCGAAAAGTGGTGGCCGATTTTTCCGGCGGCACGCTCTCCAGCGACTGTGGCGCGATGTTACTGAGACAGATCGATGCCAGTTTGGGGCTCACCCGCACGCTCGCCGGCTGCTTCGACGACCGGCGCGATCAACGCTTCGTCGATCACTCGATGGTGCAACTGCTGGCCCAGCGCATTTACGCGGTGGGCCTGGGCTGTGAAGACCTCAACGACCACACGGAACTCCGGCGCGGTCACCTACATCGTCGGCCCGGTCACAGGCGCCGCGCTCGGCGCCACCTCCGAGGTGATGGCGCTCAGCATCGCCGCCGGCCTCATCAAGGCGATCCTCGTGATGATCGCGACGCCGCTCGTCGCGAAACACATCGGCCTCGACAATCCGCACACCGCGATGATCTACGGCGGCACGATGGGCACCAACAGCGGCGTCGCCGCCGGCCTCGCCGCCACCGATCCGAAGCTCGTGCCCTATGGCGTGATGGCCGCGACGTTCTACACGGGCCTCGGTTGCTTCCTCGGGCCGTCGGTTTTGTTTCTCGTTACGCGTCTGATTTTCTCCCCATGAACTCGATTGCCGTCCGTCTTCTCCTCGCGACCGGATTGATGCTCGCGCCCGCGCTTTTCGCCGCGGACGCCGCCGCCAAACGTTGGGCGCAATATGAGCCCGACTTCAAAGCCTTCGCCGAGCAGGACGCCGCGCGCCCGCCCGCGCCGGGCGGCATCCTGTTCGTCGGCAGCAGTATTTTCCGCAAATGGGAAAACGTCACCGAGCAGATGGCTCCGCTCCCCGTGCTCAATCGCGCCTTCGGCGGCTCGCGCACGCCGGATCAACTCGCGCGCTTCGACCAACTCGTGCCGCGCTACGCGCCGAAAGTCATCGTCTACTACTGCGGCAGCAACGACCTCAAGGCCACGCCGCCCGACGCGTCCGAGGTGATCTTCGCGCGCTTCCGCGAATTCTCGGAGCGCGTGCGGGCGCAGTTTCCGGCCACACGCTTGCTCTATGTTTCCTCTACGCGCTCGCCCGATCGCGTGGAGCGCTGGGCGCAGGTCGATCACTACAACGCCCTCGTGCGCGCCTACTGCGCGGCGACGCCCGGCCGGACGTTCGTGGATGTGAATCCCGCGCTCGTGGACGCCGACGGCCACCCGCGCCTCGACCTCTATCTCGCGGACAAACTCCACTTCCACCCGCCCGCCTACGTCGAGTTCACGAAAATCATCCGCCCCGTGCTCGAACGCGAGTGGGCCGAGGCGAACGCGGCCGCGCCCGCGCGGTAAACAACGGCCACGTCACTCCCCACGAATACTGCGGCTTGTCGACGAAGAAGGAAGTAAAAGACGGCGTCATCGCTTAACCGCAGGGCCGCGAAATTCTGCTCCACCGCCCCGGCTGCCGCGGCAACGAGACGATCCGCTCCGAAAAATTTCCACGCAACGCATGGAATAGTTGTCCAATTTCCGGCCTTGCCTGCCAATACGTGGGAGAGACCCCATGCACGCAGTCCCCAGCCGCAGCGCCGACGAGGAGGCTTTTCTCCGCCAGTTCATGGCGGAGGAGCGACCGTTGCTGCGCTTCATTTTGCGCTACGTGCCGTCGGTGGCGGACGCACGCGACGTGTTGCAAGAAACGTTGGTGACGCTCTGGGCGAAGCGCGCCGAATTCGACGCCACGCGGGAGTTTCTCCCTTGGGCCTGCGGGATCGCGCGGTTCAAAGTGCGCGAGTTTTGGCGCAAGCAGCCGCGCTGGCAGGTCTTCGCGGAGGACGATTTGATGAACCGGCTCGATGCCCGCCGGGAAGAGTTGGCCCCGGAGCTTTCGTTGCGGGCGGAGAAACTGCGCGAATGTCTGGCGAAGTTACCGCCCGACCAGCGGTCTAACTTGGATCGCTATTACTCTGGCGAAGAGCCCGTCGAAACCATCGCCCTGCGCGAAGGCCGCACGGTGGACGCGATCTACAAAATGCTGCAACGCACGCGGCGCACCCTGCTGGAGTGCGTCGAGCGCGGGATGAAAAACGACGGAGTCACCACATGAATATCGCGCCGGAACACGATCGGTTGTTTGCCCGCGCTTGCGACGGCCTCGCGTCGACGGAGGAGCTGGCCGAGCTTCATCGTTTGCTGCGCGCGGACTCGCCCGCCCTCGATGCGTGGCTGCACTACACCGCGCTCCACGGCGAACTCGCCAGCGGCACGGCGCTGGCGGATGCAGCGCGGCTCGCCGCGGCCGCCGAGCCTGCGACCACTTCGGTCCCCATTCGCCGCGACCCTCTCGTCCAAGCACGGCCGCGTTTCTGGTTTCCGTGGTTGCCCCAGGTGGCCGCGGGGCTCGTGGCGGGACTTTTCACCGCGACAGTGGTGTGGGCCTACGTCCTCACGCCCGCCGTGAAGTCACACACGCTACTCGACGAAGATTTTGAGGGACCCGAGGTTCCATTCGCGGTGCGCACGGCCTTGGAAACCGGCATCTGGCGGGGCGATGCCGCCGAGATTGTCGGCGAGCAACAGGGCGTGAAGCCGCAGAACGGCCGCCACATGATGCGGTTTCTGCGGGCTGACTTTGACGGCAAGACCAAGCCAGCGGGAGGCCATATCGCGGTCGCCTACCGTCTGATCGATCTCCGTCCCTATCGCGCGGAATTTTCCGATGGCGGGGCCGTGGTGGAAGTCTCGGCGAGTTTCAACGCGACGGTGGTTCCTGACGCCGAGAGATACGGCTGCGCGATTTCCCTCTACGCTCTCGACAAAGAGTCCGTCCCCGAAAGGGCCGGGCGCCTCGGCAGCACGCTGACCAACGATGCGCTCGCGATGGCCCGGAGCAGCTGCAGTCTGCTCGACCACGATCCCGCAACTTGGCAGCGGTTGACTACGGAGCTGCGCCTCCCGGGCAACGCCGAATTTCTCGTGGTCCGTCTGCACATTAGCCAAGCGTTCGAATCCGCCTCTGATTTTGTTTTTACCGGCAGCTACGTGGACGATGTGCGCATCTCGCTTACGCGCCGGGCGCCTCTGCCTTGACGATTTCACCCTGAACACCATGCCCCCACAAAAATACCCCGCCACGCACCGGCTCGTCGGACACTTGTGCGTAGGAACCCTCTCGATTTTGTCCGCCGCCGGCCTTTCCGCGCAATTGGCACCCGCCACGATCAAGCCCGCCGCGAAGGACACGGTGGTCGAGCTATCGCCGTTCATCATCGCGAGCGAGCGCGAGACCGGCTGGTCCGCCAACGACACGCTGACCGCCACGCGCACGAAGCAAGCGCTCAAGGATGTGCCCGTGAACATCGACGCGATCACCTCCGACTTCATGGAAGATCTCGGGCTATTCACGGCGGATGAGACCGCCGGCTTCGTCGCCAATGTCTTCGCGCTGCCGGTCATGGAGAACGACAACCAAGGCGGAAATTTTTCGTTCCGCGGCATGACGCAGACGAACAACATCAGCCGGAATTATTTTCGGTGGTTCATCCCGAGCGACACCTACAACGTCGAGCGCATCGACTTCGGCAAGGGCTCCAACTCGCTCATCTTTGGCGAGGTCGAGCCGGGCGGCCAAGGCGCGGCGTTCACCAAGCGTCCGCTGCTGAAAAATTTCGGCGAGGTCGTCGCGTTCCTGAACAGCGAGGGCGCCTACCGCTACCAGCTTGACTACAACCGCAAGCTCGCGTCCAACCTCGCCGTTCGCCTCAACGTCGTGCGGCGGCAGGAGAAAACGTTTCAGGACGCCTCCGCCTACAAATTCGAGGGCGAGACGCTCGCCGCCGTCTGGCAGCCGTTTCGCCACACCTCGATTCGCGTCGAGGGCGAGCGGGGCAAATACGACAACACCCGCGGCTTCGCCGGCATCAACGTCTGGGAGCAATCCGCCCGCTCGAACGCGTGGAACACGGCCGGCACCTACTACACCTCCGACAACGTCTGGGTCATCCAAGCCGCGCAGTCCGCCGCCGACCGCCTCGCAACCAACTCCGTGGCCGGCGGCCAGCCCTCGCTCATCGAAGGCCGTTTCTTCGACGTCACGCTGCGCAACGCGGCCGGCGTGGCCGTCGGGACGAAACGCCTCAACGGATTTCCGAAACGCTACAATCTCCGCGGTGGCTTCGACAAGCAGGCGCGGCCGTTCAACACCTACTCCGTCACGATCGGGCAGGGCATCGGCCCCGTCTCCGTCGAGCTTTCCTACAACCACCAGAATCAGGCCTCCGACCGCAACGACAACTCGTTCGACACGACGATCAGCGTCGATGTGAACGGCCGGCCGTTCATCGACGCAGCGTCCGACCGCAAGCACTTCGGCACCGACACGGATGCCTTCCGCGGCTCCGCCGTCTACAATTGGCAAGCGGCAAAATGGATGGAGCAGCTTTTCGTGGCGACCGCCGAGTATCGCGAGAGTTCGCAGGACAACTACCGCCTTCAAGGCTACAATGTGAAGAACATCCTCAACGGCACCGCCACCGCGATCAACACCGCCGCCGACCGCGGCCGCCTCCGGCTCTACTTCGACGACCCGCAGTTCTACTCGCGCGCTATTTTCGACCGCCTCCAATTCACCAGCCCGCCCGTGACGAATGCCGTCGACATGCGCATGCTCGGCTTCTTCGCCTCGGGCACCGATGCCGCCAGCAACACGCAATTCACGCGCAGCGCCGCCGCGTCGATCTCCGCCAGCGGGAAATATTTCGGCGGCCGGCTGATGTCGCTCGTCGGCTTCCGCCGCGACGAAAATCACGAGTATGGTTACACGACCACGCGTTACTTCGGCCCGTTCAACGAGGCGATTCGCCCGCCGAAATACCAAAATGCGCTCAAGGGCGACTACACCGAAAATCTCTCGCAGCGCCTCGCCAACACGACGTTTACCGGCGGCCTCACCTATGTGCTCACGAAGGACGTCAACCTCTACGGTGTCTACTCGGAGTCGTTCCGCTTCCAGGATTTCGTCACCTTCGACAATGTCCGCTTCGGCCCGATCATCGGCACGACGAAGGAGCTCGGCCTAAAAGGAAACTTCTTCGACGGCCGCGCCGGCGTGACGCTCGGCGTCTTCGACATTGACCGCGAAAACGTCCGGCTCACCTACAACAACATCATCAACCTCAGCGCCGCCAACCTCGAGGACTTGATGAACCCCAACAACATCCTGCCCGGCAACCCCGCCTACAAGTTCAGCGCGCCCGGCACTGCCAGTGCCGCGCGTAATTATCAATCCACGGAAAATTCCCAGGGCGCCGATCTCACGCTCGTGCTCCGTCCGACGAAGCAGCTCCAGCTCCGCTTCACACTCGCGCGCACGAAGGTCCTCGGCACGCCCGACCTCGCTTCTTTCCGCGGCTATTACGCCGCCGCCGTCGCGCGCGGCAACGAGAGTCCCGCTGTGCTCTCGCTCGCGAAGCAGCTCCTCGACTCGCTCGACCTCCCCGGCCGGCCCGCCGGTGCCCAGGCGTCGCCGTGGTCCGGTAGTTGGGTGATCGACTACAGCTTCTCACGTGAAGGCTGGGCGCCGTTGCGCGGCGTGCGCGTCGGCGTGAACGGCCGGTATCGCGACAACTACCTCCTCGGCACGCCCAACGGCCAGCAGATGATCGGCGGCACCAATCACCTCGTGAACGCCTACCTCATGCGCGACCAGAAAATCTGGAGCCAGCAAGTCCGCCTCCGCGCCGGCGTAAAAAATCTCCTCGACCTCGAGAACAGCAAGATTCGCAAAACTGGTTTCACCACGTTGTCCACCGGCGCCAACGTCTACACCTATTCCTACGTGATCCCGGCGCAGGTGGATTTCACGGCCTCCGTGAAATTCTAGGCGCAGACTCGCCGGAAATCTTTTCCCGACCCTGGCTCGCAACCTCCCCCTGACCTCAGCCATGTCCCGCTACCGTTTCTTCGCATCGCTCGCATCCGTTTCGCTGGTTATCGCGTCCGTCGTGCTTGCCCAAACCGCCGCGCCTCGCCCGGCGACGTCGGAGACGGTCGAACTCTCGCCGTTTCAAGTGACCGCCGAACCCAATCGCGGCTACGTCGCCTCGGAAACGATGACCGGCAGCCGCGTGAAGACGCCCATCGTCGATCTGCCCTACTCGGTCAACGTCATGACCAGCGAGTTTCTCGAGGACTTCGGCATCTACGATCTCCTCGACAACGTCACCCACATCTCCGGTTTCACCGGCCTGGACATCGGCGGTAATTTCAACCTCCGCGGTTTCTCGTCCTCGAATCAGCTCCGCGACGGTTTCTTCCGCCTCGGCCGCTACGGCTCCAGCAACATCGACCGGCTCGAAATTATCAAGGGCTCCAGCGCCGCGATCTACGGCCGCACCTCGCCGGGTGGTATGATCAACATGATCTCCAAGAGCCCGCGCGACGTGGCGA
Source organism: Opitutales bacterium (assembly GCA_038231575.1). Taxonomy (GTDB): domain Bacteria; phylum Verrucomicrobiota; class Verrucomicrobiia; order Opitutales; family Opitutaceae; genus CAITWF01. The sequence goes on along the minus strand of JBBRLB010000057.1, from coordinate 1,705 downwards.
GCCAGAAGCTCTCCTACAACTTCGGCGATTTCGGCACGCAGCGCCTCACGTTCGAGGGGACCGGGCCGTTTTTCCCGGGCGCCCTCGGCAAGACCCGCTACGTTTTCACGGGCAGCCACTATCAACGCGAGTTCGGCCAGGAATACGCCCGCAACCGCAATCACGAATACTACCTCGCCCTCGATCACGTGTTCGCAGATGGCTCGAAGCTCTTCCTCTCCGGAGAATATTTTCTCCAAATGCGCCACTCCGCACCAAGCGCCGTGCCGCTCGTCACCGACCAGAGAGGCACCGCCACGACGACCGACGACGTAGCTGTCGGCTACGCCGCCAACCTCGGCAAGTTCAACGCCAGCGGCCCCAACAGCGAACTCAACCGCGGCAACACCGGCCTCACCGCCGTCTACGACAAGAAGCTGAACTCCGTCTTCAGCACGCGACTCTCGGCCAACACGTTTCAGGCGCGCCGCTGGGACTACAACTACGTGAACCAATGGGTCGCCTTCACCATCAACCCCGCCGTCGCCACGGCGCCCGTGCGCACCGCGCGCGCCGCCATTCCCAATCGCGGCCGCATTTACGAGGACGGTGGCGGCTTCCAAGGCGATCTGCTCGCCCACTACTGGACGAACAACCGCACGAGCGAGCACCGCACTTTGGTCACAATCGACATCAACGATTATTACCAGTGGAACCCCACGCTCAGCTACGCTCCCAACACCAATCCCGATGTCGTCGCGTGGTCGGCCGCGCGCTTCGTGAACCTCGACGCCAACTGGAATCCCATCGGGCCCATCGCGTATTTCCCGAAGCGCAGCCAGGAATCGCCCGGCGAGGTGCTCACCCGAAACGCCAAGAAGCACACCACCACGCGCGGCGGAAATTTCCGCCAGCAATCCACGTTCTTCAAGGGCTCGCTGCTGACCTACGCCGGCTTCCGCTACGACTCCGTCGTTCACCAGCATCGCGACAAGCTCACGGCCGCCACGTCGTTCACGTCCTTCATTCCCGGCTACGTCGTCGGCCAAGTCATCCGCCGTGAAATCAACCAGTTCAAACCCAACGTCGGCCTGAACTACAAACTCACGCCGGCCATCCGCGTGTTCGCAAACTACAGCGAAAGCTACTTCCTCGATCAGGGCGACACCGCGCTCGACATTGCCAACACCGCCTACCGCCCCGAAATCGCCAACGGCTACGATTACGGCTTCAAGGGCTCCCTCCTCAACGACCGCCTCAGCTACACCGTCAGCGGCTACTATATTAATCGCGAGAACGTGCGTGCCACCGACCTCGTCGAAACGCCGGCCGGCTCGGGAACTTTCATCGACGTCTCGCGCAACAGCGGCAACCAGCTCGTCCGCGGCTTCGAGGTCGATGTCAACTGGCAGGCCACCGACGCGCTCTCCGCGCTCCTCAGCTACGGCAACGTCAACTCCATCTACACCGACTTCGGCACCTCGTTTCCCGCCGCCGTCGGCCGCAAGGCGCAATTCATCGCCCCCTACAATGGCAGCGTGAGCCTGAAATACACGCCCGTCCGCGGAGCCGCGAAGGGCTTCTCCGCCAACGTCGGCGTCACGTTTGTCGGCGCCACTCCAACCGACGCGCCGAATGCCGGCGATGTCTACGCGACGCGCAGCGGCGTGAAGGTTGTCACCAGTTCGACGGGCCAGTGGGCGCTGAAGGCCCCGGCCTACCAACT
>JBBRLB010000056.1:0-36346 GCA_038231575.1 Opitutales bacterium | reverse complement strand
GTGAGCGTATAGGATTCGATGACGGTGCCGTCGGCCAGACGGCCGGCTTCGGCGCGTTGCACGGCGGGCTCAGCGGCTCGGGCGGCGATGAAAAAGAGGACGGGCGCAATGAAGAGAAAAGTTTTTTTCACGAGCGTGTGATCCGGGTAAGATTAATCGGGGGTTTCATGGATGTGTAGGGAAAGGACGCCGTCGGCCGAGGCAATGTGCGCGACGTTCTAACAATAACTCCCGGCTGATAGCGCTGACTCCTCGCGATGTGATCGAGTCCAAGTTTTCGGCGGACGCGGATTAGTCCAATATGAGAATAACTGAGCCATTGCTGGCTGGCCGATTCCAATCTTTGCTTGTTGCACCCCATGAACCCCAACCCCCGTTCGTTCTGCCCACTTGCGTCCGGTCTCGCGATCGCGGCTTTCGCCTCCGCCCTCACGGGTGCGCTCTTCGCCCAATCGCCCGCCACCCCACTGGCCACGCCCGCGCCTGCAGCGGCGCGCGGTGGATTTCCTGGCGGCCCGAGTCCCGAGGAGCGCGCGCGCCAGCAAAAGCTGGTCGCCGAAGATCATGGCGACATGAAGAACCAACTCGGCATCACCGCGCTGCGCCCCGGCCCGAGCGGCCAGACCGGCCCCGACATCCCCAACAAAGCCAATTACGATCCGGCGCTCGCCAATCCGTTTCCGAACTATCCAGATATTTTCACGCTCAAAAACGGCCAGAAGATCACCACCGCCGAGCAGTGGTGGAAGCAGCGCCGCCCGGAAATCGTTGAGGACTTCGAGCGCGAAGTAATCGGGCGCATTCCGGCCAACGTCCCGAAGGTCACGTGGGAAGTCACCGAGACGGTCGAGACGAAGGTCGGTGAATTCCCGGTGATCGCGAAACGCGTGGTTGGGCACGTCGACAATTCCGCCTATCCCGACATCAAGGTCGACATCGCCATGTCCGTGGTCGTGCCGGCCAACGCCAAGGGTCCGGTGCCCGTCCTAATGATGTTTGGCGGCGCAAATCTTCCCGGCGAAGGTTTCGGTGGCCGCGGTCGCGGCGCTCCAGGCGCCGGAGCCGCGGGTGCCCCAGCGGCCGCAGCCGCACCCGCCGGACCGGCGCGCGGACCGGCCGGTCCATACTCGCAGGAAATGCTCATCGCCGCCGGCTGGGGATACGTGGGGATCAATCCGGGCAGCATCCAAGCCGACAGTGGCGCGGGCCTGACGCAGGGCGTCATCGGTCTCACCAACAAGGGCCAGCGCCGCACGCCCGAGCAATGGGGCTCGTTGCGCGCCTGGTCTTGGGGCGCCGCGCGTGCGCTCGATTTTCTTGAGACTTACCCGGCGGTCGATGCGAAGCACGTCGGCATCGAGGGTGTCTCGCGTTACGGCAAGGCCGCGCTTGTCACCATGGCGTTTGAGCCGCGCTTCGCGCTGGTGCTCGTCGGCTCGTCGGGTGAAGGCGGCGCGAAACCACATCGCCGCAACTTCGGTGAGGCCGTCGAAAACCTGACCGGCTCCGGCGAATATCACTGGATGGCGGGCAACTTCCTCAAATACGGCGCCAGGGAGGCGACCTTCGGCAGCAAGAACGCCAACGACCTTCCCGTCGACTCGCACGAGTTGATCGCGCTGTGCGCGCCGCGTCCGACGTTCATCAGCTACGGCATCCCGGAAAAGGGCGACGCCAATTGGCTCGATCAACAGGGCAGCTACATGGCGACCGTCGCCGCCGGCAGCGTTTTTCGTCTGCTCGGCACGCGCGATATCGGCGACAAGAACGACTATCGGGTCGCGAAAATGCCGCCCTACAACACCGACCTGCTCGACGGCGAACTCGCCTGGCGCCAGCACGACGGCGGCCACGAAGATCGCTCGAACATGCAACACTTCATTGGATGGGCAAACAAACTGATTCACCACACGCCCCCGGTGCGCACCGCTTCCCACTGAAAATGACTGACCCTTTTTTCAGCGGCGCGAAAGCGCTCGTGCTCGTTGCGCTCGTCGCGGGCGCGGCTTGGGCACAAACACTCGCGCCCGCCAGTCAGTCCGCCCCTCGCACCGATCCCAACTCGCGCCTCGCGCACGAGCAGCTGCTCGAGAAGGCCAAGCGAGGCGGCATCGATGTTTATTTTGAAGGTGATTCCATCACGCGCCGCTGGGGCGCGACCGACTACCCGGATTTCCTGGCAAACTGGAAACAGAATTTCCACGGCTGGAATGCCGCCGACTTCGGCTGGGGTGCCGACACGATCCAAAACATCCTTTGGCGCCTCGAAAATGGCGAACTCGACGGCGTCAACCCCAAGGTCATCGTGCTCCTCGCTGGCACGAACAACATCGGCCGCGAGCCGCCGGACAACGCGAAGATTGCCGACGTCACTCTCGGCCTTAAAGCCATCATGGATCTCTGTCGGCAAAAAGCGCCCGGGGCGAAAATTATCCTCACCGCGATTTTCCCGCGCAACGACAACCCCGCCGTGGTGCCCGGCATCAACCGCATCAACGAAAACCTCGCGCGCCTCGCCGACGGCAAAACGATTCGCTTTCTGAACGTGAACGATCGCCTTGCCGATAAGGAGGGCCGGTTGTTCGACGGCATGATGGGCGACAAACTCCATCCGACATTGAAGGGCTACGAAGTGTGGGCCGCCGGCCTGAAGCCGATTCTTAGGGAGCTGCTCGGGCCACCCGCGGCCACCGATCACGCTCCGCCTCCTACGGGCGACCCCAGCGCGGTGATGCGAAAATAGCTTGGGTGTTTGAGGTTGGAATCGAGCCGCTGGACTAATTTCACGACCTGACGGAAGGAGGCAAAGAGCGGTGCAATAAAAAATAGGGGCTGTTTCGCGCGTAGCAAAATTCACTCCTTGGGTTCGTAGTCTTTCCACATCCAACGGATGATGTCGGGAAATAGGGACGCGCCGTGGTTGGCCGTGTGGCCACCGTCACCGAAAGCATGGTTCACCTTGTAGCGCACGGGAGCTGGTGCGGTTGTCGCAACCGCATCCACCGCAGCCGCACCCGATGCGGGCGGGGCGCCGCGCCGCCCGCCACCGCGCGTGCCGGGCGGATTGGCGTTGGCCCACTCTAGCGCGGAGACCATCTGTTGATTGGCGAGATACCAACTGCCGAACTCGTTGTTCAGATCGTTCGAGCCGTCCTGGATGAAAACGGTGAGCGGCTTGATCGGTGTCTTGCGAATGAGCGTCGGGTAGATCTCGCCGCCGGACACCGCCGGCTGGCCGGCGCGCGCGGGCCGGTAGGCGATGGCGGTAAAGCTGCCGAAACAACTGATCACCTTGCGAAATTGATCCGGCCGTTCCCACGCGACCGTGAACGCGCAGATCGCTCCCGACGAAAATCCGGCAATGGCCCGGCCCTCGGGATCGGTGGTGAGCTGGTAGGTCTTGCCAACCTCGGGCAGCACCTCGTCGATGAGGAAGCGCGCGTAGCGATCGCCGAGCGTGTCGTATTCCATCGCACGATCCCCCTGTGAGCTGGGATCGATGAAAATGCCGATGGTGACCGGCATTTCTTTTTTCGCGATCAGGTTGTCGAAAACAACATTCAGGTGCCACGCGCCGGGATCGCGGATGTAATTATTGCCATCCTGTCCGACGAAAACCGCCGCTGGCTTCGTGCCGTCATACTGCGCGGGCACGTAGACCTGATAGGTGAACGTGCGGCCGTCAAAAACCTGACTGGCGAGCGTAGATTTTGTAATCTTGCCCTTTGGCACGCCCTCCTGCGGCTTCGAATCGAGGCCGAGCGTGTATCGATCAGTGAGGGGTTTGCCGGCATCCGCGGCGAGCGCGAACGCGGTGAGAAAGGCTAAGATGAAACCAAGTAAGACGCGGCGCATGGGGGGGGGTGGGGGATGAGTTGGGTCGCTCCGGAAAAATTCGGCCAGAACCCGAGAGCACGCTATCGGCAAATACAACACTCGCAGTGTTCCATCAGTGGCTTCTAGTTTCGCAACGAGACTTTGTCGGCAGTCGGAAAATCGGCGGGCACGGCCTGTGTGACTTTGCCGGTGGCGGCCCACTCGGTGCCGCGTTGCAACGTGACGATAAAGCCAGCCGACACGAGGGGCAGGAACGGCGGCTTTTGGGTGGGGCCGACGTGACCGAGCGTCGTGTGAAACACGCGGCCTTTGCCGTAGGAGATCACCATCAGCACGGGCTCGTCTTCACCACTGGCGTTCGGGAATTTCTTTTTGTCGGCGAGCGCCGTGGCCAAGATCTCAACGTTCTTGGCCGGGCCGCGCAGTTGGCTGTAGATTTCATCCCTCGCGTGCATCCACACGGCCGGCAGGCCACGCATGATCGGATGTTCCGCCGCCCGCGTGACGACGGGAAAATCGTGCGGGGGCGGATGACCGTAGCCGCCGGACGAATCGTCAGTCACCGTGTGGCCGTCGCGGAACCGAAGTTTGACGCCATCGGTGGCTTTGCGGGCGTTGACGCCACCCGTGGGCGTCATGCCCCAGCCGCCGACACCAATCATCTCGTTGAACTCGGGCCACTGGGGGAAGGAGTTGTCCGCCGCGTGGATGGTGACAAGCCCACCGCCGTTTCTCACGTAGTTCACGAACCCCGTTTTCGTCGCCTCGGGCCAGTCGCGGGTTTCGTAGTCCAGGACGACCACGGCGTAGTCGGAAAACTTTGGCGCGAAGTCGGATTTCTCCACGTCCTTCGCCGGCGCAGTCACGACGTCGACGGTGAACAGTTTCGTTTCTTCGAGGTAGGCTTGGACGAGCGGGCTGCTCTTGGTCCAGTCGTGGAAGCGATTGGATTCGCCGGTGAGCAACATGACTTTGATCGGCGCGGCGGCGAGGGTGCCGGCGACGCACGCGAGCACGAAAACGAATGAACGGGTGAGGCGGATCATGGGATGACGGGCAGGGTTATGGAAAGCACGCGGTCCGAAAGCGCGGACCGCGCAATGAGTCGGGTGTTAGGAGTTGGCGTGATGCGAAAAACAAATGGGGCGGTAAAAGTGTCCGATTTAAGCCCGCATGGCGGATGATGGGATATGCCCCGAATGGGCTCACGGGATTTGCTCAATGCTGCGTTGATCCGGCCGGCGCCGCGCTGGCGGGGGTCTCGGCGGGTGGTGGCGTGGGGTCGGGAACGAGGCGGATGATCTGACCCGGGGAATCTTGGAACGCGTTATTGAGCGCGACATAGAGGTAGCCGTCGGGGCCGTTCACGACTTCGCGCACGCGGCCGAGATTGTCGAAGAGCGTTTCCTGTTTCACGATCTTGTGGCCTTCGAGTTGCAGGCGGATGAATTTCTGGCCAGCGAGGGCAGCGAGGAAGAGTTGGTTTTTCCAGCCGGGGAGTTTGTCGCCGGTGTAAAAATCAATCGCGGCAGTAGCGATGGACGGCGTCCAGTAGGTGACGGGCTGATCCATCCCGTCCTTCGCGGTGAGGTCGGTGATCGGTGTGCCGTCGTCGTTCATACCGTAGGTGATGACCGGCCAGCCGTAGTTGTGCCCGGGAAGAATGAGGTTGAGTTCGTCGCCGCCGCGCGGTCCGTGCTCAGTGGCCCACAACTCGCCCGTGACGGGATGCTGCGCGATGCCCTGCTGGTTGCGGTGGCCGTAGCTCCAGATGGATTTCACGGCGCCAGGAGTTTTCACGAAGGGATTGTCGTCGGGCACAGTGCCGTCGTCGCGGATGCGATGGAGTTTGCCGAAAGGACTGGCGAGGTTCTGCGCCTCCTCGCGATGGCCGCGTTCGCCGAGAGAGAAGAAGAGAAATCCGGCGCGATCGAAAAAGAAACGCGAGCCGTAGTGGATGTTGCCCTCCCAGTATTGATCGGGGGTGGGCTGGAAGAGCGTTTGCTGCTCGACGAGTTTGCTGTCGCGGATGCGAGCGCGGATGATGCGGGTGCTCGACGTGCCAGCGCGCGGGCCGGTCTCACTGAACGAGAGATAAATCCAGCCGGTGTGCGCGTAGTCGGGGTGCACGGCGAGATCGAGGAGACCGCCGTCTTGCTGCACCCAGATCGGCGGGAGTCCGGTGATGCTTTCGACAATTCCCTTGCCGGGCTCAATGATGCGAATCCGACCCGGACGCTCGGTCACGATCAGACGACCATCGGGGAGAAACGCGATGCCCCACGGCGTCTCGAGGCCATCGACGACCCGTTCGATCTTCACGGTTTGAAGTTCGGTCGTGAGGACGCGCCCGTTTGGATCTTCGCGGCGGCCGAAACGCGCGCCTCCGCGACTGGCACGGGCGCGGGCCTCGTAGATCGAGATCACCATGGCGCGGATTTCAGGCTCGGAGAGCACGGCTTTAAAGCCGGGCATTTCATTCTTCAGCCAGCCGTCGCGGATGCTGCGGGCGAGGCCTTCGTCGTCGTGGGGGTGAGCCCAGACATCATCGAGCATCGACGGCGCACGGTTGCCTTCCCACTGACGCCCGTGGCAATTGCTACAGAGGTCGGTGTAGATTTTCTGGGCGGTGCGCGGGGCGGCCGGCGCTTGCGCGTGCACCTTGGCGGTAACGATCAGGCCAGCGAGCAGGCAGTAGGAGAGGGAGAAGGCGCGCGGAAACGGTTTCATGGGGGAAGGGAAAGGAAGGATCGATGCGGAGGCGGGCGAAGCGACAGAAACGCCGTGCACACAATAGCGCAGTAGCAAGGGTGTTCGTCGCCGCGATTCAAAATATCGTTAACGAACTCCCCGCGCTCGTATAACTGATTTTACGGACAACGACCCGAAAAATCAGAACCCGCCAGCCAACCATAGCACGCTGAAGAAATGCGTTACCAAAATAAGGAGCCTAACTCCGGCTCCGAATTTTTCAATGGCCGCACGCGTAACATCAAGGATAGGAGCGCCCTCATCTCCATGGGGAATGAACGTCCGCTCGTAGGCTTTCAGGTTGCCCAAACTAACACCAGCCCTGGCCCAGTTTCAGGCGGTCACGTCAGTCTGGTGCTCGCACTCAACCGGCTGCTAGCGGTGCTAGCGCCCGGTGAACGCCCGCCGGCGGCCTCTGCGCGGCTCGACGAACTATTTCGCCTGGTGCAATCGCAGCCGGATTTCGAACCGGGCAAGTTCGCCCATGCCCTGGCGGTGTTCGCGCAGACGCTCGGTGGCTGAATGAGGCAACCTTCTGGGGTGCGGACTTCGCCGGAGCCTCACCGGGTAAATCGCTGTGACGACCGGCGATGCCGCCTCAGCTCGCGAGCTGGTCCGGTGTAGCGAGATATTCTTCCCGCACTCGAGGGTGAAGACCCGACTGATGTTATTCAGCCGGCAAGTTCGCGAGCGGGCAGACTACCCAACTTCGCCGAAATTACAGGGGAGGCGAAGGAATGCCGCGAAGCACGTCAAAGTTCCGCGTTCCCCATCTTAGGCGGCACTGGCGCCCTCGGACCGAGGAGGCGAGGGGAGCGACTTGAGCCCGGCGCGCCCTTACTTCTTCTGCGCCTTCACGAGGCCCAGCGCCTTCTTGATGTTGTGCACGCTCGCCAGCGAAATCTTGAGGGTCGCCGCGATGACCGAACCCAATTTGCCGGCCGCGACCATCTTCTTCACCTCACCCCGGGTTGCGTCCGTGATGACCGCTCGCTTGCGGCGCTTTCTACCGGGGGATTGCTTGGCCGACGCCTCGTTGAGGCCGCGCTTCTTCGATACGGATAAACTAAAAGATAATTCAGCGTCAGTTCAGCTTCGCTTAAGTTGGAGGGTGCAAGGTCCTCGCGTTGCGTCGGCTGCCCGGCGCGTCGTTACCCTCAATCAGTTTCATCGGATGAAAAACTGCACTCGCCCTAAAACGGTTATTTCGCGCCGCACGTTTGGTTGCGCCGTGTTGCTCGCGTTGCTCGCTACTCCCGCGTTTGCGTTGAAATACGCCGCGGTCGAACACCACCTCAAGGCCGACCCGGCGATCCCGGCGTGGAAGCCCGGCCCGGTCGAGTCCGTCCCCGAGGAGGAACTCAACCTCGTCGGCGCCGACATCATGGACGAGATCACGCTCGGGTGGATCAAACTTTTCCGTCCTGCCTATCCGCGACTCAGCATCACGATGGAGGCGCGCGCTTCCGGCACGGGCGTCAACGCCCTTACCTCGGGCATCGCGCACATGGCGCCCGTGGGCCGCGAGGCGTTGCCGGCGGAATTCGAGGCGTTCGTTAAAAAATTCGGCTACGAGCCGTTCGCGATCAAGGTCGCCACCGGATCGCTCGGTTCGCTCGGAAAAACCGCGACGAGTATCGTTCTCGTCGCGAAGGACAATCCGATCAAGGGGCTCACCTTCAAGCAACTCGATCAGATTTACTCGAAGTCACACAAACGAGGTGGGGACGACATCACCACGTGGGGCCAGCTCGGTCTCAGCGGTGAATGGGCTAATCGTCCGATTCACACTTACGGCCTCAAGCCGCCGAATGGCATCGAGCAATTCGTGAAATGGAAGGTGCTGCAAAATGGCGACTGGCGCGACGGCATCCAAAACGTCAAGGGCGTCGGCTTCACGCATGCGTTTACCGTCGCGTCAAATGACATGCACACGCAACTCGGCGGCCTCACCTACGCGCTGCTGGCAAACCTTACTCCTGACGTGCGCGTGGTGGCTCTCGCGGAAAAAGAAGGCCAGCCCTTCATCATGCCAACGATCGACACGGTCTATCATCACACTTACCCGCTCTCGCGCTACGTCTACATCTACGTGAACCGTCCGCCCGGCAAGCCGCTCGAGCCGAAGATCAAGGAATTCCTCAAGGCCGTCCTGAGCAAACAAGGGCAGGACGTCGTCGCAGCGGAAGGTGTCTTCATGCCGCTGCTCCCCGAGGTCGTGCAGGAAGAGCTGGCGAAGTTGAACTGAGCATATGGCCACGCGTGCTGTGCTGCTGCTCGCGATTTTCGGGATCGCGGCGCGGGCGGAAACGACCTACCCGGAATACAGGTCGGGTCCGAAACTGGCGGGCGAGTTTCACGCGATGGGCTCGCCGACGATGGACACGATCACGCTAGGCTGGATCGAACTATTCCGCGAAGCGCATCTGGAGATCGAGGATGTCACGACGATGGAAGCGCGGTCGAACCTGACCGTCGTTACCGGCCTCATCAGCGGTGAGAGCCACGTCGGGCCCGCGTCTCGGTCATTGTTTCCGAGCGAGACGGAGGCGTTCGTGAAAAAATTCGGCTACCCGCCCACGCAAATTCGGGTATGTGGCGGCGCCTATGATCGCTCCGGCTATTCGCCCGCGCTTGCGATTTTCGTTCATCAGGACAATCCGCTCAGCTCGATCACGCTCGCGCAGCTCGAGGAGGTCTACGCGAAAGACGGCAAGATCACCAAGTGGGGCCAGCTCGGCGCGACAGGCGAGTGGGCCGATCATCCGATTGCGCTCTTCGGTCTGAATTTGCCGAACGGGATCGCGACGTTTTTTGCGGAAGCCGCGATGCACGCGCGCGATTTCCGCTCTGAGATCGCGACACGCGCGACCGATCGCACCGGCAAGGTGGTTGTGCGTGCCTTGAGCGGCATGGTCACGGGCGTCGCCGGAAACCGTTACGGCCTGTGCTACGCGGGTCCAAGCAACATACAGCCCGGCACAAAAATGCTCGCGGTCGCGCCGCAGTCCGGTGCTCCGGCGGTCACGCTCACGCGCGAGAACGTGCTCAACCGCTCCTACCCACTCAGCCGCTATCTCTTCATTTATATTAACCGGCCACCGGGAACGCCCGTGGAACCGAAAACCTTGGAATTTCTCCGCGTTGTCCTGAGCCGCCAGGGCCAGGAATTGATCGCACGCCGCAGCCCGCTTTTGCCGGTCCCGCCTGAAGTTGCCCGTGAGGAACTTGCGAAACTCGAGTCGAATTGATCCGCCCCACCCACGCTTCCCCCTATGAACTTCACTCTGCTCCGCGCGAGTCTACTTCCGCTCGCCCTCGTGGCATCAGCCTGGCCTGAACTGCGCGCGCAACCAGCCGACAAGAAATCCGATAAGGACGAAACCGTCGCGCTCGGCGCGTTCGTCGTCACCGGCTCGAACATTCCGACCTCCGCGGATGCGACTTCCTCGCCCATCACAATCATTGGCACTCAGCAGATGGAGCAGGCAGGCGTGAACGCCAACATGCTCGAACTGCTCCGCAAGCGGCTGCCCTCGATCACCGGTCGCAGCAACATCGGTTCGACAAACGCGAACAACGTGAACCAAATCACCCTCGGTGGTTCGCAAATCGCGCTGCGCAACCTCGACACGCTCGTCCTGATCGACGGCCGCCGGGTCGCCACCAACGGCGCCAACGGCATTCGCGGCCGAAACTTCGTCGATGTGAACCAGATCCCGGCGGCGGCGATCGAACGCGTGGAAATCATCACCGATGGTGCGTCGGCCATCTACGGTTCCGACGCCGTGGGCGGCGTCGTGAATTTCATTTTGAAGTCGAACTACCAAGGCGCCGAAGTCGGCACGCGGTTCGCGTGGGCGACCGGCGCGGGCAACTATACGGAGCGCTCCGGTTACATTGTGGCGGGCGCTGCGCGCAGCGGCGTGCGCGTCACCGTGTCGGGCAATTGGACAAAGAACGCGCCGCTCTTCCAAAAGGACCGGCCGTTCAGTCACACGATCACCGGGCGCAACGCCACCATTGCCGGCGCGATCGGCTCGGGCACGACGTTCCCGACGAATTTTCTCAATCCCGCGCTCAACTCACCACGCGAGCGCAATCCCACCGGCACCGCCGCCACGGCGACGACGCTCAACGCGCTCGTGGCAAACGGGACTTATCCCGCGGCTGATTTCGCGACGATTGCGAACACCTTCGACTCGGCGCGCTACACCACGCTGCTGCTCGGCCAGGAGCAGAAATCCGCCATCGTCAGCTCCTCGGCCGAACTGCTCGGCAAAAAACTTGTCTTCTTCGGCGACGCCGTGCTCGGCAAGGCGAAAAGCAATTATCAATTGCCGGCGCAGACGTTCACGTTCACCGAGCCGGCGGGCGCGCCCTACAATCCACTCACGGTCGCGTTTCCGCGCATCGCGTTTTCTTATTTGCCGGCGCCGATTCAATTTACGGAGAACAGCAAATCCACGTGGATCGCGGGCGGGCTGCGCGGCGAGTTGAATCAGAACTGGAGTTGGGAGACGGCCTACACCTACAACAAAAACCGCATCACCCAATTTCAGAAAAATGTTTTCTACACGCCTAACCTCACGCGCGCGATCGCGGGCGGTTTCGACGCATCGGGCAACGCCGTCGCCGGCGGCGCTTTCAGCCGCGTGATGTCCGATTTTTCCGAAGTGACGGGCAAGTTCGTCATACAGCCCGCGCTCGATCCATTCGCGCGCGCCGCGGCCGTGAATCCGGCTTCGCTCGCAAATCTCCTCGGCACAGCGTCGGTCTCGGTTTTCAGCGAGTTGAGTGCGCTCGATTTCAAACTCGTCGGCGCGCCGTTCGCATTGCCAGCCGGGCGGCTCGGCCTCGCCGTCGGTGGGGCGTCGCGCACGGAGACGATGGGCGGTCAACCCGACGAAAACTCTTACGTGTCGGGCCCAACGGCGGCGCGATGGACCGGCGCCTCGACCTTCGATCCGTTCAACAAAAGCCGGCACGTCGATTCCAGTTTCGCGGAATTGCGCGTGCCGATTGCGAGCGCGACGTGGGCCCTGCCGGGTGCACACGCGCTCGACCTGTCGCTTGCCTACCGGCTGGAAAAATACGACGACGTCGGCAAGTCCCACGTGCCGAAATACAGCGTGCGCTGGCAGCCGCTCGACGAGCAGCTCACCGTGCGCTACACCTATGGTGAATCGTTCACCGCGCCCGCGCTGTATTTTCTCTTCGGCCCGTCGAATCAAACTGTGACCACGGCGGCAACCGTTCCGACCGCGCTCGGATTTCCCGGCCAGGCCCAAAATTATACGACGAACAATCCCGGCCTCAAACCGACCACCGCCATCACGCGCTCGGTGGGCTTCGTGTTTTCTCCGAAGGCGCTCAAGAACTTCACGTTGACCGTCGACTACCTCAGCGCCGACCAGAAAGGCGTGGTCGGCGGGCCCGGGGCCGGCGTGATTCTCAGCGCGACGGACCGGCTCGGGGCGGCGTCGCCTTACTTGAACAGTGTCGCCTTTAATAATTTTCCCGGCCGGCCGGGCGCCGTGTATGTCACCCAGCCCAAGCAGTTGAGTGATTACCTGAAGAACGGCGGACTTGCCTCGAACATTTATCTCACGAGCAATTTCATCAACTTGAGCGGCGTGAAGGTGCGCTCGTTCGACGTGAACGCGGAGTATGAATTGCGCACACAATCGATCGGAAAGTTTTCGTTCAGCACGGCCGCGACGTTTTTCCAGAGCTACCAGTTCAAGGCGCTGCCCGAGCAACCGTTCTACCAATATGTTGGTTACGCGACGAACGGCGGCACCGGCCAGCAAGGCACGATCCCGCGCTATCGCACCTATTCGGTCGTCGATTGGAATTTTCACCAATGGCGCGCGATGGTCGGCAGCACGCACGTGCCGGCCGTGACCGACATCGGCGTCGGCGGCGACACGTTTGCGAACAGCACGACGGTCAAGGCGACGCCGGTGAATTCCTTCACCTCGTGGGACCTGCAGTTCGGCTATAGTCTGGACAAAAATTCCTCGCCCCATTGGTGGAGCCTTCCGCGCAGCACGAAATTTACGGTCGGCGTAAACAATGTCTTCAACCGGATGCCGCCGCTGGCACCGCAGGCGTTCACCGATTCGTTTGTCGATCCGTCCTACTACGGACTGGTCGGCCGGCTCGTCTTCGTCTCGGCAAACGTGAAATTCTGAGCGATGCCGGTGAAATTGTTCATCCTCTCGGCCGCTTGCGCCATCGGTGCGCTCGCGTCGGAGGCGCCGGGGGCGGCCGACCCGAATCGCACCGTGCAGGGTGGGCCGCGGTCCGAGTTTCGCGAGACGCTGCACGCGCAGGCGGATAAAAATATTCCGGCTTACCAGCCCGCGCAGACGCCCTCCGGCAACTTGATCGTGAAGGGCACGGACACGATGGTCGACCTCATGAAGATCTGGATCGCCGGTTTCAACGCGGTCCAGCCCCGCGTGGAAATCGACCTGGAGGCAAAGGGTTCGCTCACCGGCGCCGCGCCGCTGACGGCAGGGCAATCGGACCTCGCGACGTTTTCGCGCGAGATGTTTCCGAGCGAGGTCGCGACGTTCCGGGCGAAATACGGCTACGCGCCGCTCGCGATTCGCGTCGCGCTTGGGGGCTATCGCGCGCCGGACCGCACGACCATCAGCGTTTTTTTCGTCAACAAGACCAATCCCATCACGCAGCTCACGATGGCGCAGCTTGCCGCGATTTACAGCGACGCGCCCGGTCGTGAATCGATCACGACGTGGGGCCAGCTCGGACTGACGGGTCAGTGGGCGGCGCGCGAAGTCCATCCCATCGGCATCACGATGCCCGACGGCACCGCCAATTTTATTCGGCACTTCGTCTGCAACGATGCCGAGTTCACGAGCCGGCTCCGGGGCGAGAAGGCGGGCCTGCCGGTGAAGGCGTCCGTCCGCATCCTCGCCGACATCGCCGCCGATCCCGGCGCGATCGGTTACGTCACGCTGCTCTACGAGAATCCCGGCACGAAAAAAATTGCCCTTGCGCCGACGGCGAACGGCCCGGCCTACGAAGGGACATTCGACGAAGTGGCCGCGGCGAAATATCCGCTGACGCGCTTCGTCTATCTCTACGCCAATCGCGCCCCCGGCAAAAAACTCGCGCCCAAGGTCGAGGAATTTCTCCGCTACGTTTTGAGCTTGGACGGACAGCAGGGGGTCGAACAGGAAGGGTTATTTTTGCCGCTGCCCGTGCGCCTCGTCGAAGCGGAGCTGCGCAAACTCAACTGAACCGTGAAAGCTTTTGTGCACGCCCTCGGTGGCCTGGTGTGGTTCGCCAGCACGCTGGTAGCCGAGGAGCCGGCCTATCCCGACTATACGCCCCACGGCAACCTCAGCGGCGAGTTGCACAGCATGGGCACCGACGTGATGGACACCCTCACGCTGGCGTGGCTTGAACTTTTCCGGAAGGCCCACCCACAAGTCGAGGCGACGATGGAGGCGCGCGGCGCGAACACGACTATCCCGGGATTGATGAGCGGCGACAGCCAGCTGGGCCCGATCTCCCGCGCGATCACCGCGAAGGAGAGGGAGGCATTCAGCCGGAAATTCGGCTACCCGCCGACGGAAATCCGCGTGACGCTCGGCACCTACGATACGTTCGGGCTCTCGCCGCCGAGCGTCGTCTTCGTTCATCGCGATAATCCGCTCAACGAACTCACGCTCGCGCAGGTCGAGGAGATTTACGCGAAAGACGGAAAGATCACGACCTGGGACCAGCTCGGTGTGCGCGGCGAGTGGGCCGACCGGCCGATCGCGGTCTGGGGCTTGCGGCTGCCGAACGGCACGGCGACATTTTTTCAGGAGGCAGCCATGCATCGTCGCGATTTTCGACCGACGATGATTTTGCGTCCGACGACTGACGGACTGTCGCGCAGCGCCCAGCGCGCCCCAAACGGCGGCGTGCAGGCGTTCGTCGATATCCTTGCCGGGGTCGCGCAGGACCGCTTCGCCCTCGGCTATGCGGCGCCCGGCTACGACCTCACCGGCGTCAAGATGCTCGCGCTCGCTCCCACCGCGGGCGAAGTTGCGGTCAGCCCAACGCGCGAAAACGTGGTGGGGCTCGGCTATCCGCTCTGCCGCTTCACGTATATCTACATCAACCGTGCGCCGGGAAAACCGCTCGCGCCAAACGTGAAGGAATTCCTCCGCATCGTGCTGAGCAAACAGGGCCAGGAGCCCGTGGCGCAGCGCAGCGGATTCTTGCCGCTGCCGGCCCGCCTCGTCCGCGAAGAACTCGCCAAACTGGAATAAGCCATTTTTCCTCCATGATTCCCTATCGAACAAGTGTTTCGAAGTTTGCGGCCCTCAGCCTGCTAGCATGTGTCTCGCTCCCGGCTGTGCCGTTGAGCGTCGATCCGGCGCTGCCGGCCTATCAACCGCAGCCTTATGCGCACCCGAAGGATGCCGGCTACCTGCTGCCCGATGGCTCGATCAAGATCATCGGGGCGCAGGGGATGGACGTCGTGTTCGAGAATCTCAACGCGCTCTTCATGCAGTCGCATCCCGAGGCGAAGTTCACGATGGAGTTGAAAGGCGCGGCCACCGCGATCGGCGGGCTCTATACTGGCGTGTCCGCCTTCGGCCCGAATGTCCGCGGGTTTTGGATTGCGGAGATTTCGGCGTTTCGGATGACGTTCGGTTACGAGCCCACCGCGATCAAGGTCGCGCACGGCGCGTTTGCGACGATCAGTAAGGCCAACCCAATCGCGGTTTTCGTGAATCAGAAAAACCCGCTTGAAAAACTGACGACTGAGCAGGTCGCGCGGATTTTCTCCAGTGGCGGCGGGCGCGGTGACATCACCTATTGGGGGCAGGTGGGCGCCACGGGCGAATGGGCGCGACATCGCATCCACCCCATCGGCCCGAGCGCGACAAGCGGCAACGTGCAGGGGGTCGCGATTTTCATGAAGCAGGCCCACTTTGGCGACGTGCCGTTTGCCGCCAACTTCGAAGAGGCCTTGAGCACTGCGGCGGTGTTGAAGCGCGTGAGCGAGGAAACCTCCGCGATCGGCTTCGCAAGCTTCGACGGCTTTCAGGGCAAAACCATGCCCGACTTGAAAGTTCTCGCGATCGCCAAAGATGAGAACGGTTACTATTCCAAGGCGTCACCGGAAGATGTGGTCGCGCGAAAATATCCCTACACGCGCGACATCTACGTCTACGTGAACCGTGCGCCGGGCAAACCGCTGAATCCCTTCGTAAAAGAATATTTGCGCATGGTCTTATCGAAGGAAGGCCAGCAGGCGTTCATTGCGCAGGACGCGGGATTCCTGCCGCTCGATGCGGGCGAAGCGGTGGCGGAGCGGGCGAAATTGCAGTGAACGCCACGCGGGTGAGCATCCGGGCCACCGTCACGGCGCTGCTTTGCGCCGCGAATCTCTCGTTCGCGGCGGGCGCGGTCCGCTGTGCCAGCGCCGAGAGTATGGCCGGCCTGGTGGACGTGTGGACGCGCAGTTTCAACGTCGCGCACCCCGATACACCTGCACGCGTGACGCTGCGCGAGAAATTCGCGGCGGCGGCGTTTGAGGCGTTCGTTCGCGGCGAGGTGGATGTGGTGCCGTTCGCGCGCGAGCTGTTCCCCGCCGAACGCGAGGCCTACGTCAAGAAATTCGGCGGCGCACCGCGTCTCGTGCCCATCGCGACGGGGAGCCGCGATACAAAGGGCGGCACGCATGCGATCGCGATTTTCGTAAACGAAAAAAATCCGCTCGAACGCGTCTCGCTCGCGCAGCTCCGGGAAGTCTTCGCGCGCGACGGACATCTCACCACGTGGGGCCAGCTTGGGCTCGACGGCGCATGGGCGGAGAAGAAGATCTCCCTGCACGGCATGGTCGTGCGGCGTGAAACCGGCAATCCGCCGGGCATCGTGAATTTCCTCGAACAGCGCCTGCTCGCCGGTCGCGCGTGGCGCAGCGATGGCGTCGAGCACGCGGACGTGCCGAACGGTCCGCAGGGCCTCGAGCTCATCGTGCGCGCCGTCGCCGCCGATGAGGCCGCGTTCGGCTACAGCGGTTTCGGTTATGCCCAACCCGGCACGAAGACGCTCGCGCTCGCCGAGGCGGATGCCGGGCCATATTTCGCGGGCACGTCCGACGAGGTCGCACGCCGGGAATATCCGCTCTCGCGCACGATCTATTTATGCGTCAGTCGCACGCCCGATGAGGCGACGCGCGCTTTCGTGTGCCATGCGCTCAGCGTCGCCGGCCAGCGCGCGATCGCCGAGGACGCGCAGAAATTTTTCCCGCTGCCCGCTCCCGTCGTAACGTTGGCCCTGCGCGAATTCGCGCGTTAGTTCCGCGATTCAGGAGGCCCAAGAATCATTCAGGCGGTCCAATCTACCCGCACACCTGAATAGAAATTCACGTTTGGTTCAGTCCGGATTTAGGAATTTGCACCATGCTCAGCTCATCCCTCATCCCTCAGCCTAGCCCCCTATGAAATTGCTCCGTCTCATCGCCATCGCTCTCGCTCTTGTCACCGTGCGCCTTGTCGCCGAAGATCCCACTCCGGAGGAAATGGCCACGTGGCGCAAAGCTGCCTCCAATCACATTCTCGCACAGAAGCTCGTCAACGATCTCATGGCGGCGCATTCGGAGCTGCTTGTTGTCGGACTTCACGGTGTCGCGCCCGGCGCCAAAGACCAGACGATGATCGCGACCAATCTCGATCGCGTGGGGAAAAAAGATGATGACGACGACAAGGCGGTCGCGGTCGAGCACAAGATCATCCTCGCCCCGAATCTGAAGGAATCGAACAAGTTCGAGGTGCAGGTTTGGCTGAAGGATGCTTCGGGCAGGCAGCTTAACGCCGCCGCCGGCTTCGTCTTCAAATACTCCAAGGGCGACAGCGAAATTATGATGCTGACCAAGGCCCTCGCGTTTCGCGACGAACTCGCGAAGAAAACGCCCACCTACGACGCACTTTTCGCGCCCGCGAAACTCTGAACCCTTTCCTCTCGCGCCATGCTCTGCCGCACACTTTTCCTCGCTGCCTTGGGTGGCGTTTCCTTCGCCTCCGCGGCGCCGGTGCTCCAGCCAGGGGTGTCGATCACCGTGCCCGGTTCGACCGGTAAATTCGACTTTCTCGAGGTCGACCCCGTCGCCCACCGCCTGCTCGCTGGGCATGAGAAGGACGACACCGCCGACTTTTTCGACCTCAACACGAACCAGCTCATTGCACGCGTGAAGGTTGGCCCGTGCGTCGGCATCACCGTCGATCCGAAAACAGGAAATTATTTCGCCAGCGTGCAGGACGATAAACGCATCGCGATTATCGACGGGAAAACGTTCAAGGAAACCGGCTCGATCGCGCTCCCCGGCGAGACGGACGCGATCCTCTTCGATGCGAAGGACCGTCGCATCTACATCACTCACGACAACGGCAAGGCGCTCTGGGCGGTCGATCCGGATGCCCGGAAAGTTGTCGCCACGATCGCTGTCGCCGAGGGCCCCGAGTGCATGGCGCACGATGCCGCGACCGACCGGCTTTATCTCAACGCTAAGGTGGCCAACCTCGTCTCGGTCATCGACACGAAGACCTACACGGTGGTCGCCACCTGGCCGACCGCACCCGCGGTCGGTCCGCATGGCCTCGCGCTCGATGCGGCCCACGGCCGCGTGTTTGTCTCGGGCGACAACGGCCAACTCGTCGCCATCGATACGAAGACCGGCAAGGTCGTCGCGACCGCGGCCATCGCCGCGCACGTCGATCAAATCGCCTTCGACGCTGGCAAGCGCCGCGTGTTCTGCGCGGGTCCCAATGCGCTGTCCGTCGTGCAGGCCAGCGACGAGGGGCTCAAGACCATCGCCACAGTCGACACGAACGACACCGCGAAAAACGTGGCGGTCGATGCCGCGACACACACGGTCTGGACGACGTTCACCGACGGGAAGAATTCCTACGCGAAATCGTTCACCCAGCCCTGAGCCGCCGGCCGCGGGGTGGGCCGCTGATGACTTTTCATGAAACAGCTGCTGATGCTTTCGTTCGCGGTGGCGGTCGCGACTCTGGCGGCCTTCGCGAGCGGCGGGCCGGAGCGGCTGGTTTATAGCGCGGCGACCAAAGTCCGGGGTGAATTGCGGGCGACCGGACCCGACAGTATGGAGCCACTGATGAAGCAGTGGATCGCCGCGTTTCAGGAGCGGCAGCCGGGAGTTAGGATTATTTTTACCGTGCGAGAGGAAGGGGCGCGTGATCGCGTTGCGCTGGGGCCGGTGTCAGTGGAGGTTTTTGCCGGCACGCATGACCCGTTTTTTCGCAAATATCACTACGCTCCGTTCCGGGTGATGGTCTCGCTTGCCACGTTCGACGTGCCGTTGCACGTGCAAGCACTCGGAATCTTCGTGAACGGGAAAAACCCGCTCGCGCATCTTTCATTCACGCAACTCGAGCGTATTTATTCCGCGGCGGACCGGAGCGATTCCCGGGAGATCACGACGTGGGGCCAGCTGGGTCTGACCGGCGAGTGGGCGGCGCGGCCGGTTCACGCTTACTCGCGCTCGCTCGACAACGAAGTCACGACGCATGTGCGTGAGTTCGTCTGCCGCGGGGCGGAGTTCAGCGCGGCCGTCACCGTGCCGGGCCGGGGCGTGTCGGTCGACGTGGTGGGCGCCGTGGCGGCGGACCCGGACGGAATTGGATTTGCCGGGTTGGCGTATCGCACCGCCGGGGTGAAGGCGCTCGCATTGGCGGAGACCGACAGTGGCCCGTTCATCGAACCCACCCGGGAAAGTTGCGCGGGCAACCGTTATCCGCTTAATCATCCCATTTATTTCTACCTAAACCGCCCTCCAGGCACCCCGCTCGATCCGGTCGCTAAGGAGTTTCTCCGGTTCGTCCTCAGCGACCAAGGTCAGGCGCTGGTGGCGGAGAAGGACTATTTTCCGCTGACACCCCCGCTAGCGCGCGAACAATGCGCCAAACTCGACTGACCCCACTATGACCACACTCCTGCGTTCACTGATTCTCGCGCTCACCCTCGCGCGGCTAAGCTCTCTATCCGTCGCCGCCGATGCCCCAAAATTCGGCCTCGCAGTCGACAATAAAATTTTCGCGCAGGCGCTTGTGACCAAAATGATGACGGCGAATCCCACGCTGCTCACCGCGGGCATGCATTGCACGGCCCCGGCTGGCGGACCGCAGACGATCATCGCCTCGACCTTGAACATCATCGGGAAACCGAGCGATCCCGAGGACGTCCAGGTTGGGCGGGAGGGCGTCACGCACGTGTTTCCCAATCTGAAGGTGCCGAAGCTCGGCATCATGCTGCCGTTGCACGATCGCGCAGGCAAAATGATCGGCGCGCTCGCGCTGGCGTTCAAATACCGCGAAGGCGAGGATCAGGTGAAGTATTTCGCCGAGGCGACCGCGATCCGGGAACGCGTCGCACTGGATATCCCGAATCTCGCGGCCTTGTTTGCTTCGGCGCCGTGAACGTTCGCGCGATCCTTCTTGCGGCGATGGCCTTCGGGTGGGGCGCGCTCGCGCAGGCGGTGCCGCTCGATCCTGGGCTGGAACCTTATCGGGCGCGTGCCGTCGCGTTCCCGCAAGCGGTGCGTTATGTCACGCCGGCCGGCGCCATCGCAGTGGTCGGCTACAACGACATGAAGGAGATGCTGGCGGCGCTCGGTGCGCGCTTCGAGGAATTGCATCCGGGGTTTCGTTTCGCGTGGGATCTGCCGGGCACGAAGGCCGCACCGGCGGCGTTGGCGGCGGGAACTTCGGCGTTCGCCCCGATGGGCGCGCCGATGACGCTGCCGCAGCTCGCCGACTACGAAAAAATCACGCACGCACCGCCGCGGGTGTTCCGCCTCGCGCATGCATCGCTCCACCCGCGTGCACTCAGCGGGCCGCTGGCGATTTTTGTGCACCGCGACAATCCGCTCGCCTCGCTCACGCTGGCCGAGGCAGCGGCGATTTTTTCGGGCGTGGACGCCGTGCGAAAATTGCGACCTTGCGGGGTCGAGGCCGACGCCGCGCGGGGATTATTGTGTCGCGAACGCGTGCTCGGTGGCCGCGCCTTCGCGGCGGATTTTTCAGGCTACGCGCAGTCGGCCGACGTCGTGAAGCGGGTGGGGGAGGATCCGCGTGCGATCGGCTACGCCGCGGCGATGCGGGCGACGCCGGCGGTGAGAATCCTCGCGCTTGCCGAGCGGGCGGGCGACACGCCGGTCGCGCTCACGGAGGATAATCTGGTAGATGGTCATTACCCGCTCGATCGCCATCTGTTGATTTGCACCCGAGCGCCACTTGAGCCGTGGGTGCGAGAATTTTTGCGCTTTGCGCTTTCGCTTGACGGACAGGGACTCGTCGCGGCGGGCACGCTCGGCTACCTGCCGCTCAACTCCCGCGAGGCCGCGGACGAGTTGGCAAAGTTGCACTGAAGCTCCCGCGAACGAATAGTTCCTTAATCCGAATTTAGCTTTGGTTCAGTTTGATTTCAGTTCTGGGACGCATTCTCGACCCGACTCGCACCGCCTCAAACCCTCCCCTTGGCACCCGTGCCACCTCCCCATGCACCCTGCTCTTTCTCGCTCCGTCCGCGTCATCGGACTTTTGTTGTTGGGATTTTCAACGCTCGCGACGTTGGCGTCGGCGCAATCTACGCCGCCAAAAGCTGAAGGCGACGTCGTGCAACTTGAGGCTTTTAACGTCTCCGGCAAGATCGACAGCTATCACCAGACCTCGTCGTCGATGGCATCGAAGCTACCAATGGAAATGAAGGAGCTCGCCTCGTCGCTTTCCATCTTGAACGCCTCCGCGATCAGCGATCGCAACGCCGTTACGCTCACCGACGTGTTTGCCTACGTCGTCGGCGCCACCGCGTCGCAGGGTGCGATCAACGGGTTTTCGTTCCGCGGTTTTCCGAATACCGGCAGCTACACGCAAAACATCCAGTTCGACGGGCTCATGGGTGCGACGCTAAAAAAGGCCGGCGCCAGTGCGGCCAACGTGGACAGCCTCGAGTTTCTCAAAGGGCCGAACGGGGTGCTCTACGGCCAGATGAATCCCGGCGGCTTGCTGAACATCGTGACGAAAAACCCGAAGGAGATCCGCGAGACGACCGTGCGTTTCACCGTCGGCACCTTCGCCGGCCGCTACAACAGCTTCGGCGATCGCACGACGGAGACCACCAGCATCGACACGACCGGCCGCGTTGGGAGCAGCCAGCATCTCTTCTATCGCATGATCGTCGATGTCGGCCACTCGCCCAATTCGCGCCCCGGCAACTATGACAACTCCCTCTCGATCTATCCTTCGTTATCCTACAAGTGGAATCGCGAGACCACGCTTACGGCCAAGTTCGAAGCGAGCGAAAATTTTCGCCGCCAGGACGATGGGATCACCCCCATCTTCACGAGTCCGGTAATCCCGGTCGTGATCGGCATCGCGGGAGTAACGGCTCCGACCCAGACCGCCGCTTACGGCAAAAACGCCACCTACTTCACCGCGCCGCTCAACACCGTTTATAACGAGAGCAAGGACAAGGCGACCGATCGCGGCTCCGCCGCCTCGATGAATTTCCGCGCCACGCTCCCCGGCGACTGGCGGCTCCGCGTGCAGTCGCGCTCGGTCTGGCACTTGGACGTCGTGCGCGAGGTGACGGTGAACAACGCCAACACGATCTTCAATCCGCCGCCCGCGACGCCCACGACCGGCGCTTACCTCACCCCCAACTCGCTCTTTCGCCGCCAATACAACTACGTCAAGAATGGCCACCGCTACAATTTTGCCGACGCGAATCTTTTCCGCACCTTCACGACGGGCCTCGTCAAGCAGACGCTCCTCTTCGGCGCGGGCGGCGGCGGTGAATTTTTCGGCAACGCCCGCATCGCCTTCGGCCCGAACCAGACGGTGGCGCAAGCCATCACCCTCACCAAACCCGCCATCGATCAATTCGATTATCCCGCCAACGGCACCGGCGCGACGAATCAGCTCACTTACCAAACCGCGATTGGCGAATATGTTTCCGACCAGATCAAGGTCGGCGATTCGCTGCACGTCTCACTCGGCTTCCGCCACGACCACCAAAAAGTTCACGGCGTCAACACGCTCCAGCCTCTGACCAACGGGGTCAACCTCACGACCTTCGCCACCGATCTCAAGGCCAACACCAAACAGCTCGGCGTCGTCTATGACTTAAACAGCAACATCTCCGCCTACGCGAGCTGGAGCCAGTCGATCAAGCCGCAGACGAACATCGCCTTCGATCAAAGCGGCGGCACTAACTTCCCGCCCGAATCCGGCGAGCAAAAGGAAATCGGCCTGAAGTTCGACACTGCCGAAAAAAATCTCAACGTCACGTTCGCGGCGTATGAAATCAACCGCACCAACGTGCTGGTTGCCTCCGGGACTAATTTCACCGCCGCCGGTGGCGCCAATCCTGTCCCCCCCGGCAGCATCGCGCAGCCCGGTCAGGGCATCTCCCGCATCGACGGCAAACAGAACAGCAAGGGTGGTGAGATCGAAGTGCAGTGGCAGCCGATCCCGAATTGGCAGCTCCAAGCTGGCTACGCTTATTCAAAGGCAGTCATCGCCGGATCGGCCAAGAATCCGACCACGATCGGCCTCGACCTCGCCAACGCGCCACGGGTCTCAGGCAATTTCTGGACGCGCTACAATTTCGCCCAAGGCCAGATGAAGGGCCTCGGCCTCGGCACCGGCGTCGTCTTCGTCGGCCAGGCATGGGCCGGCGATCCCACCACCTCGCTTTACTACCGTCTGTCCGGCTGGGCGCGCGTGGACAGCTCCGCCTACTACGCGTGGAAGCGCTACAACTTCGCGCTCAACATCCAAAATCTCCTCGATCGGAAGTATATCGCGTCCGCCCAGAGCGCGCTCACGCTTAACGTCGGCGAGCAGCGCAAGCTCACCTTCTCGGCCTCGACGCGCTTCTAAGTTCGCGTTCTTCGTCCGCCGAAAATTTCAGCCGCCCGGAATTTCGCGGGCGGCTCTTTTGTGCCGCGCGACTAGAAACTGAAACGAAATTCAGTGCGCGTTCACTTCGGTTTCAGGATGCGCGCGCAAGCTCAGAGGGACGCGCGACTCTCGCTCGCGCGTTTCCCCTTTCACCTCATGAGTCCCGCCTCGTCCGCTCGCGCCGTTTTTTTTGTCGCGGCGGGGCTGGTCTTTTTCAACGCCCACGCGCAGGAATTTGATTTGGCTGCGCTGCCGGTTTACGCGCCCGCGGCGCCCGCGCATGGGGTGATCCGGATTCACGACACCGAACTCTCCCAGCACCTCATCCACTTTTGGCAGGACCAGTTTTTGAAACTCCACCCGCTCGTGCGCTCGGCGGAATACACGGTGCCGGCGTGGTTCAGCGGTCTCGGCGCGGACACGGCCGACCTGGCGGTCACCGGCCGCCGCGCGTATCGGGCGGACCTCAAGGCGCTCGAGGGCACCTGGGGTTATCCGCCGCTGGAGATCGTGGTCGCGACCGGTGGTTTCAACCTGCGCAAAGGCAACACGCCCGGCGCGATCGTTTTTGTGCACAAGGATAATCCGCTCGCGGGCCTCACGCTCGAGCAGCTCGACGGCATCTTCGGTGCGCAACGCACTGGGGGTTGGGAGGGCACCAAATGGACGACGACCAACGCGCGCGGCGCAGAAAAAAATCTCCGCACCTGGGGCCAGCTCGGTCTCACCGGCGAGTGGGCTGATAGACCGATCCAACTCTACGGCATCGACGCGACGCTCAGCGGCTGGTCGGCGCTGATCCAACAGGTCGCGTTCAAGGGTGGCACCAAGTGGAACCCGACGATCCGCGAATTCGTGCGCGGCGGCGGCGAGGTGCCGGCCGATGAAGCGCTGGTCGCCGGCGTCGCGGCCGATCGCAACGGGATCGGCTTCAGCTTCATGCGCATTGTGGAGAAAAATCCCGGCGTGAAGGCGCTCGCGCTCGCCGCAACGCCCGGCGGCCCGTTCGTCGCGCCGACCAATGAAAGCTTTTTCCAACGCACTTACCCGCTCGTCACCTCGGTCTACATCTACCTGAAGCGTCCGCCTGGCCAGCCAGTGCCGTCGCGGCTGAAAGAGTTCCTGCGCTTCGTCCTGAGCCGCGAGGGCCAGCAGGCGGTGATCGACGACGGCATGTATCTCCCGCTGAACGCCGCGACGATTCGCGAGGAACGGGAAAAGCTCCAGTGACTACGCCGCCTGCCGTGAAACTCAAAAAAAGTCTCGCGCTGGTTCTGCTGCTTTCTGCCCGACCGGTGAGCGCGCAAGATTTCGTCGCGCTGCCGGCCTACCGTCCTGAACAAAAAGTCTCCGGCGTCATTCGCAGCTGGGGCAACGATCACATGGCGGGTCTGCTGAAAAACTGGGAGGCCGGATTTAAAAAATTTTACCCCGACGTGGCGTTTGCGGATTTCCTGAAAGGCACCGCGTCGGCGACCTATGGCTTCGTAGAAAACGTGGCCGAGCTCGGCTTGATGGGCCGGCAAATCTACACGTTCGAGTATTACGGCGTTTATCGGCGTTCGCTCATGCTGCCCGTCGAGATCGAGGTCGCCACCGGGAGTTTCGACGTGCCGCACAAATCTTTTGCGCTGACGGTTTTCGTTCACCGCGACAATCCGCTCGTGCAACTCACGCTCGCTCAGCTCGACGGAATTTTCAGCGCCGAACGCACGGGCGGCTGGCAGGGCATGGTGTGGGCCAAGGAAGCGGCGCGCGGTCCGGAAAAAAATCTTCGCACGTGGGGCCAGCTCGGTCTCACCGGGGCATGGGCCGACCAGCCGATTCATCTCTACGGTCCGCCGGGCTTGCACGCGGGCGGCATCGGATTTTTCCAGAGCCGCGTGATGGGCGGCTCCGACATCTGGGCCGAGGGCCTGATGGAGTTTGAGGATCGCGCCGCGCTGATCGCCGCGCTGAGCAAGGATCCCTACGGCATTGCCTACACGGGCGCATGCTACGCGACGCCGCAGGTGAAAGTGCTCGCGATCGCGGAAAAAAGCGGTGGCCCGTTTGTCACGCCGACGCGTGCGAGCGTCGCGAGCCGCGCCTATCCGCTCTCGCGGCCGGTCTATATTTATTTCGCGCCCGACACGCCTGGCGGCGAAGCAGCCAACCCCAAGGTCGATCCGAAAGTCCGCGAATTTCTCCGCTATATTCTCAGTCGCGAAGGCCAGGCCGACGTCGCGCGCGAGGGCGATTATCTTCCGCTCACGGCACCCGTCGTGCGCGAGCAACTCCAGAAACTGAATTAGCCCGTCCATGAAAACGCACCTCCGTCTCCTCGCTTTGTCACTCTTCGCCGGCGCCTGTTTCACGTCGGCGTCGCTCGCCGCGCCCGAAAAAATCAAAATCCGCCTCGCCCCGATGCCGGGCATCGGCCACCTCGTGCCGGAGCTCGCCGCGGGGCTTGGTTACTTTGAACAAGCGGGCATCGAAATCGAGACGGTCAACGTCATGAACTACCGCGACGAGGACTTTTACTCCACCGAGTTGCTCAACGACGGCACGATCGATGCGGAGATTTGCTGGTATCAGCGCGTCGTCTTCGGCATCGGCAACGACCAGCCGGCGCGCGCCGTTTTCCTGATCGAAGACAGCCCGCACCTGACCATCTCCGTGGCGAATCGCATCAAGGATCAGGTGAAGAGCGCTGCCGATTTCAAGGGACGCGTCATCGCCGACTCCGCGGGGTTTTCCACGCGGCGCTACCTGACGGACGTGATTTTGGCCAAGGCGGGCGTGTCGCAGGAGAATTACACCCCGGCCCCCGCCGAGTTGTCCGCAAAGCTGCCATTGCTGACGGCCGCGCTGAAGGAAGGCAAAGTGGACATCGTCGCGTGCATGGAGCCGATGACCACGGGGCTGCTCGCGACCAAATTGGTGACGCCACTCTACGATCTTTCGACCGCAGCTGGCACGCGTGCGGCGCTCGGCGACGTCTGGCCTGCGCGCTGCCTTTACGTCGCGCCGCGCTACATCGAGGCGCACCCCGATCGCGTGCAGCGGCTCGTGACTGTTTTCGTGCGCACAATGCGGTTCATCAACACGCACACCGCAGCAGAGATTATCGCGAAGATGCCCTCGGGCTATTTCGCGCCCGACATGAACAACGACCTCTTTACCGAGTATAAAAAAACCAAGACTGACGAGATCGCGAAGGTCCAGCCCGGCCTCACCCACGGCGACTACTCGATCCCGCCCTCGGCCGCGAAACTCGCCTGCGAGGTGCTCGCCCACACGAATTTCGACGACAGCCCGGAGGGAAAATACCGTCGTATCGCCTCGCAGAGCGGGAAGGTCCGGCCGGAGGCGACCTACGACAATCGCTTCGTCGAAATAGCGATGAAGGAAATCCCATGAAATCTTTTCCCCGGATTTTGCTTTCCGTGTTCGCGGCAGCACTGCCGTCGTCGGCGTGCCGCGCGGCAGAGTCCAGCTCGCTCGAAGTGCAAGCAGCGCGTGCGCGGATGATGAAGACGCGTGGCGCCGAAGTTCACTACACGAAGAAATTCGATGTGTCTGATCTGCCGAGCTACGCGCCCGAGCAAAAAGTCTCCGGCCTCATCCGCTTGTGGGGCTCGAATTATTTTACCGACAGCCCGCTGGCCGGGTGGTGGGAGGCGGCGTTCAAGAAATTTCATCCCGACGCGCAGTTCGATCTCCATCTTAATACGAGCGAGCACGCGATCCCCGGCCTCATCTTCGGCAAGTCTGATCTCGGCCCGATGGGCCGCCAGATCATGTGGGACGAACAGCTCGCTTATCAGCGCGAGTTCAGCCGGCTGCCGCTCGGCATCGTGGTAGTCACCGGCAGTTATGACGTCTCCGGCTGGAATCCCGCGATCGGCGTCTACGTCAACCAGGACAACCCGCTCGCGAAACTTTCGCTCGAACAAATCGACGGCATCTTCGGCTGCGAGCGCACCGGCGTGTGGCGCGACATGGATTGGGACGAGAGCCGCGCGCGCGGCCCCGAGAAAAATATCCGCACTTGGGGCCAGCTCGGCCTCACCGGCGAGTGGGCCGACAAACCGATTCATGTGCTCGGCTACAATCTCCAATATCATTTCGCGCAGGAAATCACGTCGCGCGCCTTCGGCGGCGTGACGAACAAGTGGAACGAGCAGCTCCGCGAATATGCGAACAAGCTCCAACCCGACGGCAAACTGAAACTCGCCGGGGCATTGATGATGGAAGACGTCGCGAAGGACCGCTACGCGATCGCCTACATGGCGGGCGGTGCGGCGTGGGCCACGCCATCGACGAAGGCGGTCGCGCTCTCCGTCAAGACAGGCGGGCCCGCCTACGAACTCACGCTCGAAAACGTCCGCGCGCGCACCTACCCGATGTATGCCGATGTGTTTTTCTTCCTCGATCGCATCGCCGGCAAACCAGTTGACCCAAAGCTCAAGGAATTTCTCCGCTTCATCCTGAGCCGCGAAGGCCAGGAACTCGTGATGAAGGACGGAAAATATCTCCCGCTCACCGGCGAAATTGCGCGCGAGCAGCTCAAGAAAATCCAATGAACGCGATCCGTTCAATCGTCGTTGCACTGGCGCTGTTGGCGGCGCTTCCAGTTTTCGCGGACGAGTTGGGTGAGTTTCCCGTTTATAAACCCACGCGCCAAGTCAGCGGCACGATTCGCAGCTGGGGGCACGGTTATTTGAAGAAGATGATGGGGCTGTGGGAGGAAGGCTTCAAAGCCTACCATCCGGACGTGCGTTTCGAGGACACACTTGTGAGCAGCGCTTCGGCGATGGCGGGTTTGTATAGCGGCCGCGCCGACCTCGGCGTGCTCGCCCGCGAAATCACGCCGCCCGAGATCGCGGCTTACGAAAAGTTGACGCGACAAAAAATCACGCCGGTCACGGTGCTCACCGGAAGTTTCGGCAATCAGGACAAGATCATGGCGCTCGGTGTTTTTGTGCACCGCGACAATCCGATCGCGCGGTTGACCTTCGCGCAACTCGACGCGATTTTCGGTGCGGAACACCGGCGCGGCGCGAAGGAAAACATCCGCACGTGGGACCAGTTGGATCTGACCGGCGAATGGGCGGGAAAGACGATCAAGCCTTACAGCGGCCTGGCGTTCGAGGCACCGGGATATTTTTTCTCACAGACCGTGATGAAAGGGAGTGTGCTATGGAATCCCGATCTCCAGCAGTTTGAAAACGTCGAGGATGAGAAGCAGCGCGACGTCGATGCCTATCAAAAAGTCGTCGATGCGGTCGGCGCGGATCGTTTGGGCATTGCGTTTGCGGGCGCAGGTTACGTGAACCCCAACGCGAAACTCGTCGCGCTCGCCGTCGAGGAGGGTGGGCCGTTCATCGCAGCCACGCCGGAGAATGTGACCGCGCGCGCTTACCCGCTCGCGCGGCCGGTGCGATTCTACATCCACAATGGTCCCGCCGTGCCGGCCGACCCACGCGTCGTGGAATTTCTCCGTTATGTCCTCAGCCGCGAGGGCCAGCAGCTGGTCAGCCGCGAAGGTGACTTCTTCCCGCTGACAGCCGCAGTCGCGCGCAAGGAGCTAGAAAAACTACCATGACCCAATCGCTCGCGAAAAAAGTTAGACGTCTTGGCGCGGTGGCGATGCTCGCGATTGCACTCAGCGCGCACGCGCAAATGCGCGACGCGCTCGAAGTCCAGAAAGCCCGCGCGGAACACGTCACGAGCCGCGGCAAACAAATTTTCTACACGCAGAAATTCGATTTGAGCGGCCTGCCGGCTTACAAGCCGGAGCAGGAGGTGGCGGGCAAGATCCGGATGTGGGGCAACAATTACATCGCCGACAGCAACCTCGGCGAAGACTGGGAAAAGGGGTTCAGAAAATTTCATCCCGACGTGACCTTTGATTTCAGCGGGTTGAAAAGCGGCTTGGTCGCGACGGCCGGGCTCGTCGCTGGCACGGCCGACATCGTGGGCAACCGTCGGATCACGTTTGCCGAAGTCGAGTCGTTCGAACGCATGTTCAATTACGACCCGCTGGAAATCTCGATGGCAATGGGCTCTTACAATGTGCCGGGCTGGATGACGACGTTCTGCATCGTCGTCCACCGCGACAACCCGATCGCGAAGCTCACGCTGAAACAGCTCGACGGAATTTTCGGCACCGAGCGCGACGGCGGCTGGGAATTTACGACTTGGCACCCGGAGGCGGCGCGTAGCGCGAAGGAAAATATCCGCACGTGGGGCCAACTTGGCCTCACGGGCGAATGGGCCGACCAGCCGATCAACGTTTACGGACTCAATCTCCGCTACAACAACTGCGACATGTTTGAGCACGTGGTCTTCCACGGCGGCGACAAGTGGAACGAGCGGCTCCACGAATATGCGAATTACGTGAAGCCGGACGGCACGCTTGCGATCGCCGCCGCCGAGTTGATGAAAGATCTCGGCCACGACAAATACGGCATCGGCTGGAGCGGCATCCAAAACCTGACACCCGAGACGAAAGCCCTCGCGCTTGCGGCCACCGAGGGCGGCCCCTACGTCGCGCTCACGATCGAGAACGTGCAAAACCGCAGCTACCTGCTGGCGTTCGAAATGTTTTTTTACGTCAATCGTAAACCCGGCACGCCCCTCGATCCGAAGGTGAAGGAATTTCTCCGCTACGTCCTGAGCCGCGAAGGCCAGGAAGCGGTGCAGCGCGACGGTAAATATCTCCCGCTCACGGCCGAGGTCGTGCATGCGCAACTGAAAAAACTCGAATGAAGATTCGTCCCTTCCTCGTATTGCTCAGCGCCGCTTTGCCCGGGTCCGTTCTCGCGGACGATCCCAATCCGGTGCCGACAGTGCAACGCGACGCGTTAGAGGTTCAGAACGCTCGCACGGCGCGCGGCGCGACGCAGCGGGACAAGCAATTCTACACTCGCGCTTGGGATCTCAGCGCCCTCCCGGATTACGTGTCCGAGGCAAAAGTGTCCGGTGTGATCCGGTTGCGCGGCAACGACGCCATCAATCGCGGGCATCTGTTCCAATATCTGCTCGAGGGTTTCCAGAAGTTTCAACCGGGCGTCACGTTCGACATTGATCTAAAATCTTCGGCCGTGGCGATTCCCTCGCTCGTGACTGGCGTGGCTGACATCGGCATCGGCCGGCACATCCAGTTTATGGAGCTGTTGGGCTTTCAGCGCACCTACAATCACGACCCGCTCGAACTCGTGCCGCTCAACGGCGCTTACGACACGCTCGGCTGGAATCCCGCATGGATTGTCGTCGTGAACAAAAAAAATCCTCTCGCCCGGCTGAGCGTGCGGCAGCTCGACGGTATCCTCGGCGCCGAGCGCAACGGCGGCTGGGTCGGCACCACGTGGCATCCGGAATTCGCGCGCGGCCCGGAGGGCAACATCCGCACCTGGGGTCAGCTCGGTCTCACGGGCGAGTGGGCGGACAAACCGATCCACGTCCGCCTCATGAGCCTCCAGTATGATCCAACGAACACGCTCTGCCGGGTTTTTCTCAAGGGCAGCGACAAGTGGAACGAGACGCTTACCCAGTATTGCCAGTATGTCCGTCCCGACGGGAAACTCGGCATCGGTGCCCAGGATCTGGTGGAGGACACCGGTCGCGATCCCTACAGTATTGGCGTGAGCAACATCGCCTTTCTCACTCCGGAAACGAAGGCGCTCGCGCTGGCGGTCAACGACGATGGTCCCTACCTCGAACCCACCATTGAGAACATTCAAAGCCGCACTTACTTTCTGCACGGCAATAATTATTTCTACCTCAACCGCGATCCGGGCAAGCCGGTGGATCCGAAGGTGCGGGAATTTCTCCGCTACATTCTCAGCCGACAAGGGCAGGAAGCGGTTGTGCGCGACGGCAAGCTCCTGCCGTTGCCGGCCGACACGGTGCGGGAGCAGTTGGCCAAACTGCAATGAGCGCGAAATTTCTCCGCACCCTTTTCTTCGGGCTGACGGTCGGGTGCGGTTGTGCGCGTGCGCAAGTGCCGCCCGATCCCGGGGCGTTTTATCCGATCGACAAATTCGATCTCGACTCTCTGCCGGCGTATGCCCCGAGCGGTGAAGTCTCCGGAACGATCCGGATTTGGGGCTCGGGCTACATCGCCGCCGGCAAGACGCTGGAATATTGGGAGCGCGGCTTTCGGCGGTTCCACCCGGGCGTCACGTTCGCCGCCCGCCTCGCCGACAGCTTGGCCGCGGTTCCCGCGCTCTACGGCGGTGCCGCCGATCTTGGCTCCGGTCCGCGGATTTCTTGGAACGATCTCAAGGCGTTCAATCACACCTGTGGCCACGATCCACTGGCGATTATGGTGATGAGCGGTTCCTGCAATGTGCCCGGTTGGAATGCGGCCTTCGCCGTCGTCGTGCACCGGGACAATCCGATCGCCAGTCTCAGCTTGCAGCAACTGGACCGCATTTTCGGATCGGCCCGCGATGGTGGTTGGATGGGAATTGTCTGGCATCCCGAGTTGGCGCGCGGCGCTAACGACGACATTCGATCGTGGGGGCAGTTGGGGTTGGGTGGAGTGTGGCGCGAGCGCCCGATCCACGTCTACGGCGCCAATCTTCGTTACGGCGTGAGCCAGACGATGTCGGACATTTTGCTCCGCGGCAGCGACCGATGGAATGAAACCATGAAGGTCTTCACCAATCGCCGGCTCGAGCGACCCGATCCGGCCCATCCCGATGGAACCCTGCTCGCGTTGGAACAGATCGCGGACGCCATTAAAGACGATCCCGCGGGGATCGGTTTCTCCTGCATCGCTTTCGTGTCGGACAAAACCAAAGCGGTGTCCATCCGCAAGGACGATGCTGGCGCGGCGATCGCGCTCACGATCGAAACCGTCCATGACCGCACCTACCCACTGGCCGACGAAAGCTACCTCTACCTCGACCGCGTGCCGGGTAAGCCCGTCGAGCCCAAGCTGAGAGAATTTCTGCGTTATGTCCTCAGTCGTGAAGGCCAGTCGGACGTGGCCCGCGACGGCAAGTATCTCCCGCTCACCGCCGACATCGTGCGCGAGCAACTCAAGCAACTCAACTAAACCTCCCCATGTTTCCCATTGCACACCTGCGCATCGCGATCACGTCGCTGACACTTTTAACTTTTGCCACGGTCCGTGGGCTCGCGGTTGATCTTCAGCCTGCGGCGGCCTACCCGCATTATCAATCGCGCGTCGCGCTGACCGGTGACCTGCGGATCACGTGCGAGACTTCCGCGGAGCCGCTGATGAAACTCTGGGTGGAGCGGTTCGCCAAGTTGCAGCCGGGATTGGAAATTATCGCAAAGGGAACGTCGCCGCTCGCGTCGACCCCGATGGTGGCGTCGGGCGCCTACGAGATTGGATTTCCTGCGCGCGAGCTGTGGAATTCGGAGACGGAAAACTTCCGAAAGATCCGCGGCTACGAACCGACGGTCGTGATGGTCGGCCTCGGCGCACACCGGACGGAAGGGCTGACGCCTGCGCTCGGAGTATTTGTGAACGCCAGCAATCCGCTCGAACGAATCACGCTGGAGCAACTTGACGCAATTTATTCCACGGAGCGCCGTCGCGGCGCCCCCAGCGAGATTAGGACCTGGGGCGATCTCGGTTTGACGGGCGAATGGGCCGGCCGGCCGGTCGAGGCTTACATTCACCGCCTGCCGAACGGCATCGATTATTTCATTCAGGAAATTGTCGCCAAGGGCGCGGACTTCAAAAAATCGGTGATTCAGTTGCCGATGCGCCGGGGCAAGGTTGGCCCCGATCAACTGATCGCCGATGTCACGGCGCAAAACCCCGGGGCGATCGGGTTCGGCTGCCTCGGCAGCGTGGTTCCGGGAATGAAGACCCTCGCGCTCGCGGAAAATTCCGCGAAACCCTATTACACCGGCACGCTGGAGGAAGTGAAGCGGATGGATTACCCGCTGGCGCGCCCGATTTACATGGTGATCGATCGCGAACCGGGCGCGGCGCTGGCGCCAAAGATTGCAGAATTTCTAAAATTCATTCTCAGCCAAGAGGGGCAGGAGACGATCTTGGCCGCGGACGGATGGTTGACGCTTCCGGCCCAAATTGTGGCGGCGGAGCGCGCGAAACTGAAGTAACTCCTGTGAAAATCCGCGCCCAAAATGTTTTTCTTAAACTCGGTTTCGCCGTCCTCGTGGTCGTTTCGAGTTCACCGCTCCGTGCCCAGCTGGGCGCGTCTGAAGACACGAAGAAAGCCTTGATGGCCCAAAAGGAGCGGGCGGGGGTCGTGGCCGATCGTGGCGCGAAACCGCATTACACCCAGAAATTCGATCTCAGCAGCTTGCCGCACTACGTGCCGGAGAAAAAACTCACCGGCTGGATTCGGCTGCACGGCAATAACTACATTAGTGACGGGGCGCTCGGAGATTACTGGCTGCAGGCGTTCGCGAAATTTCAACCGGGCATCCATTTCTCGCTCTTCCTGCCGACGTCGGCGGTCGCGTTTGCCGCACTCTACTACAACCAGGCCGACCTCGTGATGGGCCACAAACCGAGCTTCTACGATTTGCTCGGCTACGAGCGCATCATGAATTTTGACCCGGTGGAAATCACCGCGGTCACCGGTTCCTACGATGTCGCCGGCTGGGAGAACTCCGTCGTGATCCTCGTGAACAAGGACAGCCCGCTGAAAGGCATTACACTGAAACAACTCGATGGCATCTTTGGCGCGGCACGCGACGGCGGTTGGGTGGGCACAAATTTTCGGCCCGACCTAGGTCGCGGGCCGGAGGGCAACATTCGCACGTGGGGCCAGCTGGGGCTCAAGGGTGAGTTCGCCGGTCAGCGCATCACACCTTACGGTTTCAATCTCCGTTACAACACTGCGACCGATTTCGCCGACAAGATCATGAATGGCGGCGATAAATGGAACGAAGACTATCACGGCCTCGCGCACATCGTGCGGCCCGACGGCACGCGCTACATCGAGGCCGACCAAATCACCGACGCCCTCGCCAAGGACAAATTTGCGATCGCCTACAATCGCTATCGCGGCGACCGTCCGGGCGTGCGGCGGCTGCCGGTGGCCGCGACGGACGGTGGCCCGTTTGTTGAGCACACGATTGAAAACGTTCAGAACCGGACCTACCCGCTGTTCAACGAGGCCTATTTCTACACGAGCGTGAAACCCGGCACTGAGATGAATCCGCTCGTGAAGGAATTCCTGAAATTTATCCTGAGCCAGGAAGGCCAGGCCGAGATCCAACGCGACGGAAAATATCTGCCGCTCACCGCGGAAGTCGTGCGCGAGCAGCTCAAGAAACTTCAATGACCCGCGGGCTGAAAATACTCTTCGCCCCCATGCTCGCCGCCGCCGTGGCGCTGCAGGCGGCTGACGTTGTGCCCGCCGCGCCCTATCAACCGGCGCACTATGATCTGAGCGAATTGCCGTCCTACGTGCCGTCGCAACGAGTGCTCGGTGTGCTGCGCATCTCCGGCACGCCGCTTGAGGAACTCGTCGGTGCCTGGGCGACGGCGTTTCGGGCGAAGAACGGACAGGTCCGGCTCAACGCCTATCTCGTCAACACCTCGCAGGCGTTCGCCG
The DNA here is from genome assembly GCA_038231575.1 of Opitutales bacterium. Classification (GTDB taxonomy): domain Bacteria; phylum Verrucomicrobiota; class Verrucomicrobiia; order Opitutales; family Opitutaceae; genus CAITWF01. The sequence goes on along the minus strand of JBBRLB010000056.1, from coordinate 1,236 downwards.
GTCTCGTCACGGGTCAGGCGGATGTCGGGCTGATGGGCCACCGCCAGTGGCGCAACGGGCTCGTCGCGTTCGAGCGCACCTTTGGTTATCCGCCGCTCGAGATTCGTTTCGCGAGCGGGTCCTACGACGATCCGCAGGGCACGACGCCCGGGCTCATGTTCATCGTGAACAAGAAAAACCCGCTCGACGGCCTCACGCTCGACCAGATCGACGGCGTCTACGGCGCGGAGCGCACGGGCGGGTGGGTCGGCACGAAGTGGACGACCGACGCTGCACGCGGCCCGGAAAAAAATCTCCGCACGTGGGGCCAGCTCGGCGTGCCCGGCGAACTCGGCGGCCAATCCATCCATCTGCACGGCTCCGATGTGACGCTCAGCAACTGGGCCGACTTGATCCAGCGCGAGGCGTTTCACGGAGGCACGAAATGGAATCCCGATCTCGTCGAGGCGCCGCGCGCGGATATTTCGACGAAAGCGCAGGGTAAGACGCGCGACCAGCTCATCCTCGAAGCGGTCGAAGCCGACCCGGCCGCGATCGGTTTTATTTTTCAACGCGTCATCAACGCAAACCGGGGCGACGTCAAAGTGCTGCCGCTCGCCGCGAAGACGGGAGGACCATTCGTGGTGCCGAGTGCGCAGACATTTTTCGATGGCAGCTATCCGCTCCATAACGGCGCCTATCTCTACCTGAACCGTGTGCCCGGGCAGCCACTGGCGGTCCGCGAGAAGGAATTCGTGCGCTTCGTGCTCAGTCGAGAGGGCCAGCAAATCATCGCAGCGAGCCGCCTGTTAGTTCCGCTCAACGCCGCGCAAATCAAGGCCGAGCTCGCGAAACTCAACTGAATCATGTTCCACGCCAAAATAATTCTCGGACTCCTCACGCTGGTCTCGCCGGCGATGACGGCGGCGGAGTCGCCCGACTACCAGCCCGCGATGGCGGTTACGGGCGTGCTGCGCGCCAGCGGCAATGACCAAATGGGCGCACTGCTGAAACGCTGGCAGGCTGGGTTCAACAAGTTTCATCCCGACGTCCAGTTCGCCGCCACGCTCCACGGCAGCGCCGCCGGCATGTATGGTCTCGACATGCGCACGGCGGATTTCGCGCTGATGGGTCGGCCGATTTTCCCCTATGAGCGCTATGGCACGTATGAGCGTTCGTGGGTTTACGCCGTGCCGATCGAGGTCGCGACGGGCAGCGCCGAGGCGCTGCACAAGTCGCCAGCCTACGCCATTCTAG
>JBBRLB010000055.1:0-37111 GCA_038231575.1 Opitutales bacterium | reverse complement strand
GGTGGGGAGCTACGCTCCCCTACACCCCCTCCCTTGCTTTCCCGCTTGTCCTCCCGCCCTAACTCATAACTTACTTTCACCTCCCACCTGTCTAACCGGAAGGGTCCACCTCACCTCCACGGCATTCCAATCGATACGGACCTCTTCGGCAACGATGTGGTCGAGCGAACCAAACGTTAAACCCTGCTTCACATGTCAATCACGGCCACGATTCATCAAGATTTGTTACCCTGGTTCAAAGATATGCCGGTTTGGCAGAATGAGGCCTATCGCCGGATCACGACCAAAGCTAAACCTGATGCGCAGGATGTTCAGGATTTGGTAACACTTGCGCTTGCTGAAAACGGTTTGGAGCCGATGCCGACGCCATTGAAGAACCGGAATTGAGTCCTTAGAACACGCAACCCTGACATCTCATTTCTGCTTGAAGGGAGACTGGACCGCTAGGCCGAGGTCGTGGCAGGCTGAACGCATTCGCCCTGGTAGCACATGGTATGGTTCCTGATGTCTGGCTACTGGCCCATCCTCTGTCCGCGCTGCTGAGTCATCTTCTCCGTGATGCTCTGGCTCTGATTCAATTCCCGCCGGGCTTGGGCTTTCTTTAGCAACGCTTCGGCCGCAGTGGTGTCGCCGGATTCCACGAAGGTTTTCACTTCGTGCTTCGTGCGTATGTGGTCGGCCGGCCCCATTTCCTTCACTTTGAGGCGTTCGGTGATGACTCGCACCGCGTCGCTTTCCAGCCGGAGGGCGAGCAACGTGGTCGCGTTAAGATCGGAGTTGTCTTTTGGGTTCATCGGACTCGGTTAAGATAATAAGGTATTAGGCGGGGCGAAGACAGACTTTCTTGAAACCGTTCGTGCAATGCCGCACGACGGCGGTGTGGTCCGGCAAGTTGCGGAACTCATGCGGTTTGATCTGAAATTCCTCCACCCGGCTGTAGGTGCTGGCGGTGTGATCTGGGTGCACGGTGCGCGTCGCGCGCTCGATCCAGTGCTTGCCGAGGGCATTCGCGCAACGGAGGGCATCGGTTTCCGACGCGGCGCGATACATGACGAGGTTCTTCAAATTGAGCGCGAGCACCTCGGCCTGCTCTTTGGTCTGCGGGGGAATGAGCGACTCGAAGGCCTGCGCGGATACAATCAGCATGAGCATGCAGTCGCGCAACCGGTCGATGACGTTGAAATCGCTGGTGCCGTCGTGGCTGGCGGTGATGACGTTTTGAAACTCGTCGCCCACATAGATGAGCTGGTTGAGGGCGTATTTCTCCCAAGGCGGGAGCGCGTAGCGCCGGAGAGCATGGCGATAGACGAGCAGTTTGATGACGGTGAAGACATACTGCCGCTCGGTGGTGTAATCCTGGGGCACGTCGATGCAGAAGATTTTGCCCTTATCCACGTCGGCAATGGAGCAAGTGTCGGGTTGGTTTGAGCTGAAAATCTCCGCGATTTCCGGGGTGCCCAGGTATTCCAAATAGTTCTGAGAAGTGCCGATTTCACCGGCCCGCTGTTCCTTGGCCTCGTGCTTGAGGTAGGTCTGTTCAAAGATTTCGGCCAATCGCAGGTGGCGCACGGTCGGCTCAAGCGCGGCCAGTTCCGCCAGGGCGATTTCCAGTTCCGTTTTGGAGGTTAGCAGGTCGTAGGCGTTGGTCGCCGTGATCGGCCGTCCGATTTCGGCCAGAAGCTCAAAGGCGCGACTGATGTGCCCCGCGCCTTTGATTTTGAAGAAGCTTTTTTCGTCCTTCGGATTCAGGGCGGCAGCCGTGTCCACGAGAATGCGGGCGCGGGTGGTGAACGGAAGGCGCGCATCTCCGGTGACGTTGAGCCGGTGCGCCGACTGCTCGGACTCGCCGACCAAGCGGGGGCGAAGGCGGATGATGTCCTTCTCGCGGCCGTATTTCTTGGCCAGCCATTCGAGATAAAACCACTCGTCGCCCTTGTTCGCCATGACCACGCCGCCGAGCGTGGGATTGCGGCTAACGAGCGCGGCCATGAGCCCATTCATGCCGGAGGTCTTGCCGGAACCGGTGTCGCCGGAGAAGAAGAAGTGCCGGTTGGCCTTGTCGCGAGTCCATCGGAAACCGGCAAAAGCGAGCACGATTTGCCACCGATCCGCCGCGACTTTTCCGGCCGGATCGCGCACGAACCGGCGATGGTCGGCGTAGTAGAAAAGGAGGCCGGCGAGGGCGCAAATCGAGGCTCCAACAATGAGCCCAAAGGGGGCTGGCAGGCGGTCCGCGCCGAGCACCCCGGCGGCCGAAATAATGACCGCAAACGGCAGCGCAACGGGGGCGCGCAAGCCGGGTTCATTGTGGCGTAGATTCCGTTGGATGAACCAGCCCGCGACCCCGAGGAAAAGGGCGGCGACGGCGAACGCCGCGACCGCCGGGGCGTGCGGATCGTGCAGCCATTGGCGGAGTAGGATTTGAGGTGCCGGGAGAGCTTTCATCGCGTTTCGTTGAGGCAAAAGGAAGGCCCGACCTGGACTTTTCGCGAGGGCACGAGCCTACCGAAAAAACGGTAGGCGCAGAACGTCCGGACCGGTCGCATTTTTGCCCGAGGTCCGAACCCATCGAACTCGATAGGGTATTGCGTCTATGGCCAAAAAAACACGGGGGATTCACGCCAACCCTCGCGGCTAGTCGTAGCCGAGGATGCGCGAAAACGATGCCGAAAAACGCGGAGAGCTACACCGATCACGGTAGGCGAACTACACCGGACTCGGGGGGTGCGAGCCGTTGAACGGGGCGACGTTGCCGACCCTGATTTTGAGCATGATAACAGTCGGAGTCATTCGCAACGGAGCCAACTATCTTTCGCATCACCTGCGGAAGAATGACTACTGGACCGAGGGCGAGAAAGAGGTGCAGGGCGAATGGATCGGCGACGGCGCAAAGGCGCTCGGCTTGGAAGGTTTCGTGACGAACAAACCGTTCGATGCGTTGCGCCAAAATCGGCACCCGAAAACGGGCGAGGCTTTGACCTCCCGTGACCAAGCCAACCGCGTCGCATTTTTCGACGTGCAGTTGTCCGCGCCGAAAGACGTGAGCGTGCTCGCGATGGTCGGCGGCGATGAACGGATTCGCGAAGCCTTCACGGAGTCGGTCAAAACCGCGCTGGCGGAAATGGAACGCTTCGCGGCCGTGCGTGAACGTCGGGGCGAGGCGGCGGACACCGAAGCCTATCGGCTCACGCGGAATTTCGTCGGCGCACTTTTCTTTCACGACGCGAGCCGCGACCTCGATCCGCAGTTGCACGGTCATGCGGTGCTCGCCAACGCGACCTGGGACGCGGCGCGCAACGAATGGCTCGCCTTGCAACCGGTGGAGATGCTCCGGGCTTCGCCGTATCTCCGTCAGGTGATGTATCGCGAACTGGCCGGACGGCTGCGCGCGCTCGGCTATGAACCGTATGAGATGAACCCGAAGGGATTCTCGGTGCGCGGCGTCGAGCATCTGCGCGAACGCTTCTCGAAGCGCACGCGGCAGGTGCAAAAGCTCGCGGAGGAATACGCAGTGAAGAAGGGCCGGAAGCCGACGAAGCGCGAAATCGAAATCATCGTGCGGGAATCGCGCGCGGACAAACTGACGGAAGTCAGCACGCCGGAAGTGCGGGCGAAGCAGCGTGCGGAATTAAACTCGGCCGAAACGCACGCGCTGAACGAACTCGTCCGCGCGGCGAAGACGCAGGCTCCCCGGATGCAATGGTCGCACGGCAACGAGCGGACAGTTTTAGAGGCGGCCCTCCGGCATGTGTATGAGCGGAGCAGCGTCGTGCGCGAAGGCGAGGTGCTCAACGCCGCGCTCGAACTGCATCCCGACTTCTATCGCTGGCGCGAATTGCGCGAGGCGCTCGGCGCGCATCCCGACGCGATTCGCAACGAAGGGGAAATGACCCTTCGCCCGATCCGACGCGAAGAAGAGGCCACGGTGCAACGCGTGCGCGAGGGGCGCAATCAACGCTTCGCGATGGGCGATGCCGCGCACCTGCCGGCGATGCTCACGCCCGGCCAGACGACGGCGGCGCGAGCGATTCTGGGGAGCAAGGATTTCATGAGTGTGCTCGTCGGCGATGCCGGCACGGGCAAGACGACCGTGTTGACCACCATCGAGGGCGCGCACGTCGCGGCCGGCGGGCAGCGGTTCGTGCCGCTCGCGCCGACGACGCGAGCCCGCGACGCGATGGTGGAGAGCGGCTTTGCCGGCGCCGACACGGTGCAGCGGTTCCTGATGAGCGAAGCAATGCAGGTGCAAGCGGCGGGCCGCGTCGTGCTGGTCGATGAGGCCGGCTTATTGTCCACGCACCAACTCGACCAACTGACGAAGATCGCCCGTGCCGTGCGCGCCCGCGTGTTGCTGGTCGGCGACACGAAACAGCACTACAGCATTCAGCGCGGCGATGCGTTGCGAAACGTCATCAAACATTCAGGCACGCCGGTCGTGCGTCTCGCCGAAGTGCTCCGCCAGCGCAACGAAGCCGACCGGCGGTTCAGCCGGCTGCTCGCGTCGGGCGCGGTGGCCGAGGCATTCGAGTTTGCCGATCGGCGCGGTCTGATTCGGGAGGTGCGAGATGACGAAGCCATGTTTGGCCAAGCGGCCGAGCATTACGCCAGCAACCGCGTGAAGAAAATCGAGACGCTCGTGGTGATTCCATTCTGGGACGAAATCGAGCGATTCAATGCGCAAGTCCGCCCGGCGCTCCGCCGGGTCGGACTGCTCGGCGAGATGGAAGTCATGCGCGAGGCCGTAAAGCCGCTCACGTGGACGGAGGAACAGAAGGTGCATTGGGACCAATACAAAGTCGGCGACCGGCTGCTCTTCGCGCGGGATACGCGGTTTTTCAAACGCGGGGTCGCCGCTGAGGTCATCGCGATTCTGCCGGACGGAGTTCAGGTGCGCGGGCCGAAGGGCCGCGAAGCGAAGATCACCCGCAAGCAACGCGCCGCGTTTGAAGTCGGGCGGATGCAAACGCTCGCCGTGTCGGCCGGCGACAAACTCCTGATTCGTGGACGGAACGATGACGAGGGGTTCGCTAACGGGGATTTCAAGGACGTGGCGCACGTCGATCCGGACGCTAACAAGATCGTGCTCACGGACGGACATGAACTGCCGCCGGATTTCGCGGCGTGGACCTACGGTCACGCGCTCACTTCCTACCGGTCGCAAGGGAGCACGTCGGAGGAATCGCTCATGGTGCTCGGCGAGGTGGCGGCGAGGGCGCTTGCCCGCCGTCAGTTCTATGTCGGCAACACCCGCTACCGTGGTGCACACGCGATTTATGTCTCAAATAAACAAGACATCCTCCGCCGGCTCGACCGACGGGATGCTGGTCGCGAACTCGCGACGGAATTTATGGAGCGACCCCGCATCGGGGAGCGGGAGCAACTCGTGCCGCGTCCAATGCGCGGGGTGCGCGCCCGGATGCAGGCGGCGTGGCTCGGTGCGGCGGAAAAACAGCGGCGGGCGCAGCAAGCCCGCGGTGAACGGATGAGGGCGTGATGGACCTGCCCCCGCTCAGAAAACCAAAGCTGTATTTCGATGCGGCCGCGAACCCGAGTCATGTCACGTTTGACGATGGCAAGGAGCAACGGCGCAACATTCCGTGGATGCACTACGTCGAAGCGCGTTGGGCCTACGCGGAGCCCGATACGGTCAAAATGGAAATCGGCGACTGGCTCGTCGTCATCAGCGGGCACAATCTCGGTCCGCTCTTCCTCGCGATTGAGGATCACACGCTGATTCGCGTTCGTGCGCAGCCTGGGTGGGAAAGAGATCGCGAGCGCGAGTTCGACAGCTTCGCGACCGAGATCCGTTTCACGAAGCCGCCCGCTAGAACCTCTGCAAATCCGTGCGGGCAAATCGAGTTTGAGTTGCCGGGGCGATAGTTGGCACGGTGCTCGCCGTCGCCGTATTCAGCCGGAGTCACAGAGCAGAAAACGCTCGGAAAATTTGTTCCAAAACTTGACCTACCCTTTTTTCGGTAGAGCCAACCCATTGCGAAAAATATCGAGGCATTACTTCTTCACGTCTACGAGGCTCCCTCGTCGCTCTGCCAGCGATGAGAGTGCTTCGCGGGAATCGGCCCCCTCAAGCGCCGCACGAAAGTGGAGAAAAATATGACAACCATGATCCTCATAGCGCCGTATCTGGCGCTCGGTCTCGGTGCGGCGATGATGGCGATGGCGCTGCACCTGTATTCGGAAATCCGCCCACAAGCGGTAGAGAGTAATCGGCAGAAGCTCGCACTTCTACTTTTGGGCTCGCTGGCGTTACCAACGCTCGCGCACGCGCAGGCCGTGGATTTGCGCACAGCAACCGAGTCCGGCAACGCTATCATCATGTATCTCAGCGGCACGTTGGCCGCGGTCGGCATCGTGGCGGCGGGCGTCGCGATGATGATGGGAAGGCAATCCATCGCCAAGTGGGCTTTCGCCGGTGCGATGATCTGCGGGCTTTCCTTCGCCATCGTGAAAACGATGTGGAGCAACATGGGCCTCGAAGCGGCGGGCGTCAGCACGTTCGCCCCCTGAGCACTGCGACACCGGACACTTCGCCATGAATTCAGCGCACCTTAACGAGCACGACGCCAATCAGGGCGCGCAGTCGTCCGGGGAGTTTCTCGGGATGACCGGAAACTCTGGCTGGTATCTGCTGGGCTCCGCCGGTGCGACGATCCTGATGGTGATTTTCCTCTGGGGAATCCTCGGCGTGTCGCTGTTGCTGTGTCTGTTCATCGGCATCGTGCTCTGTATCGGTTCGCTCGCGTATGTGTTCACGCTGAAGAACAACAAGCCGGAGCACTACGACACGGATTTCTTCGAGTCCGCGCTGGTGGAGGCCGGGGTGGTGCAATTCTCCTTCGGACCGCGCGGGCGTCGTCCTCGGAATCCATTCTTGGACGAAGGACTGGATGCCGTGCCGGGGACGGCGGAGGAGAAGCGTCGGTCGCTTCGACAAACGTCGTCCGCGAGCCAAAGCCGGAGTGGCGCGGCGCATTCAACGACTGCGGCGGCCAAGACGGTGGAAAACGAGGCGAAGTCGAAAACAACGCGCCCGCCGGAGGAGCCGGTGGTTACGCGCGTCGCTTTCGAGCGATTGGAAGAACAACTCACAACCACGGAAGAAATGTTGGAGGACGCGCTCGCGGTGGGCGCGGAGGACTGACCATGCGCGTTGAACCCACAGACGGATTTTTCGGTGAGGACATGATCGTATTCGAGGGCCTGCGTCGCGGTGGCTTCATCTCGCGTGGATTCGAGGTGACGGCCCCTGATTTGGAGAACGCCGATCCTGTCCATCACAACACGCTCGAATCCGATCTGGTGGCGTTGCTCTCCATCCTGAAACCGGGAACGCGGATGCAGGTGCAGTGGACGAACGATTCCGATTTCAGGAAACCGCTGCAACGCTACCGCGAAGATACGATCAAGCATTCGACCAACGAGTGGAGCACGCGCCAGCGCAATGAACGCTTCGTGCGCTACTCGCGGATGGTCGATGAAGGCGCGTTGCGGCGTGAGCGCCTGCGGCTGTATTTCACGATGCCGGTGGATGTCGATGCCGCCGGTCACAAGGCCGGACGCTTGAACAACGAGGCAGTGCTCAGTGCCTACGGGGAGCAATTCAAGCTCACGGGGCAGTTTCTCCAAGCCCTCTTCGGCGGAAGCGGCGGCCAGGTGCGATCGATGACGGACGCCGATCATTTCCTGCACTATTTGGAATTTCTGAATCCGTCTTTGCCGGAGCAGAAAAATGCCGACCCGCTGGAATTCTTCGATCCAGAGAAATCCATTCAGGAAAACTGCTGGCACGGCGAAGGCCGGCCGCTCGAAAAACCGGACACCGGCTTTTATCTCGATGGCTATTACCACGGGATGCTCGTCCTCAAGACGCTCCCGAAACGCACGCGACCGACAATCGCGTATCTGCTGACGAAGCTCGGATTCCGCGAATACGCGATCACGGTCAACGTCGAGGCGGTGGACGTGGACGAGTTGATCGAGAAAGAGCAAAAGGAGTTGAACCGCGTCGAAGGCGATTACGAGAGCCTGAAAAAAGTGAAGCTCCTTGCGGCCATGCGGACGAAGGCGACGAAGATCGCGCGTTACAGCAACGGCGACAGTTCGCCCTACCGCATCCAATACATCATCCGCGCGTGGGACAAAAACCGGGATGACCTGCGGGCAAAGCTGACCGCGCTCAAGGCGGCGGTCGGGAGCATGGAGCGGGCGCAAGCCTACGAGCCCGCGCTCGAACCCTCGGCGAGGAATTTCTTCTACTGCACGTGGCCGGGCTGGTCGTATAGCCAATACACCTCGCTCTGGCACGACTACGACGACGCGCTGGTGGCGAACATCCTGCCCTTTTCTTCAACGCCGGTGGGGCATCTGGAAAATGCCGAGTTCATTTTCGATGGCCCGAACGGCAACCTCGTCGGTGGCCGGACCTTTGTCGGCGAAGGCGGCAGCCAAACGCCGCAAAACGCCGTTGTCATCGGCACGACCGGCTCGGGAAAGAGCGTCAACATTATCGACATTCTGACGCAGACGGAGCCGTTCTATCATTACACGATGATCGTGGAGGAGGGTGAGTCCTACACGACCTATGCCAAGACGGTCGATCCGAAGACGGAGCCGATTATCGTGCAGGCGAACGGCAAGCTGACGATGAACTACCTCGACACGCGCGGCCTGCCGCTGTCCGGTCTGCATCTCAGCGCGGCGGCGGCGCTGCCGATGCTCATGGTCGGGCAGTCCAAGGATGAGGACCGGAACAAGCTGCGTCAGGCGCTGCTCTCGAATGCGATTGGCCGACTCTACGATGATTTCTCGCGGTGGTATTTGAACAAGCACCCGGATCAACGTGCCGCGCTCGCGCGTCGGGCGTGTGCGCTCGATGCGTATCGCCGGGAACGCATGGGGCCGCAGGCGACCGAACTGGATGCGTTCCTCGAGTTCGGCGAATTCGAGCTGGGGCACGCGGATGAGGGCGCGGCGTTCATCGCCCGGCCCGACGAAAGCGAAGTCATCCGGTTCGCGAAAGAGAGCGGTGGAGCGCAGCAAATCCGTGATCTGATTTTCTCTCGCTTCACCCCGGCGGAGCAACCCCAGCACGGGCATTTGCAGGAATTGCTCTCGGCGGAGGCGGCCGGGCCGCACGCCGAGGAAATGCGCTACCTCGCCACGCTTCTGGAGCCATGGGCGACAGGCGGTAGCTACGGCGAACTTTTCGATGGCGTGTCCAACGTGAATCTCACGGGCAAGATCGCGCATTTCGAGCTGGGCTACATCCCGGAGTCTGCCGAGGAGTTGAAAGCGGCGGCGGCGTTCCTCATCGCGAATTACACCCGGTCGCACATGATGCGCCTGCCGCGCGCGCTGCGGAAGCGAAACATTTTCGAGGAGGTTTCGCGCTTCTCTCTCGTGCCGTCGGGCAAGAAGGTCTTGCGCGAATCTTATCAGCAGCTCCGCAAATACAATGTTTGGAACGTCGCGACGGTTCAGAATTACGAGCAGTTCAAATCGTCGGACATCCGTGGGCCGGTGCTCGGCAATAGCCGCATACTTTTCCTCCTGCGGCAAAGCGACCGGTCGGACATTGAGGATCTGAGTCAGGATTTTCCCATTCCCGAGGCCGTGAAGGATGCGGTAATGAGTCACCCGGAACCGGAGAAACTGATCGGGAAGAAGTTTTCGCAGTTCACCTACTACCACACCGACGAACGGCGCCCGCTAATCGTGACCATGCGCAACGTCGCCTCGCGGGAAATGCTCTACTGCGCGTCGAGCTCCGGCACGCACTTTGACGAACGCCAGAAGGCGTTGCGAGGCCACGCCAACGTCGTGGAGGCCATTATCGCCAACGCCTGAACTCACCATGAAGACGGATCAAGAAATCCAAGCTGAGGCCTTGCGCCTAATTGTGCTCGGTCGTCAGTATCGGGACGAGCAACGGCGGGCGGGCTTGAGTGCCGCGACCGCTCCGCTGCCTCGCGTGTTAGTGAGGTTGCCGGAGTCTCACGTCACGACGGCGCACGAAGCCGAGCCGGAATCGGAAAGCACTCACTCGCACCGCCGCGAGCGATTCATCGAAGCTACGATGGAACGCGATGAGTTGGTTTTTCGGCTCATGGAGCGGGAAACGGAAAGGACCGGCTCCGGCAGAATTGTGCGCGATGACGTGCCCTCGGTCGTGATGTTTGGTGGGTCCGCTTTCGATTCTTTGCACGCCGGCTACGAACTCGCCGAAGAGGAGCGATTGGCGGAGTTGCTGGCGCCCTACGCCGAGTGCAGCGAAGATCGCGACTGCGCCGAGTCGGCCGATGGCGAGATGGTCGCCGAGGTGGAAGCGATTCTGGAAACGAACCTCCTGCCGCACGCCGACCGCATACGCACGAAGGCGGAGATCGCGGAATTCCTGGAAGGCCGATTGGAGGCGAGCGTCTTCATCGGGCACGCCATTGACCGGCAATGTGCGCGTGACGACCGGAGCGAGACGCTGACGGAACGGCACGAAATCACCCTCACGATAGGCGAACCTTAATCACCCTCAACCGAAGGCACACCATGCACCGATTCCTGGACAATCTAGTTTTTTCGCAGCCGTATCTGCTCGGCTTGCTGCCACTGTTGGCCGTCCTGCTGTTCATGTCGGGCTGCGCGACGGCGGGAGCGGACTCGGCGGGGCGCACCCGCGACTTTGCGACCACGGCGACGACGACCGCCACCGGTGCTTACGTCGGAGCCAAGGCCGGCGACGGTAGCGCGAAGAGCGCGGCCGTGGGCGCGGCGGCCGGATTCGTCGCGGGTGAGACGATCAACTATTTTAACAACAAGGCGCAGCGTGAGGCGTTTCTGGCCGGTTATGAAAAAGGCCAGTCGAATGCGGTAAAACAGCAATACTGGATCGCCCGCGACAACCAACGTCCCTCGCTCAATGAAAATTACGAAGAGGCCTATTACGAGATCACGGTTCCTCAGAACGACCGCGATGGCGTGCGCCGCGAGCCAACCAAACGCGTCATCCGTGTGGTGATGCCAAAAGAGGAAACCAAATCATGAAAACTATTCTTTCACTTGTTTTACTGGCTACGGCTACTGCCGTTCCTAGCTTCGCTCAATGGGCTGTATTCGATGTGCCCAATCTAACCCAGAGCATCGCGAACTACGCGGCTCTCACTGAACAGATCGCGAAGCAGGCGAGTCAAATCAGCAACCAAGTGCGGCAGATTCAGCAATTCGAGACACAGTTGAAGCGAATGGGTGACATGGCGAACGTGAAGAGCCTCGTCGGATTTTCCGAGTTCAAGATGGACCTCAATCTGCCGACCAAAATCAAAACGTGGGCGGACCGAGTGGCCCGCGTCGATGGACGCGGATTGTTCGGCGACACTCGTGGCGGAATATTCCGTGAGGTCTCGGCGGAATTCAAAGACTTCGACGGGATCACCGTCGAACGCGATGCCACGGTTTACAAAAGGGCGCAGGACATGACGGTGACGGTCGATGAATTCAAAACCGTGCAGGGTGACGTTTATACGCGCCGCGAGGATTTGAAGCGGGCCATCGGTCGCACGAGTGAGGCACTGCAAGCTGCGGAGACGGAGGCAGAGGAGCAAAAATTGGAGGCCGTATTAAATGCGCAGTATGGCCAACTTTCCGCTGTCGATGCAGAGGTCGCGCTGAGCGCCGCCGAGGTCCAGGTGAAGGCGGCGGAATCGGTTGCGATGAGCGACGCGCAGAACGACGCGGACGCCGAGGCGCGGAGCCATCTTTCGCAGCAGGAAGTTAGGAAGCTCTCGACCGCGTTTAAGCCCAACTATGAGTGCATGCTTCAATATGTTACAGAAAAGCGTATCTCACCGTAACGGGCAACAAAACGCCCTTCTCGATGTCTCCGAATACCAATGAAAACCCGCCTGCTACTCGGCCTACTTTTCGCGATCTTAGTGGCCTCTGGATGCAGGGACCGGGAAGCGGAGGCCCGCAGGGCAAAGGAGGATGCGGATGCCAAAGCCCGCGCAGAGGCCGCCCGCAAGGAAATGGACGCCCTACCCAAAGCCTTCAAATCGCGAGACTACTTCAAAAAGAACGAGCCGGAGAAAAAGCCCGAACCGGCACCCGCAGAACCGAAACCCAATCCCTGACCTGATTCCTCATTATGGCCGCACCCGCTGGCAGCATCCTTCCTTCTTCTTATTTCGACGGCCTGTCGTCGTTGTGGGGTGGGTGCGCATACATCGGGAGCGCTATTGTTGCGGCGGGTCTGGTCTTCCAGACCGTGCGTAGCCGTCCGGATGCCGGCGGCTTCATCTGGCTCCTGACAAAAGTTTTTCTCATCGGATTGAGCACTGTTTTCCTGCGCGAGTGGCTGATGCGGTTGAACGACATCGTGATGGCTTTCGGAGACATGATGGGGATAGACCCGACAAAAGTTGATGACCAATTCATTGAGTTCATCGCGGGCAAGACGGCGGCCGCACCGAATGCGAGCGTTTGGGATATTATTTGGGGCACGAAGTCGATAGGGACCGCACTCTGCTACACGTTCCTCTGGCTCTTCGGCTGGTTGTCATGGGGCGTCCAATACGTGGTGAAGATGATCGGAGATATTCTCCTTACCGCTGGATGGTCGCTGAGTCCGATCTTCCTCGCGTTCTTTATGCTCCGACCGATGGCGGGTGTTGCGCAAAAATACATCGTCGGCCTGATCGCCTTGGTCTCCTGGCCGTTTGGGTGGGTGATCGCCGCAGTTGTCACCAAGGCGATGCTGGATGCGGCTGCAACCGCGAGCTTGCTGCCCGTATTTTTGGTCGGTTCGCCGGTCGCCGCGCCAGCGCTGACGGTGCTTTTAATCGGAACGTGGATGCTCGTGAGTTCGATCCTGGCGCCATGGGTGACGACGAGGGTATTGTTGATGGGGGTAAACCCGGCGACCGCTTTCGCGCAAGGTGTCGGCGGAGTGGCGCAGGCCGCCTTCTCGGGTGGCGTGGGTGCGGCCGTCGCTGCCGCCACCGGTGGCGTCGGTGCGGCGGGTGTGGTCGCGGCAGCGGCCGGAGGCGCGATGGCGGGAGGATCTGAATCCGCTGTGCGAGGCGGAGCCTCGGCGCGAACGACGGGCACTGCGATTGGCGGAATGTCGGGATTCTATTCGGGCAGTTTCGGGCGGAGAGCGGCCAATGCCGCTGAAGAGAGCGCCGCGGCTGGATCGCGTCGCGCGACTGCCGCCGAATCAATGGCCTCCGAGATTTCGAAACACGCCAAGGGTAAACGGCCAAGCCAGAGTGGAAATGATAAACAGCCGCATGAGGACGACCCCAACCAGGCCGCCATCGACATCTAATTCCGTGTTCAATCTTAACCGTAGACATACCGAAGCGTTGGAAAAATCAGCACGCGCTGAAAAGCGCCTCGCGGATGCCGAGGAGACTATTTCCCGGCATCTCGGTGATTTTTTGCGCGACAGCGAAGTGCTGGGTGCGAGCAAGCCGACGAAACCAGACCAGAGCGTCCCGCCACCGAAAAGCCAACCGCCTCGGAAGTAATCCATCATGGTCGCCCACACTGAAACCGCCCTCCCGCCCGCGCCTCGCGCCGGGCCGACTTTTGGGAAACCGAAATCGACGCTTCTGGCGATCTTCGACCGCCAGCGGCGGCAATCCCTGATCTGGTTCTTGGTGGCGGTCGCTGCGTGGGTGTGGGCGGCATGGGACCGCCACCAACTGGTCGAGCAACTGACGCGCAAGCGTGAGGTCGTGATGATCGACAGCCTCGGCACGTATTACGTCTCGCCGGTCGTGGACATCCAGCAGGCAAAAGACTTGCACGCGATGCAGACCAAACTCGCCTGCAAAGCGCTCTTCGAACGCAACCCCGAGGGCTTGGACAATCCCGAGTTGTTCAAGCAACTCTTCCTGCGCGAGGCGTCGCAAACCGCACAGGCCGCGCTGAACAAGACGAAGGCTGAATTCGCGGCGAAGTCGCTGCATCAGAAAGTGGAGGTCGGAACACCGGAAGTTCTCAGCACCCGCGACAACGCATTCTATACTTCGGCCGACGTGCAGTTAATCCGCGTCGGTGCGTATCAGGGAGCGCCGATCACGGAAGTGCTCCGCTATCGGGTGAAGTTCAAATTTCTAATTAACCCAGACCTCACGCGCAACGGACGATTCCCCACGGCTGTCGCGGCATTCCAAGTCGAACCGATTAAAAAAACATGAGGACATCCAATGTGGAAATATGCAGGACTCTTTATCGGGGTGGTAGCGGCGCTCGGCGCGCAGACGATCCGCGAAGTCACGCTTGATCCGCAACAGGCGGTAGACCTGCCGGTCTCGCGGGAAATCACGACCGTGATGTTCCCCGGCGCAATCACGGCGGTGGCCGGTGCGGACATGCTGATTGAGGCAGGGCGTAACGCCGTGGACGTGGACGAAGGCACGCTGCTCCGTTTCCACGTCACGCACGCGCCGGGCTCGAATTTCATTCTCGTGCGGAGTTTGCAGCCGGAGGCCGCAGGGAGGCTGACGGCGATCTACGAGGGCTCGGCGTATGTGATTGAACTGCGATCCGTCGCGGCGAACTCGGTGGCGAGCGCGATTTTCAAGCGTGCCGCCGTGCAGAGCGCGGTGAAGGTGGATGCACCGCCGGACCCGATAAAGTTCTCGCCGCGCGTCGGCCTGAGTTTGCTGGACCGGGCGCGGGCGTATCCCGTCCTGGTCAAGTCGCTGCCGAAGGCAGTCGAGGGCGTGACGCTCCGCGCGCAAAATCGAAAAGTAGAACTGCCCGACCTCGAAATCACCGTGCAGGAAGTTTACCGGTTTTCGCGGGAGGACGCCGTCGTGTTTCTCCTGCGGCTTAAAAACACGACCGACCGCGTGGTCGATCTGATGCCGAGCACGTTTGCGGCGCGAGTCGCGCAGGAACGGTTTGAACAGTCGATTGCCAACGGCCCGCGCACGCTGGGGCCGGGCGATATCGCCGAGGCGGAATTCGCCATCGTCGGCCTGCCGGATGGAACCCGCAACGATCTGAGCGCCGACAACGCGTTCACCATTCTCATCAACAGCTCGCGGCGCGAACCAACGGTGGCGGCCGTTGCGGAGACGCCGGCAACGACGGAGATCCCGAAACCATGAACCCGCGCAACCTCGGTAATTTCTTCAAGAGTAAGTTCGGCCTGTTCGTGGTGTTCGTCGTGGTGCTGTTCTCCGGGCTCTGGATTTATGGGCGGAATCAAGCGAACGCGCGCGAGGTGGAGAAACTCGCGGCGCAGAACGCGAAGAAAATTGAGTTGGGTCAGATGCACGCACCGTTGGACAAGGGACTGGAAAACGGCGTGCCGCAGCAAGTGCGCCCGTCCGCCACCGCGCAGAATGAAAAGGGCGCGGCTGGTGACGGCATCGTGCCGTTCCGTCCGGCGATTCCGACTGCGACCGCCTCCGCTGCGCAAGCGGGCGCGAGAGCGGGCTCGGCGCAGCGGCCGGAGCCGAAACCCCGCAAGGTTCACTACGCGTCGCTGCTCGCGACTTACCAAGGGCCAACCGCCAAGGCGGAGGGAGCCGAACCGGTCGCGCCCGAACGGTTCATGCCCTTCGGCACGCTGCTGAAATGCAAACTCGTGAACACGGTGGACAGCGCAAATCTGGAAACTCCAGTCATCGCGATGTTGCTGGAAGATGTATGGCAAAACGGGAAGAAGGTCGTTCCCGCCAACACGCTCGTGCATGGCACGGCGCGGGCGGGCCGGATGCGCGATCGCGTGACGGCGATGGGTGCCTGGCGCTTCGTCTGGCAGGACGGGCGCGAGCTGGTGTTCAACGGCATCGCGTTGGATCGTGAATATGAACACGAAATCGACGGCTACGGCATCACCGATGGCTCGGCCGGTTTGAAAGGCCGGGTCATGGCGACGGATGATTTGCAGGAATTGAAAATGCTCGCCTCGGCTGCGTTGAGCGGATTTTCGCGCGGAACGCAGGACCGCACGCAAACCGCGCTCGGCACGACGATCACCGGCTCGGTTTCCAACGGCGTGCGCGAGGGCGTCGGCGATGTGTTCGATCTCTACGCGAAGCGCACCCTGAAAGACATCGAGGATAACGGCTACTTTGTGCGCGTCGCCGCCGGCAAGGAATTCTATGTTTACGTGCTCGAATCGGTCGATCCGCAGAAGGCCAGCGTGGATGGCATCAAGTTGCGCGTCACACCCGCCGCCTCCGGTGCGGGCGCGGCGCAACCTTCACCTCAGAACCCAACCACAGGATGATTATGCGCCACGTCTCGACTCTACTCATGCCGTTGCTCGTGGTGGGGTGTGTCACGCAACGCCCCGTTGCCGTGCAAACTTCGCCGCCGATCCTGATCGCGGCGGTTATGCCGACGAAGGTTGTCGAGACGCCCTATAACGTGCGTGGCTATCGCGAGGCGGCGAACCCTTCAGTTCGCCATGAGGCACACGCTTTTTATCGGCGCACGGTCGTTCCACTCACGGCGAGCGAAGAACTCGCCACGGTGTCGCGCACGTCGTATCCTCCGGCGAGTATCGCTCCGCTGCCCGCCAGCGATGAGCTGGCGGCGGAACTCGCTACGCAAAAGAAGATCACGGGGGATTTGCGGCTCATGCAGGTTTCGATGGCCGAAACCGAGCAAAGGATGCAGGCGCAATATGCGATGCTCGTTCGGCAGAGTGCGGAAGCGTTGAAAATCCGGGAGCAACTGGAAACCGAGCGCGCCCGAGTCCGTGGCGCGAATGCGGCCGGAACCGTCGCCACGCCAGCCGGCGCAACGGCTGCAAATTCGGCTGAGGTGAAATGGTGAAATGAGTATGACGATCACAGACGCACAACGCGAAAAATTGAGGACGCTCCCGACGCGGCTAAAGGCCGTGCTCACGGGGCAGGACATTGCCATTGATCTCGTGACGGAGCGGCTTCAACACGGCGAACTTGGCCTCACGACGCCCGGCCGGCCGAAGGCGAGTTTCATGTTTCTCGGCCCGACAGGGGTGGGCAAAACGGAGCTGACGCTCCGTTTCACGGATGATCTGATCGGGCCGGACAGAGTCGTGCGACTCGATATGTCGGAGTATCAGACGGCGGACCGGCTGGCGCTGCTCCTGGGCACGGGGGAGGAACCGGGGCGCATCGCGGAAGGTTTCGACGCGTGCGCCGGGCGCGGGACGCTGCTCTTCGATGAAATCGAAAAGGCGCATCCGCGCGTGCTCGATGTGCTGCTGCAACTGCTCGACGCGGCGCGCCTGACGACGGGCCGCAACCGCGTGCTGGATTTTTCTGCGTGGTATGTCGTCCTCACGAGTAACATCGGATCGCAGCGCATCATGACGCTCCGCAAGTCGAAGTATGAGACAATGGAGCGGCTTGTGCGGCAGGATGCACAACGCGAACTCCGTCCGGAGATATTCGCGCGCATCACTCTCACGGTGGTTTTCAACAAGCTGGACTATGACGCGCAGTGCGAGATTGCCGGTGGCATGATCGAAAAGGAGTGCGGGGCATTGTGCGCCCGCGGGTTCGAAATTAGCCCTGAACAAACGGTGTCGGATGTGGTCATTCAGCGCGGGTATCACGAGCGCTTGGGAGCGCGACCGATGCGTGATGCCACGGAGCTTTTGATCCGAAACGCCCTCGCGCACGAGTTGCTTCACGGTGGGCGCGGGGCCGGTCGCCTTCGACCGCATTCCGATGGAATGAAACTGCTACTCGAGCCCACGGCTTCCCCGACATGATCCCAAAAACCGCCTCTCTCCGAATCGTGGTTCTAAAAGGAGACCGGCTCTACGGGGATTTGATCTGTCGGCAGATCAAAGAGCTTTGGCGAACCGCAACCGTGCAGGTTTTTCAGCGCGGACTCGATGCACTGGACGCAATTCAGGCGTCCATGCCGGACTTATTTATCACGGGGGTTAAAATTGAGGACATGGATGGTCTCGAACATTTGGAGCCGTTTCTTGAGCGCGACCTTCCGATTTTGATCGTCACCTCGCGCGGAGATACGCGCACCTTCAATCTTTTGAGGAGTGTCCGCTATGACGGAATTTATGACGGAGTGGCGGAGGGGTTGGGCAATCTCCGCACGGCGCTGGAACGCGTGCTGGAACGTCAGCTCTACGTCAGCCCATCCCTCGTGCATCACTTGAAGAAACCGAAAAACATCACTCTCGATGCGCTGACGGAAAAGGAGCAGATGGTGTTGTCGGTCGTCGGAGATGGTTCGGATGACCAACAGGCGGGCGTGCGGCTTGGCATTTCGCACTACACTGTGAACACGCATCGCAAGACGATCATGGGGAAGCTGGGCCTTCATCACAAAGGCCAGCTCATGTTGTATGCGCTGCAAGAGGGCTACGTGCTCGTGACGCCCACGGGCGTTTACTATCCCGGTTTCCAGCGCCAGATAGGCGTGATCGCAGCCGTGACTAAAAACGGTGACGCGAAAGCGTGCGCGTGAGTTGAGCCGCGCGCTCCGCAAGAGCGCGTCATGCCTTCACGTTCGGCAGACGAAAAAAGGGGCCGAAGCCCCTTCGTTTAATCTTCGTAAGGCAGCATGAGCGTGAGCACCGGCGCGGCCGTGTCGCCGGGTCCGATATGCAGTTTCATCGCGTGCTTCTTTCCGGCGATGATGATGGTGAAGAGGATTTGTTCGGCTTCGCGCGTTTCGTGGACGGCGAGTTTGGCCATCGTGGAAATATCGTGGCAGATACCGGAGACGTCCTGGCCTTCCTTCTGCAAGGCTTCCTCGATGATCGCCCAGACGGCGGAGGTGCAGGCGAACGGGTGTTTCCAGTGTTGGCGGATCGAATCGACGTGGCTCAAGTCGGCGAGCACACCGTCGTCGATGGCCTTGGTGCGTGAGTAGGAGAAGATCACCTCACCGAACGGATTTTCAGTTGTCATGGTTTCGTGCCGTTCGGCCCGTGGGGCGTGGATCACGGAACGTGACCTTATCGCCTACTGCCGATTGGCGATTTCGCCCAACACCCGAAAAGTCAAAGCGGTGGACGGAGCGCCGAGGCGGCGGGGATTGTCCCGCAACGAGGGGGAAGCGGAGTGATTCCGCGTGGTGGAGATCGCGCAGCGATACGACCTTGACCGGGTGTAGAATGGGGAAATCAGCGGCTGGCAGTCGCTCGAAGAATTCGAGCTAAGCGAGCATCCAAGAATCGGACTCTAGTCGATGGTGCCGATGCCTCGCAGCGTTCGGTGACAAGCTTACCGTTGAGAACTCGCGTTCACGGCGCCGTCGATGAAGACATCCATCTGTTGACCGACATAAATGGGCAGATTGCCGCGTTCGAAACTGAAGATTACCTGGAGCACACGCGTATCGACGCGTTCGGTGCTATCGCCGGTCAGGGATTTTTTTGGCACGACATAGGGCTCTAACCGCACGAACTTCAGTGCAGTTTTGATCTCCTTGTGGCCTCGGAGGTAGCCGGTGGCGGATGCACCCGCCGGGATTCGCCATGCGTCGTTTTCGTCCACGTCTACGCGAACATTTAGGGGAGTGACACCGCCAAGGAGCACCAAGGGCGGCTGTCCGGTCGAGGTGGCGGCGACGGCGGCGAATTCTCCGGGATGCACTTTGAGTTGCAGCACCTGGCCGTCCACCGGCGCTTTGACCGTGAGTCTTTCGATATCCGTTTCGTTGGCTTTGAGTTCGGCCTGGGCCTGCGCCAACTGCGCTTCGGCTTTCTTGGTGGCCAGACGTTTCTTCTCACGATCATCAACGGGGCTGACGCCTTTGGCGACGAGTCCTTCCGCAAGCGTGAAGTCGTAGTTGGCATCGGCGAGTTGGGCTTCGGCGACCTGGACAGCCGCGCGGCGCGTGGCGAATTCGGCGCGTAGCGCCCGGTCGTCGATCATAAACAAGGGATCGCCCGCCTTCACGTTGCCACCGATCTGAACGAATATTTTCGAGACGATGCCGGCGATCTGCGTGCCGATGGAAATATTCTCTGTGCTGGCTTCGACCAGACCCGAGCCGGCGACCGAAGTTTGATAGGGGGTCTGCGCCGCGTCAGCGAAGGGTGGTGCGGGCGGGGGTGCCTTATCACCGCGGGTAATCTCAAAAACGGCGAATACGACGCCGGCAATCGCCAGCACTGGCAGGATAAATTTGCGAAACATGTTGGTGCTATGAAGTGGTCTCCGCGACGCGCGGGCGGCCGGGTTGATTTTCAATCTTGATAATTTGGCCGTCTTCCATGTGGGCGATGCGGTCGGCGAATTCGACAATCCGGTCGTCGTGCGTGACGACGATGAGCACCCGATCCTTGCCGAGGGCGAATCGGCGCATCAGCTCCATCACCACGTGGCCGCTTTCGCGGTCGAGCGCGCTCGTCGGTTCGTCGCAGACGATGATGCGGGGGTTGTGGACCATCGCGCGGGCAATGGCTACCCGCTGCTGTTGCCCGCCCGACAAGTCGGCGGGCGCCGAGCGCATCATGCGGTCGTCGAAGCCCATCTCTCTTAAGACTGCGCTCGCTTGGTTTACCGCCGCGCTCCGCTTCATGCCTGCGATGATGAGAGGCGTCGCGGCGTTCTCCGCGGCGGTCAGGGAGGGAATCAGGTTAAACGCCTGGAAGACGAAGCCGACGTTCTGCCCGCGAAAGTGCGTGGTATCGTTGGGCGACATCCTTTCGTAGTCCCGCTCCAAGACAGAACACTCGCCGCTGTCGCGGTGCATCAGCCCGGCCAAGATCGAAATGAGCGTGGTTTTCCCGCAGCCCGACGGGCCTTCCAACATGAGGAGTTCCCCAGGTCTGATTTCCAAGTCAACCCCGCGCAAAGCCTGCACCGCGGCACCGCCGGTGCCATAGGTCTTAGTCACGCCGACGCAGCGCACGGCGATCGGCGAAGGGTTGCTGGTGGGTGGAAGAGGCGTCGCCATCAAGATGGAGTCGGGAGGGTTTTGGCGTCTATCTTCCGGCGAGGAACGAAGCCGGCTGCATTTTCAGCACCGGTCTCATGCTCAGCGCTGCGGCTCCGATGCTCACAAGCAGGACTGCGGTTCCGCCGACGGCGGGCGCAAACCACATCAGGCGAAAGGGAAAATCATACCCCGTGAAGATGCGACCGGCGATGGCGCACAGGCCGAGGCCCAGCCCGGTGCCCAAGAGAGCGCAAAGAGCGGCCTGGGCAAAGACCATCATCACGATCTGCCGCGCCGTCGCCCCCATCGCGTTGAGCACCGCATAATACTTCAGGTTCTCATTCGTGAACATGAACATCATGACCCCGGTGACTCCGAAGCCCACCAGCATGGCGATTGTCAGCATGGTGATGGCGTCGCCCACGTCTTCGGAATTTTTCACCATCCAGCGGACAGTATCCTCCTTGAATTCGGCCGAGGCGCGGGCGCGCAGGTTCGTTGACGCTTCGATGCGGGAGGCGAGCGCGCGCGGGTCCATGCCGGGTGCAGCGGTGGCGAGCACAAACGTGAGCCGGCGTCGCTCGGGCAGCAAAATCCGCTCGGCCGTGGAAAACGTAGTGAACAAGAGCGGACGCGGCGGGAAACGAGGAAGCGCGGCGGAACGGCCGGCAACCCGGACGCGGGTGTCGTTTATCAGTAATTCGTCGCCGGTGGCGAGCGCGCGCATCGGGACCTCCAAGTGCGGTCGGCCTCGCGGCCACTGATCCGCGGGCTGGCTTGGCGTATCAAGTTTTCCTGTGCTTCCGCCATCGTCCATTATCACGGCGTCGGGAGTCCGGAGGACTCCCGCGGTCGCGCCGCCGGTCAGCAAGGGCACGCCGGTCAGGGTGGCATCATCCACCCCGATGACCTGAACCGATTGAAACCGTCCATTCGGGAACCGCGCATCGGCGGTCGCCAGCGCCAGCGGCACGGCTGATAGCACTCCTTCGACGCTGCGCACCCGATTAAGTGCTGATGTGGGCAGATTGATCGTCCGATCAACCGCGACCACCGCCGGGTCCATAACCCAGACATCGGCGGGGTTTTCGACGATCAATGCGAAACTCCGGGTCATCATTCCGCCAAAGTAAGAGGCGGCGAACGTGACGAGAAAGGAGGTGAACGTGATGCCGAAAAGCAGTCCGAAATACTTGGCGCGATCGCCCAGCAGCATCTTTAGCGCGATAAAGATCATCGGCTTGACGCATGAACTCCGGGCGGTCGGGTCGTGCACTGGCCGACCCCAGAGACATGATGGACAAATAGCATCGTCCCCAAGGTGACTCGACCTCCGGGTCCTCGCCAGCGGACAGGTCTTACATCTCTGTTAGAAGTGGCGCCGACGAGAGGCGAAGATTGACGGTGGCGCGTCCTTTTCGTAGGGTGCCTCGGTGCGTGTGCTTGCCGTTGAGGATGAGATGAAGATCGCCCGTGCGCTTGAGAAAGCGTTCGTGGAAGCCGGTGCCGAGGTGGTCATCGCGGCTGACGGTGAGGACGGGCTGCGGCTCGCGCTCGACGAGTCGTTCGACGTGATCGTCCTCGACATCATGCTACCCCGACGCGACGGCCTCAGTCTCCTGCGCGAACTACGCGTGCAACAGCGCACCACGCCGGTCCTCCTCCTCTCCGCGCGTGGCGAGGCCCGCGACCGCATTCACGGGCTAGATCTCGGTGCCGACGACTATCTGCCGAAACCCTTCGTGCTAGCCGAGGTCGTGGCTCGCGTGCGCGCCCTCGCGCGGCGCGGAGTTCCCCGGGAAGCGACGGCGTTGCACGTGGCGGACCTCTCCATCGATCTTCTCCGGCGCGAAGTGCGACGCGGCGCCCGACGACTCGAACTCAGCCCGCGCGAATTTCGCCTGCTCGACTATTTGGTGCGCGCGCAGGGTCGCCCCTGCACGCCGGCCGAACTGCACGAACACGTTTGGGACTATGGTGCAGGCTACGATCCCGGGTCCAATCTTGTGCCCGTCGCGATCATGCGACTGCGGGAGAAAGTGGACGCGGACTTTGAGCCGAAGCTTATTCATACGGTGTTTGCGGAAGGTTATGTCGTCCAACCGGCCCCATGACAATTCGCACGCGGCTCACGCTCTGGTATGCCGGGATTCTTTTCGGGTCGCTGCTTCTCATGGGCGGCGTGCTTCACTATGAACTCGTCGGCGAGTATCAGCGGGGACGTCCCCTGGAATCGCCGCCAGAAAAAATCACAGACATCGTTCTGTTCTATGGCCTCCCTACGGGAATGGCAGTGGTCTTGGGCGGGGCGTGGCTAATCCGGCGCGCGCTGCGGCCGGTGGAGATCCTCGTCGCCAGTGCGGAACGGGTGCATGCGGGCAATCTGGCTGAACGCATTCCGCTCACCGGGCGGGGAGATGAACTGGACCGGCTGGCGGGCGTTTTCAACACGATGCTGGCCCGGGTTGAGGCCGGTGTCGCCAGCGTGCGGGACTTTACGTTGCACGCCTCGCACGAACTGAAGACGCCACTCACCATTTTGAGCGCCGAATCGGAACTCGCGCTCAACGACACGACCACCTCAGCCGCGGAACGGCTGCGGCTGACGAGCCAAATCGAAGAAATCCGCCGTCTCGCCACACTCGTGGACGCGCTTAGCTTTCTTTCCAAGGTGGATGCCGGGATGCCGGTCATTGCGCGCGAATCACTCCACTTGGACGAGATGTTACGCGTCGCGGTGGAAAACGCTCGTGCCTTGGGGATGTCGCGGGGCGTCCCGATTGAACTCACCCGCTGTGATGCCGTGTCCGTCGACGCCGACCGGGCGGGCGTCCGGCAAGTCCTGCTCAATCTTCTTGAAAACGCGGTGAAGCACAATCGGGCCAACGGTTGGGTGCGCGTTGAACTCTTGGCTGACACCAAAGGTGCGACGCTCTCCGTCGAGAACTCCGGCACCCGGATTCCTCCGGAGTTGGTGCCGCGCATCTTCGACCGATTTGTGCGCGGCCCCGGCACCACCGATGGATCGGGGCTTGGTCTTAGCATCGCCAAGACCTTCATCGAAGCGCACGGCGGGACGCTAACGCACGTCGATCGCGCGACAGATAGTGTGCTGTTCGTGCTTCAATTGCCCCGCAGTAGCTCGGTGTCCGCGAATGAGGTCAACGCGCCGCAGCTCATTTGAAATCAAGCGAGGGTCGAAGGGCGCGCAGCTAGGGCCCATCTTTGTAACAGGCGATCAAGGCAGGTGCCTTGGTGGCTTGGCGTCGGAGGACACAAAAAAGGCGGCCGGAGAATCCGGCCGCCCGTTGAGGCGAGAGTTACTCGCTCTGTTCGGATTTCAGTTCCGCGAGCCGTCCGAAGATGAACGTGTGCGCTTGGTCGGCCAGCTTGGCGACGAGCGGGAGATCATCACGCCCGTAACTGTCGGTGTCGTGGAAGTTCCTGGCCTCGTCCATGTAGGTTCGGGCGAAGGTCACGTTGAAGAACTTCTTCTGGTCGGCTTCGTTCTCCCACACGGCGGCTTTAATGCGGCCGAGGCGGAAGGATTTCACCGGAAGCTTGGGGCCGGTGGCGGCGTTCTTGGTTGGCGTGGCGGGTTGTGCGGTTTTGGAGGGCATATAGTTACTTTTTTGATTTTGAGGAGCGGGATTGCTCTCTCGTCGAAGGGCGGGGGTGCCGGCCGGGACGAGGGGACGGTTGGGGGGATTCCTTTCAAGGAGGACCCGAACGCGCCCCGTCCGCGCAGCGGTGGACCGGGTGGAGGTGCCGCCAGAGAGAGCAAAAACGATCCGGGAAAAAAGAACGTTCCGCTCTGGCGGAATTGCCCGGAGGAACGCGAACCGCTCGCGGCCTTGAACGCATCCGCCGGCCTCTGCCGCCGGAGTCGAGGCCGTCCTGGGGCGGTTTGCCGGGTGGGAGAACGAAGCGGCGGGAAGTTTGCCGTGACCTCGCGCGAACGTGGACGACGCCAGCCCGCGACACCGCCGGGCGTGATGATGCGCTCGGAGCTGGACGATCAAGGCGTTCATCGCGGCTCGTGGAATGAAATCTGGATTGAGAGCGAACTCGCCTCGGCGGGCGGACGCGTCCGGCCGCCGAGGGTCCGCAGACGCTTCGCGGTCGGGGTGGAGCTGCATGGCTCCACGGTCTAGGTGCCGGGACTCTCACCAACGGTCTGCGCCTACCGAGTTAGGGGTAGTTGGCTTCCCCTAAATTCGGCAGGGGCGCTCCATTGAGCGCGTGGGAATAGCGGGCGGAAATGTGGGTATCGAAAAAACCGATCCCATGAAAAATACGAACAGCCAAAAACAAATCGCACCTCCGACAAACGCGGAGGCAGCCCCGGTATCGCGGTATCAAATCTACCGTCAGACCCGCACGGGAACTTACACGGTTGAGTTCAAAACCGATTCGGCGGCGGTGGCGGTTGAGGCCTTCCTCAACCAGTCACCGGCTTTCGAGGGCGGAGAACTCCGCCTCTGGAATGACCGCGAACAACGCGTGAGCGCATCGGTGGAGTGGAGCACAGAGAAAACCGATTTCGGTTTCCCGGTCTTCAACCGCACGAATGTGTTTCACGATCGGCTCCTCGGATTGATCGCCCGTCAGATGCAGGTGCGGGAGGAAATTCGCGAAGAGGTTCAGCACAGTGTTCGGATGAGCGCCTAACGACCATGAACGCCACCAGTCGCGCGATCCTGCAAACCGTGCTCGCAACCGATGGGTCGATGTCGGCTGGCGAGCGCGGCGCCGTTCAGCGGATCGTCAATGGTGAAACCGAAGTTCCGGTCGGTGCCGTTGGCGGCACGGACGAAAGGTTGCTGGTCACGCAGAAGATCGCGGCGGAGTTGCTCAGTGTCAGCCGAGCGACGATCTGGCGGATGACGAAGGATTGCGCGCTCCATCCGGTCGAAATTCTCCCCGGCACCTGGCGCTACCCGTTCCGAGAGATCATGGCGCTCGCCCGGAAGGGCATGGAGACCGATTCCGAGGCTGCGGCGCACCGCGAAAGGTCTGCCGCGTAGCGCAGAGACGGCAGGAAAGCTGGCACGGCCCGTTGCCCTATGAGGCGGCGGGCCTTTTTGCGTTCAGATTCGATGCAAAGGCCTACCGTTCGCTCGCGCAGATTTCGGTGAAAATAAAAATCGAGCCTCGGACGATTTTCATCGAAAAAAGTTGGGCGCAAAGTTGGGTTCGGGTGTCTCAAAGTTGCCTCACGTTGCCTGATGTAGCACGCGGGCAGTTCTTTCTCCGAAATTCGCGTAAGTCTATAAACAAGAAACCCCCGGAAGTGATTCCGGGGGTTTCAAATTGGGTGCAGGGGCTGGATTTGAACCAGCGACCTTCAGGTTATGAGCCTGACGAGCTACCAGGCTGCTCCACCCTGCAACAAAGTGGAGGCGGAAAATCCCTGCCGTGCACCGGACTGTCAACGCCCTTTTTCCGCTTTCCTGCAATTCACGCTTGCCAGCAGCTCCGCCGACCGGTGTTTTGGCCGGCTCTGTCAGTAAATCAAACTCCGCAACCATCACGTCAGACATCCATCGATCGCAAGGCGGCCCTTCGGCCGACCTGTGTCTCGTAAGATACATAGATCATCATGAGCATTAGCATCACGCCCAAAGACCTGCTCGATGCAGGCGTTCACTTCGGCCACCAAACCAAGCGCTGGAACCCGCGTTCCAAGCCTTTCATCTTCGATCACCGCCAGGGGATCACCATCATCGATTTGGGCAAGACCCACGAGGCGCTCACGAAGGCCTGCGGGTTTCTCGAGGAAACCGTCGCCAATGGCGGCAACGTCCTCTTCGTCGGCACCAAGCGCCAGGCGAAGGAAATCATGCGCGAAGCCGCCACCTCGACCAACATGCCGCTCTGCGTTGACCGCTGGCTCGGTGGCACGCTCACCAATTACGAGACCGTCAAGAAATCCATCGCCAAGTTCAAAAAATATCAGGCGATGGAGACGAGCGGCGAAATGGCCAAGCTCCCCCGCAAGGAAGAATCCGCCATCAAACGCGAAATGACCCGCATGCAGAAGAATTTCAACGGCATCGCCGATATGGGCGGCCTGCCGTCGGCCATGTTCGTCGTCGATGTTAACCATCACAAGATCGCGGTCGCCGAGGCGGCCCGCGCTGGCATCCCGTGCGTCGGTCTCGTCGATACCAACTCCGACCCGACCACCGTCTCGCACCCGATCCCCGGTAACGACGACGCCGTGAAGTCGATCCGCATCATCGTCGAGGCCGTCACCGCCTCGATCCAGAGCGGTCTCGCCCAGCGTGACACCCGTCGCGCCCAGCGCGGCGCCGCCGACATCAAGGCGACGAATGCCGGCGTGCCCCACGTGGCTTCCGCCGAGGACGTCGATCTTTCGAAGGTCGAGATCCCGTCCGACCTCGCCGCGGTCGTCGAAGGCGACGCCGAGCCGTCCGTCGTGGCGAAGAAGCCCGTCCGCACCAAGAAACCGGCCGTCAAGGCCGAGTAATCTTCTCCCTCCTTATTTTTTAGCATGAGCACTCTTATCACCGCCCAAATGGTCAACGAACTGCGTTCCGTCACGGGCGCTGGTTTGCTCGACTGCAAAAAGGCGCTCACCGAGGCTGACGGCAACCTCGAGCAGGCGAACACGATTCTCCGCAAGAAACTCGGCAGCAAACTCGACAAGCTTTCCACCCGCGCCACCAAGGAAGGGCTCATCGAGAGCTATATCCACATCGGCGGCAAAGTGGGCGTGTTGATCGAGGTGAACTGTGAGACGGATTTCGTGGCCCGCAACGAAGCGTTCAAGGCCTTCGTCAAGGACCTCTGCCTGCAAATCGCCGCGGCCAACCCGACCTACGTGTCCCGCGATCAAGTGCCCGAGGCCGACTTGGCCAAGGAGCGTGAGATCGCCTCCGCGGCGGTCGCCGGGAAGCCCGCCGCCGTCGTGCAGAAGATCGTCGAGGGCAAGCTGGAGAATTATTTCTCCACCGTTTGCCTGCTGGATCAACCGTTCGTGAAGCAGAACGACAAATCCATCAAGGGCCTGCTCGCCGACCAGATCGCCAAGATCGGCGAGAACATCCTCGTCCGCCGCTTTGTGCGCTTCCAACTCGGCTCCTGAACCGAAACGGAAGATTGTTTTTCAAGGCGCTTCGCTTTTGGTGAAGCGCCTTTTTCTTTTCGCCGCCCGAGCATGAAAGTCACCCGCGTCCAGATTATCGCCCGAGGGCTGACCCACCGCTGCCCCAATTGCGGGGCGCCGACGCTGTTCAAACGGGGGAAACTTTTCGAGACGAACAAGCAGTGCTCCGCCTGCGGCTTCACGATCGAGCGCGCCAACGACGAGGGTTTCTATCTCGGGTCCGCCTCGCTCAATTTCGGCATGACGATCACCCTTTTTCTCGTGCCAGTGATGCTGCTCACGTTTTTCAAGGTCATCGGCACCACCACCGCCATCGTGCTCGCGGGCGTGGGAGCGGTAGGGTTTCCGGTGCTGTTTTACCGTTCGTCGCGCAGTTGGTGGCTGATGAACTATTACGTGCTTTTTCCGCATCACTTGCCGGCCAACGGCGGCAAGGGCCGGATGGGGGAAGACGACAACGTCTGAGCCGGCGGACCTGAAATCGCAGTCATTTTCGGCTTCCGTTTTCGAAAGCGCGCCCTACGTTTTTGCGTCCTGCCCTCTGAAGCTTAGGCGACAGAGGGTCGAGCACGGAGAGGTGGCAGAGTGGTCTATCGCACCGCACTCGAAATGCGGAGTGGGGCAACCCACCGTAGGTTCAAATCCTATCCTCTCCGCCATTTTTTTCGAAGTTCGAAAGAAAAATGTCCTCCGCAGCCTTGGCGAAGGAGGACTTTTTCCGCCTATGACGAGGTCGCGCGGCCGCCGCGGCTGCCTTCGTGCGCCGGGAATACCACGAATCGGGTAATCCCCGCGCTGGTGAACCCGGTCCCGGAACGTGAACTCGTTCTCACGGCGAAGCCGGCACCCCGTGAATCTGACGCGTAAATTTTGGCTCGAGCTGGGGCTGCTGGTGGCCGTGGTCATGGCAAGAGGTGCGCCGCCCGTCGTGGAGCCGAAAAGTATGCGGCCCACGCTCGCGTGCGACGAGAGCCACACGCTACTGTTGAAGAGCGATGGCACCGTGCTCGCGTGGGGCGGCAATGCCCACGGGCAACTGGGCGACGGCACGGAAAACGACGCCGCCACGCCCGTGCCGGTGGTCGGCTTGACCGACGTCGTCGCCGTGGCGGCGAACCATCATTGCAGTATGGCGCTGCGCCGTGACGGCACGGTGTGGACTTGGGGCAACAACGAATGGGGTCAATTGGGCGACGGCACCTACAATTCGCGATCGACGCCGGCGCCCGTCGCGGGCCTCGGGGACGTGGTTGCCATTTCGGCCGGCACGATGCACGCGCTCGCGTTGAAAAAAGACGGCACCGTCTGGGCCTGGGGTTCGAATGACCACGCGCGCTTGGGCGACGACACCCAGGAGGATCATGTGACGCCGCAGAAAGTGCCGGGCTTGGGGGAGGTGATCGCGATCGCGGCCGGCGAGCTGAGCAATGTGGCGTTGAAGAATGACGGCGCGATCTGGCACTGGGGTTTCGTGGCAAACGCCGCGCCGGGTGACAGCACCGCGACTGAGGCTGCGGGCGCGGAGGGTGCGCGAAAGACGCCGGCACGCGCCGCGCGAGGGAAAAGCGGCCACGCGTCGATCCGCGAAGCGGGTCACCGTTTGCGCGCCATGAGACCCAGCCAGATTTTCCGGCTGGAAGGAGCGACCGCTGCTGCCGTCGGGCTCCATCATGTCCTCATCCTGAAAAATGACGGCTCGGTTTGGGCGATGGTCGAAAATGACTTCGGCCCGGTGGGCGAGCGCGAGGGCGACGGCGGGAGCGTTTCGGCGCGGGCTTTGTTTGCGCCGGTCCGCGGCGTGACCGACGTCATGGCGGTCGCGGCGCGCCAAGACGATTTGGTGGCGCTGCGCTCGGACGGCACGGTCTGGCAATGGGGCGAGTCGATCGGTTTGTCGGCGATCTCCGGTGGATTTGAGTCGGTGAATCCGGTGCACGTGCCGGGCGTCGCCGGTGCCGTGGCGGTGGCGACGGGCGGCAACCACGATTGCGCGGTCTGTGCGGATGGGACCTTGGTCAGTTGGGGAGCCGGACACGCGGGGCAGGGTGAGTCGCCGGATGCGCCGACGACGATCGCTGGCGGAGAATGCCATCGCTTGGTGCTGCGCGGGGGCGTTTACGCGCCGGAGAACGCGGCGGTGACCGGCCCGACTGCTGGGAGCGTTCCCCTCGGCGCGCCTCCGGCCTCTGACGTCGGCCTCACGCCAGCGCGCGCCGGCCCGCAGCGGCCATGAAATGCGCGTGGGCCGAAAACGGCTTCGCATTCACTGATCGCACCGGCCGCACGTAGTCGCCGTCCGGCTGTAGCACGCGGGCATTCGCGCTGTCGCGTAATTCCACCGCCAGCAATTCCTCCGTGATCCAGCGGCGCAACGCCGGATCCAGGATCGGGAACAGCACCTCGATGCGGCGGAAAAAATTCCGGGGCATCCAGTCGGCGCTGCCGGCGAGGATGACGGGCTCGCCGCCGCTGTTTTCGAAATAGCACACGCGCGCGTGCTCGAGGAAGCGCCCGACGAGGCTGCGCACGCGG
The DNA here is from genome assembly GCA_038231575.1 of Opitutales bacterium. Lineage (GTDB taxonomy): Bacteria > Verrucomicrobiota > Verrucomicrobiia > Opitutales > Opitutaceae > CAITWF01. The sequence goes on along the minus strand of JBBRLB010000055.1, from coordinate 6,561 downwards.
ATGTTTTCACTGAGCCCGCGCCGCCCCGGCACGAGGCAGCACGTCCCGCGCACGATGAGGTCGATCGACACGCCGGCGCGCGACGCCGCGTAGAGGGCGTCGATAATCGCCTTGTCGACGAGGGCGTTCATCTTCGCGATGATTCGCGCGGGACGGCCGGCGGCGGCGTGGCGCGTTTCCTGCGCGATGAGCGCCATGAGCCGGCGATGCAGCTCATAAGGCGCGACGAGCAAGTGGCTGAAACGCGGCTGGCGGCCGAACCCGGTGAGCGCGTTGAAAAGCTTCGCCACGTCGCCAGTGATCGCGGGACGGGCGGTGAAATGGCTGAGGTCGGTGTAGTAGCGCGCGGTGCGCGGGTTGTAGTTGCCCGTGCCGAGATGCGCGTAGTGCCGCAGGCGGCGTCCCTCCCGGCGGACGACGAGGCACATCTTGCAGTGCGTCTTGTAACCGACGAGGCCGTAGACCACGTGCACGCCCGCCTCCTCGAGCTGCTTCGCCCATTGGATGTTGTTCGCCTCGTCGAAGCGCGCCTTCAACTCGATCAGCGCCGTCACCTGCTTGCCGTTCTGCGACGCTTCGATCAACGCGCGGATCAGCGGGGAATCGCCGCTCGTGCGATAAAACGTCTGCTTGATCGCGAAGACCTGTGGGTCGTGCGCGGCCTGGGCGACAAAATCGACCACGGGCGCGAACGAATCGTAGGGATGATGCAGCAGCACGTCCCGTTCCCGGAGCCGCGCAAAAATGTTTTCCGGCTCGCGCAACGCCGACGCGTTGACCGGAGCGAACGGCGGAAATTTCAAATCGGGTCGGTCGAGATCGCCGAGGCTCTGCAGGCGCATGAGATTGAGCGGGGGCGCCAGGCGGAAAACATTGTCGGGCGGCAACCCGAGTTGGTGGCAGAGCGTGGCAAGGAGCGGCGCGGTGACGGAGTCCTCGATCTCGAGGCGCACGGCGGCGCCGCGGCGGAGATGGCGGAGCTCTTCCTCGATTTTTTTCAGGAGGTTGGCCGACTCTTCCTCGTCGATGTAGAGATCGCTGTTGCGGGTGACGCGAAACGCGTGCGCGCCCACGAGTCGGTGGCCGGGGAAGAGTTCGCCGGCGCAGAGCTTCACAATTTCGGTGAGAAAAATCATCCGCTGCGGTGCGCGCGGGGCGGAGGGGAGGGGGATGAGGCGCGGCAAGATCCGGGGCACCGGCAACAGGGCGATGCGCTTCGGCCCACGGACCGACGGGCGGTCCAGCGCGACCACGATATTCAACTCCTTGTTGCCGAGCTGCGGAAACGGATGCGATTGATCGAGCGCGAGGGGCGTGAGGACCGGGTAGACTTGTTCGCGAAAATAAGCGCGCACCCACGCCAGTTCAGCGGCGGTGAGTTCACTGGCCGACTTGAACCGGATGCCCTCCGCCGCGAGCGCGGGAATCAGTTGCTCGTGCCAGCAGCGATATTGGTCGCCGACGAACGCGTGGACCGCCGCGCGGATCCGGCGGAGCTGCTCGCGGGGATCGAGGCCGTCGGGACCGGGCTCGGAAATGCCGGAATCGCGCTGCTGGATCAGGCCGGCGACGCGAATCTCGAAAAACTCGTCGAGGTTGTTGCTCGAGATCGCGAGGAAGCGCACCCGCTCGAGCAGCGGGTGCCGCTCGTTTTGCGCCTGCGCGAGCACGCGGCGGTTGAACGCCAGCCAGCTCAACTCGCGGTTGAAATAAACCGGTGCCACGCCGTCGTCGGGCGACGGGGCGCGGGCGGTTTTCTTTTTCGGGCGCGGGCTCATGTCGGGCCGGCCAAAATAGCCGGCGCGACGATGCGAACGAGTTTATTTACGCCGCGACTCGTAGGTCATGCACCCCAGACGGTCTTGGTGTTTTGAAACGCGCGCAGGCCCCATACGCCGAGTTCGCGGCCGTGGCCGCTCTGCTTCATCCCGCCGAAGGGCAGGGCGGGATCGGAGCGGACAAAATCGTTGACCGCCACGGTGCCGGCGACGAGCTGCGGGACAATGCGCCGCGCCCGCGCGCGGCTGCGCGTGAAGATCGTCGCGCCGAGTCCGAAGGCGGTGGCATTGGCGACGCGAATCGCCTCGGCCTCGTCCCGCACGGTGATGATGGCGGCGACGGGACCAAACAATTCCTCGTCGAACGCCGGCATGCCCGGCGCGACCTCGGTGAGCACGGTCGGCGCATAAAAGAATCCCGGCCCCGGCAGCGGCCCACCGCCGAGCAGCACGCGCGCGCCGCGGCGCACACTCGCCGTGACCTGGGCATGCAGTTTGTCGCGCAAATCCGCGCGCGCGAGTGGCCCGATGTCGGTCTTCGCCTCGGTGGGATCACCGACCCGGCGGGCGGCGATGCGGGCCACAAAACGTTTTTCAAATTCGCGGCGCACACTGCGCACGACGATGAAGCGCTTCGCGCAAATGCAGCTCTGACCGGAATTGAGGAGGCGCGCGATCGCGCAGGTTTCTGCTGCGGCATCGAGATCGGCGTCCGCGAGGATCAGCGCAGGATCGCTGCCGCCGAGTTCGAATACGCCCGGTTTCATCGCCGCGCCCGCGAGCGCCGCCACGCTTTTGCCCGCGGCGGTGCTGCCCGTGAGCGTCACGGCCCCGATGCGCGGATCGGCGAGCAGGGCGGGGACGGGCGAAGTGTCGGTGAGCAGCGCCTGAAAAATTCCGGCCGGCACCTGGGCGTCGGCGAAGATTTTTTCGATCGCACGCGAGCACCCGGGAAGATTGGGGGCGTGTTTGAGCAGGAGCGCATTGCCGCCCAGCAACGCGGGCAGCGCAGCGCGGAAGACCTGCCAGAACGGAAAATTCCACGGCATGATCGCGAGCACGATGCCGACCGGCTCGAAGGTCACCCGCGTGTTCGCGGGCGCGCCCGGCGGGTGTTCGTCGACCATCCACCGCGGCCCATGCGCCGCATAGAATTCACAGCCGGCCGCCGTCTTCTCGATCTCGGCGCGCGATTGCGCGATCGGTTTGCCCATCTCGGCGGTGGCGAGTGCGGCGAGTTCGTCGCACTTCAACCGAAGCACGCGGGCGAGCGAACGAAAGTAACGGGCGCGGGCAGCAGGGGAAAGTGTGCGCCAGTTTTTTTGCGCGACGTCGGCGCGCGCGAGGGCCCGCGCAAGGTCGGCGCGCGTGTGCCCTGGATAGCTCGCGAGGCGCTGACCGTTGGCGGGATTGAGGGAGATAAATCGCATGACCGCACTTTTGCCCGGTCGGTCGAAGTGACAAATGGAATTCGTGTCACGCGTCGCAACAGTGCCGCGGATTCTTGGAGAGACCACTTGCGGCCCGCGCGCGGTTCGTGCGTGATGCGCGCCATGGCTCGCGGCGAAAAACGTCCGGTGACAGTGCGCACGATCGCCGAACACGTGGGTGTTTCGACGGCGGCGGTGTCGACCGTGCTCGCCAACCGTCACGAAGAACGCCGCCTCGCGCCCGCGACCGTGGAGCGCATCCGCCAGGCCGTCCGTGACCTCGGCTACGTGCCGAATGTCGCCGCCCGCCGGCTGCGCGCGCATGATCCCGGGGTCCATCATCTCGATCTCGGCATCCTGACTTCGTTTGAGGCGCCGCTGTTTTTGGTGAGTCGCGTCTTGCGGCAAGTGCAGCGGGTGGTCGATGCCCGCACGGGGCCGGGCCGGCGGTTTTCCGTTTCGATCGACATGTTTCACGCGGGGCGGCTGAGCGAGATGCCGGGACTGCTCAACGCGAGCCGCTTCAACGGCGTGATCATCACCAACACGCTGCCGGAGGATGACGTGTTTCTTGCTGGGACGACGCTGCCGTATGCCGTGGTCGTGCTCGGACGCCGCCTGCCGAATTATTGCTGCGTGCTCGATACGCCGGGAGAAATCGGGCGGCGCGCCGCGGAAATTTTGCTCGGGCGCGGGTGCAAACGCCCCGTCGTGCTCGTGCCGGCTTTACTCACGCAGAGCACCGCGGAACGCGCAGATGCCTTTGTCGCCACGGTGCAGGCGCGCACGGGCGCGGAGGCGGTGCGGGTGAGGGCCGAGGGATTTACGCCGGCGAGCGGAGCCGAAGCGTTGCGCGCGCACCTTGGCGCGGGCTTGGATTGCGACGGACTTTATGCCGTCACCGACGGCCTCGCGCTCGGCGCCTATCAGGCGATCAAGGATGGTGGCCGACGGATTCCGAAAGACATCGCGGTGGTGGGAGTGGGGGACCACGAGCACGCGGATTTTTTCGATCCGCCCCTCACGTGTGTCGGCCCGTCGAACGATACGATCGTCGATCAAGTGGTGACCCAACTGTTCCTCTTAATGAGTCATCGGCGCGTGAAACCGGCGGAGTTTTTCGTGCCGCCCTCCGTGGTGCGGCGCGCTTCGGCGTAGTCGAAAAGCCGCATAATTTTTCACATGCAGCGGAGTTTTGTGCTTGTAACTAAATCGATTTAGCATTTTTCGATTACCACCCCCGTTGATGTCGCCCCAGCGCTTCGGCCAAGCCCTAACCCCGTTATCCATGCAAACGATCCTGCGTCTCTTCAGCGTTTCCCGTCGGCGGCTGTTGCCGCTGTTCGTTTTGGTCTTTGCCTTCGCATCTGGTTTGATCGGCCCGACTTTGCGGGCTGCGGAGGGTGCCAGCTTGAGAGGCACCGTAAATAATTCCGCCACCGGCAACTTGCTCGAAGGCGCCCGCGTTGAGATTCCGACCCTCCATGCCGTCACGCTCGCCGATCAGACCGGGCGTTACGTGTTCACCAATCTCCCGACGGGCTCTTACGAAGTTGTCGCCACCTACCTCGGCCTCGATGCGACGCGGGCCACCGTCAACGTGAGTGCCGACCAGCGGGCGACGCACGACTTCAACCTCACCTCAGGGATCTACACGCTCCAGGAATTCAAGGTTAGCGGTCAGCGCGAGGGAAGCGCCGCGGCGATCACGGCGCAGCGCAACGCCGAAAACGTGAAGAACGTGGTCTCCATGGATCAGTTCGGCAATCTGCCTAACATGAGTGCGGGCGAACTCGCGATGCGCCTTCCCGGTGTCGCGGGTAATCTCGACGACGAAGGCAACGTGTCCGGATTAACGGTGCGCGGATTTGGTCCGACGCAGAACCGCGTGACGATCGACGGCAGCCTGGTGGCCGGCAACGGCGGATCGAACCGCCAGTTTCAGACCCACGCCCTCACGGGTGGGATCTTCGACGAACTCGAAGTGATCAAAGGGCACACGCCTGATCAGTCCGCCGATTCCTTGGGCGGCACGATCAATCTCAAGACCCGTTCCCCTCTCAGCATGGCGGAAAAGCGCCGGTTTTCCTACAGCGCCGGCATGCGATTTGCCCCCAGCTTTTCACAACAGATTCCGCTGCGCAAAGATCATCCTTCCCATCCCTTGTTGAACTTCAGCTATCAAGAGGTCTTCGACGTGCTGGGCGGCCAGCGTAATCTCGGTGTCGCGATCAGCACGTTCTATAGCGAGAACGTCGCTGGCTATTTTCGCACGATTCGCGACTACGAGAACACCACGAACACGCCGGCTTACGTGTGGGATTTTCGCACGCAGGACGCCTTCAACAATCGCAAGCAGTCGGCCTTCAACCTCAAGGCTGACTACCGGCTGTCGCCGCAGACCAAATTTTCGTTCGGGGTGATCGTCAGCGACGCCAACGAGCCGTTCAACCGCCTCTATGAGACCCGTGCATTTACGAATCAGACGGCGCCCAACGCGACCACGTCCGGCGTGATTCCCGGGTATACCAACCGCGTCACCTCGGTCCGTCCGGTCGCGACATCCATCATCGACGTGACCGAGACCATGTTCAGCTTTTTGGGCCGCACGCGGCAGATTGATTTCCAAGGTGAGCACAAACTCGATCGCCTCAGCATCGATTACACCGTCAACGGCAGCTCGCAGCACAGCCACCTCGGGGTGGGTGGGGGCGGCTCGTTTACGAACCGCATCACCGGCATCGGCTGGACGCTCGATCGCACGAAATCGGATCTTTACCCGCAGTTCAGCCAGACGGCGGGCCCCGATATCACAAACCCGGCGAACTACCTCCCGAACGGACCGATCACGTCGCGTAACAGCAAACGTAACACCGAGACCCTCGAATACCGCGCCAACGCCAAATACAGCGTGCCGACGGAATTCCCCCTGGCGGTGAAAGCCGGCGCGGATTATCGCCTGCAAAAGTTTTTTGAGAACGGCGGCGCCCAACGCTGGAACTATACCGGCACGACCGCGCTCCCGAGCGATCCGTCCATCGTCACGTGGTCATCGTTGAAGACCGGACTCAAGATCCCGCAATGGGAGGGCGCCCAGTTCATCAAGGATTACAAGCCGGTCAATACGGCGCTCTGGAGCGAAGATAATTACTATCGCGAACAGCAGTATTTCACCGGCACCCGCGGGGTGACTGAATTCGTCACCTCGGGCTACGGCATGGTGCAGGGCAAGTTCCACGGACTGGGTTTCATCGCCGGCGTGCGGGGCGAGAAAACCAAGGACGACGCCTGGGGCTATACGAAGGCCAAGATAGGCACGACCGCCGCGCAGCAGGTGGCCGATCCGCTCGGGT